>CAYVXO010000179.1:0-12731 GCA_964454485.1 uncultured Rubrivivax sp.
CGCCGGCGGCAGGTGGTCGAACTTCTCGATCTCGGGGAAGCTGATGTCCACCTGCGGCCGCCGCTGCGCCTGCCGCGCCGCGATCATCTGCGGCAGCCGGTGCAGCGTCTGGGGTCCGAAGACGATGTCGACGTAGGGCGCACGCTCGACGATCGCCGCGCCTTCCTGGCTCGCGACGCAGCCGCCGACGCCGATGAGCGCGCCCTTCTTCTTCAGGTGCTTGACGCGGCCGAGGTCGCTGAACACCTTCTCCTGCGCCTTCTCGCGCACCGAGCAGGTGTTGAAGAGGATGAGGTCGGCCTCCTCGGGGTCGGCTGTCGGCTCGTAGCCTTCGGCGGCACGCAGCACGTCGGCCATCTTGTCCGAGTCGTACTCGTTCATCTGGCAGCCGAAGGTGCGGATGAAGACCTTCTTCATGGCTTCACCCAGGCCTGCGCGGCGGGATCGAAGAGCCAGGACTGCGCCTCGGCGCGCGTGCGCGGCCAGGGCTGGCGCGCCGCTTCGGCCGGGGTCAGGATCCACACCGTCAGCGGCTGGCCGGCGGAATCGAGCGTGTAGTTCACCAGCAGCCGCTGGCCGACGATGCCGCCCGAGAGCTGGAGCAGGTTGCGCTGGTCCAGGATGCGCGCGCCCGGCGCCAGGCGCGACGGCTGGCCGTTGAGCAGCACCTCCGGCGGCAGCGTGACGACGAGTTCGCCGCGCAGCGCGTCGGCGGGGAAGGGGCGCGAGTCCTGCGCGAAGGCCGGGGCGGCCGCGGCCAGCCACACGCAGGCGGCTGCCGTCAGGGCACAGCGGGTCATGGTGTAGAGCCAGGGGCTGTGGTGAGGGGCCGGCAGTCTACCGCGGCGGCCCTTGCTTGACGCCGCTCAAGCGGCTAGCGTCGTGAAAGCCTACCGTCGTCACCATGAGCGCACCCGCCTTCGCCGACGATCCCGTGGCCGCCGTGCTGGCGCGCCACGGCCACGACGTGCACCGCCTGGTGCAGGTGCTGCGCGAGTTGCAGGCCGAAGCGGGCTGGCTGCCGCCGGCCACGCTGGCCGCGGTGGCCCAGGGCCTGGGCCTCACGCTGGCGCAGGTGCAGGGCGTGGCCGGCTTCTACCGCTTCCTGCACCTGCAGCCGGTGGGCAGCGTGCGCATCCTCTTCAGCGACAACGTCACCGACCGCATGGCCGGCAGCGAGGCGCTGATGGCCGACCTCTGCCGCCGCCTGGGCGTGGCGCCCGGCCGCGTCAGCGACGACGGCTGGGTCAGCGTCGACCGCACTTCCTGCACCGGTCTGGGCGACCAGGGCCCGGCGCTGCTGGTCAACCACCTGCAGGTGGTGACGCGGCTGGACCCGGCGCGCGTGGCGCAGCTGGCCGATCTGGTGCGCCAGCGCGTGCCGCCGGCCTGGTGGCCGGCCGAGTGGTCGGTGGTCGAGGACCACGTGCGGCGCGCCGAGGTGCTGCTGGCCGAAGCGCCGCCCGTGGGCGAAGCGATCGCCGCCACGCTGGCGCGCGGTGCCGAGGCCACGCTGGCCGAGATCGAGGCCTCGCGCCTGCGCGGCCGCGGCGGCGCCGGCTTTTCCACCGCCACCAAATGGAAGCTGGCGCGCGAGGCGCCGGGCGCCGAGCACGTGGTCGTCTGCAACGCCGACGAAGGCGAGCCCGGCACCTTCAAGGACCGCGTGCTGCTGGCGCGCCATGCCGACGAGGTCTTCGAAGGCATGACCGTGGCCGCCTTCGTCACCGGCGCGCGGCTGGGCTTCGTGTACCTGCGCGGCGAATACCGCTTCCTGCTCGAAGGGCTGGAAGCGGTGCTGGCGCGCCGCCGCGCCGCCGGCCTGCTGGGGCGCGCCATCGCCGGCCGCGAGGGCTTCGACTTCGACATCGAGATCCACCTGGGCGCCGGCGCCTATGTCTGCGGCGAGGAGTCCTCGCTCATCGAGTCGCTCGAGGGCAAGCGCGGCACACCGCGCATCCGGCCGCCGTTCCCGGTGCAGCACGGCTACCGCGGCTGGCCGACGGTGGTCAACAACGTCGAGACCTTCTGCGCCGCGGCGCACGTGGCGCAGAAGGGCGGCGCCTGGTGGGCCGCCATCGGCACCGCCAAGTCCAGCGGCACCAAGATCCACTCGGTGAGCGGCGACTGCGAGCGCCCGGGCCTGTACGAATACCCGTTCGGCACCCGCGTCGAGCGCATCCTGGAAGACTGCGGCGCGCGCGACACCCAGGCCGTGCAGGTGGGCGGGCCTTCGGGCACCTGCCTGTCGGCGTTCGAGTTCGGCCGCCGCATCGCCTTCGAGGACGTGCCCACCGCCGGCGCCTTCATGGTGTTCGACCGCCGGCGCGACATGTTCGAGGTGGCGCGTGCCTTCGCGCACTTCTTCGCCCACGAGAGCTGCGGCTTCTGCACCCCCTGCCGCGTCGGCACCGCGCTCGTCGTCAAGCGGCTCGACAAGCTGGCCGCGGGCCACGGGTCGCGCCACGACATCGACGTGCTCTTCGAGCTGGACAAGCTGATGCACACCGCCACCCACTGCGGCCTGGGCGCGAGCGCCTGCAACCCGCTGCGCGACACGATCCAGAAGTTCCGACCTGCGTACGAACGGCACCTGAAGTCGCTGCACTTCGAGCCCGCCTTCGACCTCGACGCCGAACTGGCGATCGCGCGCCACCTCACCGGTCGCGACGACCCGGCCGCGCATGGTCGCGAGGAGGCGGCATGAGCGAAGGCACCACCTTCCTGCTCGACGGCGAGGACGTGCCCTTCGCCCCCGGCGAGACGGTGATGCAGGCGGCGCGCCGCGCCGGCCGCTACATCCCGCACCTGTGCTGGCACCCGGACTTCCACCCGCACGGCTCGTGCCGCATCTGCACCGTGAAGGCCGGCGGCCGCGCCGCTGCCGCGTGCACGCTGCAGGCCGCGCCCGACCTGGAGGTGGAGAACAACACCGAGGAGCTGAACGCGCTGCGCAAGACGCTGCTGCAGATGCTCTTCGTCGAAGGCAACCACTTCTGCCCCAGCTGCGAGAAGAGCGGCCAGTGCCGGCTGCAGGCCACCGCCTACCAGCTGGGCATGGAAGGCCCGCACTTCGAGGAGTTCTATCCCGACCGCCCGGTGGACGCCAGCCACCCCGACATGCTGCTGGACTTCAACCGCTGCATCCTGTGCGAGCTGTGCGTGCGCGCCAGCCGCGAGGTCGACGGCAAGTCGGTGTTCGCGATCGGCGGCCACGGCATCGGCACCCGGCTGCTGGTCAACAGCGTCAGCGGCCGGCTGGGCGACACCGCGTTCTCGGCGGACGACCGCGCCGCGAGCGTGTGCCCGGTGGGCGTGATCCTGCCCAAGCGGCGCGGCTTCGCGGTGCCGATCGGCGAACGCCGCTTCGACCGCAAGCCGGTGGCACAGGACGACGAAGCATGAACGCACCGGCCGCCCCCAAGCTGCGCGTGGCCACGGTCTCGCTGGCCGGCTGCTTCGGCTGCCACATGTCGTTCCTGGACATCGACGAGCGTTTCTTCGAGCTGGTCGAGCATGTCGAGTTCGACCGCTCGCCGCTCACCGACCTGAAGGCGGTCGGCCCCTGCGACCTGGGCCTCGTCGAAGGCGGGTTGTGCAATGCCGAGAACGTGGCCGTGCTGCGCGAGTTCCGGCGCCAGTGCAAGACGCTCGTGGCGGTGGGCGCCTGCGCCATCACCGGCGGCCTGCCGGCGCAGCGCAACCACCTGGACGTGGGCGAGCTGCTGATCGACGTCTACCGCCACCGCCGCGGCCTGGCCGCCGGCAGCGCGGTGCCCGACGACCCCGAGCTGCCGCTGCCGCTGAACCAGGTGCACCCGCTGCACGAGGTGGTGCACGTCGACTACTTCCTGCCCGGCTGCCCGCCTTCGGCCGACGCCTTCTGGGCCTTCCTCACCGACCTGCTGGCCGGGCGCACGCCGCACCTGGGCCACGGGCTGCTGCGCTATGACTGAACACCTGCGACGCGTCGCCATCGACCCGCTCTCGCGCGTGGAGGGCCACGGCAAGGTCACGCTGCTGCTCGACGAGCAGGACCACGTGCACCAGGTGCGCCTGCACATCGTCGAGTTCCGTGGCTTCGAGAAGTTCATCGAAGGCCGGCCCTACTGGGAAGTGCCGGTGATGGTGCAGCGGCTGTGCGGCATCTGCCCGGTCTCGCACCACCTGGCGGCTTCGAAGGCGCTCGACCTCGTCGTCGGCGCCACGCCGCCGCCCACGGCGACCAAGATCCGGCGCCTGATGCACTACGGGCAGGTGATGCAGTCGCACGCGCTGCACTTCTTCCACCTCGCCAGCCCCGACCTGCTGTTCGGCTTCGACGCCGAACCGGCGCGGCGCAACTTGGTCGGGCTGGCCGCCGCGCACCCGGACATCGCGCGCCAGGGCGTCGGTCTGCGCCGCTTCGGCCAGGAGGTGATCCGCGCCACCGCCGGCAAGCGCGTGCACGGCACGGGCTCGGTGCCGGGTGGCGTGAACAAGGCGCTGGCGCCGGCCGACCGCGACGCGCTGGCCGCCGAGGTCGGGCAGATGAAGGCATGGGCCGAAGGCGCGCTCGCGCTCGTGCGCCAGTTGCACGACGCCAACGCGGCGTTGCACGACGGCTTCGCGCGCTTCGACTCGCACTGGCTCTCGCTGGTGCGCGAGGACGGCGCGCTCGAGCTCTACGACGGCGTGATCCGCGTGCGCGACCCCGAAGGCCGCATCCTCTTCGACGGCGCCTCGGTGCAGGGCTACCTGGACCTGATCGAGGAAGAGGTCCGGCCCTGGACCTACATGAAGTTCCCCTACCTGAAGACGCTGGGGCCGCGCCAGGGCTGGTACCGCGTGGGCCCGCTGGCGCGGGTGCAGAACTGCGACTTCATCCCGACGCCGCTGGCCGAAGCCGGCCGGCGCGAGTTCGTCGCCCGCGGCGGCGGGCGGCCGGTGGGCTCGACGCTGGCCTACCACTGGGCGCGCATGATCGAGATGCTGCATTGCGTGGAGGTCATCGAGCAACTGCTCGCCGACCCCGAGCTGCTGGAAGGCGAGCTCGTCGCGACCGGCACGCGCCGGCGCAGCGGCATCGGCGTCATCGAGGCGCCGCGCGGCACCCTGATCCACCACTACGAGGTGGGCGACGACGACCTCGTGACCCTGTGCAACCTGATCGTCAGCACCACCCACAACAACGAGGCCATGCACGAGGCGATCCGCAGCGTCGCGCGCGAGGAACTGGACGGCCGCCGCATCACCGAGGCGCTGCTCAACCGCGTCGAGGTGGCAGTGCGCGCCTTCGACCCCTGCCTGTCCTGCGCGACGCACGCGCTGGGCCGCATGCCGCTGGAAGTGACGTTGCTGGCGGCCGACGGGTCCGTGGTCGACCAGCGGCGGCGCGACGGCGCGTGAGCAAGCCTTCCCCGACGCTCGTGCTGGCCTGGGGCAACCGGGCGCGCGGCGACGACGCGCTGGGGCCGCTGTTCGCCGACCGGCTGCGCGCGCTGGCGCTGCCAGGCGTCGAAGTGCTGGAAGAGCACCAGTTGATGCCCGAGCACGCACTTGACCTGATCGGGCGCGAGAGCGTGCTCTTCGTCGACGCCAGTGCGACGGCGACGCCGCCGTTCGAGTGCCACCGGGTGCAGGCGGCTCCGGCCGGTTGGGGCCTCACCACGCACGCCATGGCGCCGGCCGCCCTGCTGGCCGTTTTCGAACGGGTGAACGGCGGCAGGCCGCCACCTTGCTTCCAGCTCGCGATCCGAGGTGAACATTTCGGCCTGGGCGACGCTCTGGGGTCGGCGGCGGCGGCGCATCTGGGGGCAGCGCTGGACTGGGCGGTGGACTGGCTGGCCGGCGAGTCCGAAGGTCCGCGCGACCGGCGCGCCTTCGAAAAAGCAGGCGGCGATTCGGAATTCCAAACCGACGCTCGTTCGTCCTGACCCGCGGCCGCCGCTTCCGCGGGGCGTAGGCCTCGGGCTTGCGCAGCCGCAACGCAGCCAGGACCGATTCGGACCACAGTCGCAGCGCGGTCCCGGGCAGGCACCGGGGTTTTCGGCAAACCGGGGAATAGCAATGGCGAGCATCACGCTGCGCAGCATGGTCGGGATCACGCTGGCCCTTGCAGGTTTCTTGACCTCATCATCGGGTCACGCCATCACGGTCCAGATCGATGAGTTCTCGGTGCAGAAGGACGGCACGAGCTTCTTCGCCGACACCTTCTCCAACAACCTGACGCCGACCCAGGAGGCGGGCACCTACGGCGTCACGGGTGCGTTCCCGGCGGGCGCGGAGTCGGGCGGTTCGTTGACGCTGAACAGCGATTGGGGCGAGCCGACCACCAATGCCCTGGGGCAGTCGCGCTCGACGCTGGGAGTCCAGCTGCTTTCCAACGTCAACCCCGCCAATCCGGCCGCCGGCCTCACCAGCGCCAACCAGATCAGCGTGGCGGGGACGTTCGGCCTCACCACGCCGTCCGGGCCGCTGATCAACGGCTACGGGATCCAGGTGCAGGACATCGTCCTGGGCCAGGGCCAGACGCGGGTCGCGGAACTCGACGTCCAGTACAACGACGCCTTCGGCGGCGAGGTGATCCGTTTCCTGCTTCAGGACTTCACCACGAACACCATCACGACGCTGGGCTGGGTGCCCTTGGCAGCACCGGCCGGGGCGGATCAGGTCAGGCTTCAGATCGGCAATGCAGCCGGTGACACGACCGACTTCTTCGGGTCGTACGCGTTCGGCACGGCGGGCAGCTTCGGACCCTGGTCGACATTCGCGACCTCCGCGGGGCTCTTCACCGACACCGACTTCGTGCGCGCGCGGTTCATCGACTACACGGATGTGGCCCCGATCCCGGAACCGGGCACGCTGGCCTTGGTCGGGGTCGCGGCGCTCGCCGGCTTCGCCCGGAGGCGGCATCCGTAGCGGGGTTTGGGGGCGACGGAGCCGCTGAACGGCTTCACTTCAGCGGTGACCGGCCCTCTTCGTGCGCTTGGCCATCGATCGCATGGCGTACGCCAACAAGAAAGCCCCGCAGGTACGTGACCTGCGGGGCTTTCCGAATGTCTGGTGGCGCTTCAGGGATTTGAACCCCGGACCTGCGGATTATGATTCCGTCGCTCTAACCAACTGAGCTAAAGCGCCTGCGAGCCCGAAATTATAGCGGCGCCGCGCAAGGCCGGAATCCATGTTCAGCTTCTTCAAGAAAAAGCCGCCGCCTGCCGCGGTGGCCGAGCCGGTTGTTGCCGCGCCGGCGGTGCCCGCCGCTGTCGAGAGCGCGCCCGCCGAAGTGCCGCGCTCGCGCTGGTTCGAGCGCCTGCGCCAGGGCCTGCGCAAGACTGGCGGCAGCATCGCCACGGTCTTCACCGGCACCCGCATCGACGAGGCGCTGTACGAGGAGCTGGAAGCCGCGCTGCTGATGGCCGACACCGGCGTCGGCGCCACCGCGCACCTGCTGGCCGACCTGAAGCGGCGCGTGAAGGAGGCCAAGGCCACCGAGCCGGCGGCGGTGAAGTCGCTGCTGGCCGACGCGGTGGCCGACCTGCTGGCGCCGCTGCAGAAGCCGCTGGTGCTGGGCGCCGCCAGCCCGACGGTGATCATGGTCGCCGGCGTCAACGGCGCCGGCAAGACGACGACCATCGGCAAGCTCACGCGCTACCTGGCCGAGGCCGACCAGAAGGTGCTGCTGGCCGCGGCCGACACCTTCCGCGCCGCGGCGCGCGAACAGCTCGTCGCCTGGGCCGACCGCAACCGCGTCGAGGTCGTCAGCCAGCAGGGCGGCGACCCTGCGGCCGTCACCTTCGACGCCGTCAACGCCGGCCGCGCGCGCGGCTGCGACGTCGTCATCGCCGACACCGCCGGCCGCCTGCCCACCCAGCTGCACCTGATGGAGGAGCTGAAGAAGATCAGGCGCACGATCGCCAAGGCGCAGGAAGGCGCGCCGCACGAGGTGCTGCTGGTGGTGGACGGCAACACCGGCCAGAACGCGCTCGCGCAGGTGAAGGCCTTCGACGCCGCGATCGGCCTCACCGGGCTGGTGGTGACCAAGCTGGACGGCACCGCCAAGGGCGGCGTGCTGGCCGCCATCGCGCGCTGGGGGGCGGAGGCCGGCCGCGTGGTGCCGGTCTACTTCATCGGCGTGGGGGAGAAGCTGGAAGACCTGCAGACCTTCGACGCGCGCGAGTTCGCGCAGGCGCTGCTGGGCTGAAGTCTCAGCCGCGCGCCAGCTCGGCGCGCATCGGTTCCTGCTCTTCGTAGAAGCCGGAAGGCACCGGCTCCATGTCGTAGGCGACCTGGTCGCCGTCGGCCAGGACTTCCTCGATGTCGGCCACCGGGATGAGCGGCTTCGGGCGCGAGGCCGTGGCCTTGGTCGGCGGTTCGGGCGGCATCAGGTCGGCCGCCAGCGAGTTGCGCACTTCCGCCAGCGAAGGCATCTGCCCTTCGCGCCAGGTGTAGACGCGGATGCCGGCGGCCTTCAGCACGCGCGCCAGGCGCTCGTGGCGGCGGCGGCTGCGTTCGGTTTCCTGCGGCGAGCGGATGTCCACGCAGGCCAGCACGCGCGAGCCGGTGTCGCAGATCAGCAGGTCGGCCGACAGCGAGCCGACGCGCTGCAGCCAGTCGTTGTACGAATGGCGCGTGGGCACGCGCAGGAAGCGCGACAGCGGCACCTGGGCCAGCACCAGCATGCCCGGCAGCGCGCGCCGCAGCACGTCGTAGGCCTGGCGCTCGTGGATCGAGAGCACGCGCGCCGACTCGGGCTTCCAGTCGATCACCGTGTCCAGCGCGTCGCGCGCGCTGGCGTTGCGGCGCGTGCCTTGCCGGCCCTGGCGCATGCGCAGCGCCAGCAGCGTCAGCAACAGCAGCACGGCGGCGAAGAGGGCAGGGGATTCGGTCGGATCGAGCAGGTTCATCGTCGGGAGCGCTCAAGGCAGCGCTGACCAGCCAGGGCGCTGGAAAAGAGTATCGGCCAGCCGCCGGCCGCGCCGGGGAGCAAGACGTGACGAGTCGTTTCCGATGCCGGGGGCGGTTTCTTCGCGGCGTGAAGTCTGCACGCCGCCCTATGGCGGCCGGTTCCTAGCGCGGCATGCCGGGCAGTCCGCCCATGCGCTTCATCATCTTCATCAGGCCGCCGCCCTTCATCTTCTTCATCATGCCCTGCATCTGCTCGAACTGGTTGAGCAGGCGGTTCACCTCCTGCACCTGCACGCCGGCGCCGGCGGCGATGCGGCGCTTGCGGCTGGCCTTGATGAGCTCGGGCTTGCGGCGCTCCAGCGGCGTCATCGAGCAGATGATGCCTTCCATGCGCTTGACGTCGCGTTCGGCGCGGCCGAGGTCCGCACCCTGCGCCTTCGCGGTGAGCTGGCTCGGCAGCTTGTCCATCAGCCCGGCCAGGCCGCCCATCTTCTTCATCTGGCTGATCTGGGCCAGGAAGTCGTCGAGGTCGAAGCCGCCGGACTTCACCTTCTCGGCCAGCTTCTGCGCCTGCGCGAGGTCGACGCCCTTCTGCACTTCCTCGACGAGGGCGACGATGTCGCCCATGCCCAGCACGCGGCCGGCATGGCGGTCGGCGTCGAAGACCTCCAGGCCGTCGATCTTCTCGGAGGTGCCGGCGAACTTGATCGGCGCGCCGGCCACCTGCCGCACCGACAGCGCCGCGCCGCCGCGCGAGTCGCCGTCGAGCTTGGTGAGCACGATGCCGGTGAGCGGCAGCGCGTCCTTGAAGGCCTTGGCGGTGTTCACCGCGTCCTGGCCCTGCATGGCGTCGACCACGAACAGCGTCTCCACCGGGTCCAGCGCCGCGTGCAGTTCGCGGATCTCGGCCATCAGCGCCTCGTCGATGCCCAGCCGGCCGGCGGTGTCGACCAGCAGCACGTCGAAGTAGTGGCGCTTCGCGTGGTCGAGCGCGGCGAGCGCGATCTCGCGCGGCTTGCCCGAGGCTTCGCTCGGGAACCACTCGGCGCCGGCCTGCTTCGTCACCGTCTTCAGCTGCTCGATGGCGGCCGGCCGGTAGACGTCGGTGGAGACGGTGAGGACCTTCTTCCTGCGCCGTTCGATCAGGTGCCTGGCCAGCTTGGCCGTGGTGGTGGTCTTGCCCGCGCCCTGCAGGCCGGCCATCAGGATCACCGCCGGCGGCTGGGTGGCCAGGTTGAGGTCGGCAACGCCTTCGCCCATCGTCGCCGCCAGTTCGCGGTGCACGATGCCCACCAGCGCCTGGCCGGGGTTGAGCGAGCCCACCACCTCCTGGCCGAGCGCCTTGTCCTTCACGCGCGCGACGAAGTCGCGCACCACCGGCAGCGCGACGTCGGCTTCCAGCAGGGCCATGCGCACCTCGCGCAGCATCTCCTGCACGTTCGATTCGGTGATGCGCGCCTGGCCGCGCATGGTCTTGACCAGGCGCGACAGTCGATCGGTGAGGGCGTTGGCCATGGCGGCGAAGCCGGCGGTGCACGGGCGCCGCGTGGCGGTCAGTAAACTACGGCCGATGATTCTATCGACGGCGTCCCCGATGCTCTCCGGTGGCGCGCCGCTCGTCATCGCGCTCGCGGCCACGCTGGGCTACCTGGTGGTGGCGGCAGCGCCCGCCGCCGGCCGCGTGGCCGTGGTCTCGCTGGTGCTGGGCTGGCTGTTCCACCTGGCCGTGCTGGTGCTCGACATCGGCGGCTGGGGCACCGACCAGCCGGGCGCGCGCCTGGGCTTCGCGCCGGTGCTGTCGATGTCGGTCTGGCTGGTGGTGGCGGTCTACACGGTGGAAAGCCGGCTCGTGCCGCTGCCTTCGGTGCGGCGCGGTCTGGCGCTCGCGGGCTCGGCGGCGGTGCTGCTGGCGCTGGCCTTTCCCGGCGAGTCGCGCGTGTATGCCTCGCCGCTGGCGCCGCTGCACTTCGCGCTCGGCGTCGGCTCGTACGGCCTCTTCGGTGCCGCGGTGCTGCACGCGGCGATGCTGGACGCCGCCGACCGCCGCCTGCGCCCCGGCAGCGGTGCCCATGGCGGCGCGGCTTTCGGCATGCCGCTGCTGCAGCTGGAGCGGCTGACCTTCCGCTTCGTCGAGGCCGGCTTCGCGGTGCTCACCGCCACCCTGCTGCTCGGCCTGGTCACCGCCACCCAGTGGCGGCAGGACCTGCACAAGACCGTGTTCTCCTTCCTGGCCTGGGGCGTGTTCGCCGCCCTGCTGGTGGGCCGGCGCCAGCGCGGCTGGCGCGGCCGCCGCGCGACGCGCTGGCTGTACGCCGGCGCCGTGCTGCTGCTGCTGGCCTATGCCGGGTCGCGTTTCGTGTTCGAGGTGCTGCTGGGGAGGACGCCGCCATGAAGTACCTGCTGGTGCTGGCCGTCGTCGGCGTGCTGCTGTGGGTGGTGATGGGCCGGCAGCGCAGGGTCGGCGGCGCCGAAGGCTCGCGCGCTGCGCCGCGCGAGGCCGAGCCGGTGTCGATGCTGGAATGCAGCCACTGCAAGGTGCACCTGCCGAAGAGCGAGGCGCGCTTCGACGCCGCCGGACGACCCTATTGCAGCGACGCGCACCGCGTCGCCGGGCCGCGCTGAACCGTTCGGGCGGGCGCCGATGACGCCGGAAGCGCAGGAACGCCGCCGCGGCGACCGGCGCCGCGGCGACCGGCGTGCGACCGGCCGCCGCGCCAGCGACAGCGGCCTGGGCGGCGAATCCTTCTTCGACCCCGGCTGGCTGGTGGCCGGCGAGGCCGTACGCTCGGGCTCCGCCGGCGAGGCGGGATCGCTCACCCGCATCTACCGCACCTATGCTGCGGCGCGTGCCCTCGTGGGCGTGGCGCTGGTCGTCGCCGGTGGGGTGGGCAGCCTGCTGGGCAGCGCGCTGCCGCCGGCGCTGACGCTGCTGTGCCTGGTCTACGGGGCCCAGGCGGTGGCGCTGTGGCTGCTGCCGCGCTTCCAGCCGCTGACCGCGCCGCAACTGCCGTCCGCGCAGCGGCGCAGCCAGTGGCTGGCGACGATCGGCGTCGACCTGCTGGTCTTCGGCACGCTGCACCTGTTCGCCGCCGGCTCCAGCTTCAACTACGCGGCGCTGCTGGTGCTGCCGGTGCTGATGTCCGGCGTGATGGGGCAGCGCCTGCTCGCGCTGGGCACCGCGGCGGCGGTCGCGATCCTGCTGCTGCTGACCGCCTGGCGCACCGGCGCCGCGGGCGGCGACTTCGCTTCGCTGATGCTGCAGACCGGGCTGGCCGGGCTGGGGCTGTTCGTGATCGCGGTGCTCGCCGGCGAACTGGCGGCGCGCCTCGCGCGCGAGGAACTGGCCGCGCGCGGCAGCCTGGAGGTGGCGCGCCAGCAGGCGCAGCTGAACCGGCTGGTGATCGAGGAGATGGCCGACGGCGTGCTGGTCGTCGACCACGAGCTGCGCGTGCGCGCTGCCAACCCGGCTGCGCGCGCGCTGCTGGTCGACGAGGGGCTCAGCCCGCCGGCGCCCTTCGGGTTGGACGCGCGACCGGCATGGGAGGAATTGGCGCGCGCGGTGACACGCGCGCTGGCCGAAGGCGACTGGCCGGAGGCCGGCCGCGAGGTGCAGCTCGTCTTCGCCAGCGGCGAGCGCCAGGCCCTGCGCGTGCGCGTGCGCTTCATGCGCCGGGCGACACCCGAAGCCCAGGGCGCGCCTGCCGAGGCCTTCTGCGTGCTGCTGCTGGAGGACGCGCGCAACGCGCTGGCACGCGTGCAGCAGGAGAAGCTGGCGGCGATGGGCCGCGTCTCGGCCGGCATCGCGCACGAGATCCGCAACCCGCTGGCCGCCATCGCGCAGGCCA
>CAYVXO010000180.1:0-12713 GCA_964454485.1 uncultured Rubrivivax sp.
GCGGCGGCGGCACCGCCTTGGCCACCGGCACCGCCACCGCCGGCGGCGCCGGTGCACGCAGCGGCGCGGCACGCGCCGGGCGCGGCGCCGCTTCGCCGGCCGGGAAGGCGAACAGGCGCAGCAGCACCATCGTCAACGCCGCGTACTCGTCGCTCATGAGCGCGAGCTCCTCGCGCCCGTGCAGCGCGATGCTGTAGGCCAGCTGCGTCTCGTCCGGCGCCATCGCCAATGCCAGGTCGCGTGCGTCGCGCGCGTCGGGGTCGCGTTCGTCCAGCGCGCCGGGCACCGCCTGTTCGACCGCCATCTGCTGCAGCAGCAGGGCCAGTTCCTCCAGCGTGCCGGCGGCCGAGGCGCCGGCGGCGCGCAGCGTGTCCACCGTGGCCAGCAGGGCCGGCCCGTCGCGCCGCGCCAGCGACTCGACCAGCGCGCGCGCATGGCTGCGGTCCACAGTGCCCAGCATGGCGCGCACCACGGCTTCTTCCAGCCGGCCGCCGCCGTAGGCGATGGCCTGGTCGGTGAGCGAGAGCGCGTCGCGCATCGACCCGCGCGCGGCGCGCGAGAGCAGCCGCAGCGAGCCTTCGTCGGCCGCCACGCCTTCGGCGGCCAGCACGCGCTGCAGGTGCTCGTGCACCGTCTCGGGCGCCATCGGCCGCAGGTTGAACTGCAGGCAGCGGCTGAGCACCGTCGGCAGCATCTTCTCCGGGTCGGTGGTCGCCAGCACGAACTTCAGGTACTCGGGCGGCTCCTCCAGCGTCTTCAAGAGCGCGTTGAAGGCGTCCTTGGTGAGCTGGTGCGCCTCGTCGATCATGAAGACCTTGAAGCGGCCGATGCCGGGCTTGTAGGCGGCGCGCTCGATGAGGTCGCGGATCTCCTCGATGCTGCGGTTGCTGGCGGCGTCGAGCTCGATGTAGTCGATGTAGCGGTCGGCGTCGATCTCGGTGCAGGCGCTGCACTGCCCGCAAGGGTGGGCGGTGATGCCACCCTGCCCGTCCGGGCCGGTGCAGTTCAGGCTCTTGGCGAGGATGCGGCTGACCGTGGTCTTGCCGATGCCGCGCGTGCCGGTGAAGAGGTAGGCATGGTGCAGCCGCTGCTGTTCGAGCGCGTTCGTGAGCGCGCGCACCACGTGTTCCTGCCCCACCATCTGTTCGAAGCTGCGGGGGCGGTACTTGCGTGCGAGGACGACGTAGCTCATGTGCGGTTCATTCTACGAGGCGGCCCAGCGGGGATAATCCGCGCCATGTCCAGCACCGCGAACACCCCGCTCAGCTACGAGCAGGCGGGCGTCAACTACGACCTGATCGACCCGCTGAAGGTGGCCGCGCAACGCGCCGCCGCCGCCACCGCCGGCCACCTGGCCGGGCACGGCTTCGCCGAGGTGGCGGCGTCGCGCGGCGAATCGGCCTACGTGGTGGACGTGGGGCCGTTCTGCATCGCCAGCATCGTCGAATGCCTGGGCAGCAAGGCGCTGGTGGCCGACGAGATGAGCCGTCTCACCGGCGGGAGCTGGTACGCGGGCATCGCGCAGGACACGATCGCGATGGCGATCAACGACCTCGTCACCGTCGGCGCCACGCCGCTGGTGGTGCAGGCCTACTGGGCCGCCGGCGGCAGCGACTGGTTTGCCGACCGCGACCGCGCACAGGCGCTGGTGCAGGGCTGGAAGGCCGCCTGCGACACCTGCGGCGTGGCCTGGGGCGGCGGCGAGACGCCGGCGCTGGCCGGCATCGTCGAGGGCGGCCGCATCGACCTCGCGGCCAGCTGCACCGGCATCGTGAACCCGAAGGAGCGGCTTTCGCTGGGCGACCAGCTCGGCGCGGGCGACGCGATCGTGCTGCTGGCCTCCAGCGGCATCCACGCCAACGGGCTGTCGCTGGCGCGCAAGCTGGCCGAACGGCTGCCCAAGGGCTACCTCACCGAAGTCGCGCCGGGCGTTTCGTACGGCGAAGCACTGCTCGCCCCCACGGTGCTGTATTCGCCGGTGACCGAAGCGCTGTGGAAGGCCGGCGTGCGCGTGCACTACGCCGCCAACGTCACCGGCCACGGCTGGCGCAAGCTGCTGCGCCACCCGAAGGCGCTGACCTACCGCGTGCACACCGTGCCGCCGGTGCCGCCGGTGCTGCGTTTCATCGCGACCGAAGCGGGCCACGACGCCGAAGAGGCCTACGGCACGCTCAACATGGGCGCCGGCTTCGCGCTCTACGTGGCGGCGGCGGACGCCGAACGCACGGTGGCGGTGGCCAGGTCTTGCGGCATCGAAGCCTGGGTCGCGGGCGCGGTGGAGGCCGGCCCGAAGCGCCTCATCGTCGAACCGCTGGGCTTCACCTGGGGCGACGACGCGCTGCAGCTGCGGTAGCCTACAATCCATCCCCGACGGGCCTCCCCGCATGGAAGCGCGCCCAACCGGGTCAGGTGGGGAACCAAGCAGCCCTAAGCGTTGCGACTGGTGCCGGGGTTAAGGCTCGTCACCCTCCCCTTCCTCCTCCGAGCTGGCCTGCCGCGATGCGCGCCTGGACCGTTGACGCCGACGACATCCGCGTCGCCGAGGACTTCGACGAAGCGCTGCTCCACCGCACGCCCGAGATCGACGGCTTCCTCGCCCCCGACGGCGACGACAAGTTCATCGTCATCGGCACCAAGGGCTTCGGCAAGACCCTGCTGTTGAAGGCCAAGCGCATCCTCTGGCAGCGCGCCCAGGGCGGCGCCTGCCTGGGCGGCGCCAGCCTGCTGGACAAGCCGATCGGCGACAAGATCTTCGGCCGCGAGACGCTGGCCTACTTCGCCGCCAGCCCGCTGCCCTGGGCCAAGGTGTGGCTGGCGGCCATCGCGCTGGCCGCGCTCAAGCACTTCGGCGCCGCCGACGGGCTGAAGGTGAACGCGCGCCTGATGAACCTGGTGCGCGACGAGCAGCTGCGCGGCGTCATCGACCATTTCGTGCGCCTGCTGGACTTCTCCCCCGGCGACCTGCAGCGTGCCGCCGCCGACACCGACGGCCACCTGGTGCCGCGGCTGCGCACGCTGAGCTCGCCGCTGGCGGTGTTCATCGACGGCATCGACGAGTACTTCAACAAGCACGTGGAAGGCGACCCCAGCCATTCCAGCGTGGCCGGCGAGCTCTCGCCCAACGTCTGGTACTACTCGCAGCTGGGGCTGGTGGAAGTGGCCTACCAGCTGCGCCGCGTGAACCACCACCTGAAGGTCTTCGCCGCCATCCGCAAGGAGGCCTACGCGAGCCTGCCGCGCCGCACCGCGATGGCGCAGCAGTACCGCGGCAGCGCGATCGACATCGTCTACCGCCCCGAGAGCCTGCGCGAGATCTTCGTCAACAACGTGCGCCTGGTGAAGAGCGACCGCATGGTGCGGCCGGCGCGCGCGAAGTCGAGCCCGCTCGAGGCCTTCCTCGGCCGCACCGGCGTCACCGACCCCTACACGCGCGAGGAAGAGGACGCCTTCGAGTTCATCTGCCGCCACACGCTGCTCAGGCCGCGCGACCTCATGACCATCGGCGAGCGCCTGGCCGCGCTGCCGCCCGACGCGCGCCGCCACGAGCACCGGCTGCGCGAGACGGTGCACGCGGCGGCAGCCGAGATCGCGCAGGAGTACCTGGCCGAGATCGCGCCCACGATCGGCGACGTCGACCTCGACGCCCTGCTCGCCCGCCTGCCCGGCCCGGTGTTCACGCGCGCCGAAATGGAAGCGCTGGGCGACGACGAGGACACGCGGCGCGCGCTCTGGGCGATGCACCGCGTGGGCCTGCTCGGCCACGTGCAGCACGACCGCGCGCGCGGCGAGTGGCGGCAGCGCTTCCTGCGCCCGGGCGAGGCGGGCCTGGACCCCGACGGCCTGCTGCCGCCGGCCACCCACTACCTGGTGCATCCGGTGCTGGACGACGCCATCGCGCGCCTGAACCCGGCCTTCGCGCAGCGCACCGACCGCGTCAACATCGTCGGCTACGACCGCCCCTGGCACGACGGCGGCGCGGCCGAGTTCGCCACCGACCTGGCGCCGGCCTGCGTGCTGAAGGCCGACGTGCACGCCTTCGCCGGCTTCATGCGCGGCGGCACCGACGTGCCGGTGCGCCAGGCGATCGAGGAGGCGCTGCGCCGCTGGGCGCCGCCGAGCGCGATCACCGAAGCCGGCGGCGGCGACTCGGTGCTCGCCGCCGACGACGACCCGATCGCGCTCGCGCAGCTGGCGCGCCACCTGATCGACGACGTCTACCGCGCCCCCGGCCAGCCGCGCCTGCGCGTGGTGCTGCACCACGGCGAAGTACAGACGCGCGTGCGCGACAGCGACCTGGCGCGCGTGGTCGCCGGCGGCGAAGCCGTGCTGTGCGCGGCGCGCGTGGAGCCCTTCGTCGAGCCGGGGCAGATCTGGTGCACCGAGGAATTCCGCCAGCGCCTGCAGGAGCGGCCTTCGCTGTGGCGCACGCTGCCCCTGCAGGGCCCGGCCGGCGGCGACGGCCGCTTCGAGGTCAGCAAGCCCGGCACCGGCGAGCCCGAGCTGTGGGTAAGGCTGTACCGGCTGGAGTTCTGAGCGCGGGCCTTCAGGCCGCGGCGCGCCGCCGTCCGGCCTCGCGCAGCGCGGCCTCCAGGTGCGCCAGCAGTTCGGCTTCCTGCCAGGGCTTGGCGATGTAGCGGAAGACCGCGGCGTCGTTCACCGCCCGCTGGGCGGCGCCGAAATCGACGCTCGCGGTGAGCATCAGCCGCACGCTGTCGGGCTGCACCGCGCTCAGCAGGGTCAGAAGCTCCAGGCCGTCGATGCCGGGCATGCGCAGGTCGGAGACGACGACGTCGAAGCGGACCTGGCGCGAACGCGCGAGCGCGAGCGCGGCGTCGTCGAAGAGCTCGATCGTCAGCGCGTCGCCCCAGTGCCGGTGCAGCACGCGCCGCAGCGCGGACAGGACCTGAGGGGCGTCGTCGACGATCAGGATGCGTTGCATGGTTCGCCTTTCGGTCGGACGTGAATCTCGATGCGCTCGCCCTGGTGCTGCTCGAAGTCGCGGATGCGCGCGATCAGCGCCGGGCTCAGGCGGTGGCCGGCGGTCAGCATCAGCATGCCGCGCGCCGACACCAGGTCGCGTGCCAGCACCATGCCGGCTTCCAGCGCGCCGGTGCCCAGCGCGCGCGAAGGCGGCTCGCGCGGGCGCGCAGGCTCGGTGATGTGCAGGAAGACGTCGACCACCTCGGGGTCGAAGCGGCTGCCGCGGCCTTGGCGCAGCAGCGCGCGCGCCTCCTGCCGGCTGAGGCCGCCGGCGCAGAGGTGGCCGCTCTGCAGTTCGTCGAAGGCGTCGGCGACGGCGACGATGCGCGCGCCGAGCGGGATCGCCGCGCCGGCCAGGCCGTCGGGAAAACCGCTGCCGTCGAAGTGCTCGTGGTGGCCGCGCACCAGCGGCAGCAGCTCGTGCAGGTCGTCCAGCGCCAGCAGCGACTGCTCGGCCTGCACCGGGTGGTCGCGGTAAAGGGCCTGCTCGGCCGCGGTGTAGCGGCCCACCGGCTTGGCCAGCAGCGCGTCGCCCAGGCCGATCAGGCCCACGTCGTGCAGCAGCCCGGCCACGAAGACCTGGCCGCAGGCGTCTTCCGGCAGCCGCATCGCGCGCGCGATCGAACGCGCCCCGTCGGCCACCCGCCGGCCGTGGCCGGCGAGCGCGGGTCCTCGCAGCTCCAGCAGGTTGGAGAACACCTTGATCGCCTTCAGGTGGTTGCGCCGCAGACGGTCGGCGGCCTCCTGCAGCGCCGCGGTGCGCGCCTGCACGCGCGCTTCCAGCTCCGCGTTGAGCGCCTGCAGCTCCTCGTTGCGCTGGCGCGTCAGCGCCTGCAGGCGCTGGGTCTCGCGCTGCAGCGCCTGGCGCTCCAGGCCCTGCTCCACCGCGCCCACCAGCTCGACCTCGTTCCAGGGCTTCTGGAGGTAGCGGAAGACCTGGCCGCGGTTGATGGCCGCCAGCGTGGACGGCATGTCGGCGCGGCCGGTCAGCATCAGGCGCACCACCTGCGGCCAGCGCGCGGCGACCGTCTCCAGCAACTGCGCGCCGTCCAGGTCGGGCATGTGCATGTCGCTGATCACCACGTCGACCGGCGTGTGCTCCAGCAGCGCGAGCGCCTGCGCGCCGCCGGGCGCCGTCAGCACGCCCAGGCGGGCGCGGCGCAGCACCCGCTGCAGCGAAGCCAGGATGTTGGGCTCGTCGTCGACGCACAGCACCGTGGCCGCGGGCGGCGGCAGCGGTGTCATGGCGCGGCCGCCTCGGCCCGCTGCACGGGGATCGTGACTCGGAAGCGGGTGCCGCGCCCGGGCTCGCTGTCGACGTCGATGCGGCCGCCGTGCTTGCGCACGATGCCGTAGGCCAGCGACAGGCCCAGGCCGGTGCCCTTGCCGACCGCCTTGGTGGTGAAGAAGGGGTCGAAGATGCGCGACAGGTTCTCCGGCGCGATGCCGCAGCCGTCGTCCTCGATCTCCACCCACGCCTGGCCGCCTTCGCAGCCGGTGCGCACGTCGATCGTGCCGCGCTCGCGCGTGATGCTGTGCGCCGCGTTGACCAGCAGGTTCATGAAGACCTGGTTCATCTCCGAGGCCAGGCACTGCACCTCGGGCAGCTGGCCGTAGGACTTGCGCACGTCGCAGCGGTACTTGATCTCGTTGTTGACGATGTTCAGCGTCGAGTCGATGCCCTTGTGCAGGTCGGTCCACTCCCAGTCCTGACTCGCGTCGACGTGCGAGAAGTCCTTCAGGTCCTGCACGATCTTGCGCACCCGGACCACGCCCTCGAGCGTCTCGCTCATGAGCGCCGGGATGTCCTGCTTCAGGTAGTCGAGCTCGATCTCCTGCCGCAGCGCGGCCAGCGCGCGCCCCTGGTCGCTGCCGGCCAGCAGCGGCTCGGCGGCCTCGTAGGCGGCGAGCACCCGGAACAGGTCGCCGACGTACTTCTCCAGCGTGCCGATGTTGGAGAACACGTAGCCCACCGGGTTGTTGATCTCGTGCGCGACGCCGGCCGCCAGCTGGCCGATGGAGGCCAGCTTCTCCGACTGCATCAGCCGCGCCTGGGCGGCCGACAGGCGGGCGTTGAGGTCGGAGACGGGATCGGCGCCGGCGATCGGGTTGCTGAAGGGCATGGCGGGGTCTTTCGTGCGTGGCTGGAGATCAGGGCTGCACGCCGAGCGCGCGGCAGGCGTCGGCGACACCGGACTCGACGGTGGCGAACACGGCCAGCCAGGTCTCGGCCGGCAGCGCCAGCCGGTGCCAGGCCGCCAGCTGCAGCGGCGGCAGTCCTTCGGCCGGGCTGTGCGCGAACTGCAGCCCGTGCGCCACCACGTCGGCCACGTGGACGACGTCGCAGAGCTCGGCCCCGCCTTCCAGCGGCGGCGCGTGGTGGGTCGCGATGACCTCGGCGATGGCGGGCGGGAACCGCCAGTGCCGCGCCACCTGCGCCCCCACCGCGTCGTGGGCGATGCCCAGCACCGCGCGTTCGGCCTCGATCGCCGGCCGGTCCAGCCGCTGCGCCTCGGCGAGCGCCAGCGCATAGGGCTCGCCGAAGCAGGACGCGAGCGCGAGGCGGCCGATGTCGTGCAGCAGCGCGGCGGTGAAGCACAGCTCCTCGTCGGGGCCGCGCCGTTGGCGCGCGATGGCGCGCGCCGCGATGGCGGTCGCGAGGGCATGGCGCCAGAAGGCGCCGAAGTCGAAGCCGGCGCAGCGCGGCGGCGCGAACGCGGCGTTCACCGCCACCGTCGACAGCATCGAGGCCAGCGCGCGCGTGCCCAGCACGCGCACCGCATCGCCCAGCGTCGCCACGCGCCCGGGCACTCCGTAGAAGGCGGAATTGGCCAGCCGCAGCGTGCGCGCCGCCAGGGCCTGGTCGCGGCCCAGGCGGTCGACGATCTCGTCCACCGGGGCGTCGCGCCGCAGCGCCGACTGCAGCGCCAGCAGCGCCTGCGGCAGCGGCGGCAGCGCGCCCACGCACCGGTCCAGCGCCGCCGGGTCCAGCGCCGCGGTGGCGTGCACCGTGCCGGTGGCGGCGGCCACGGGCACCGCCGCCAGCACGCCGTCGAAGCCGCGGTGGCGCTGCAGCAGGTGCAGCAGCGGGTGGACCTCGCGGTCGCGCACGCCGTGCCGGAACAGGCGCGCGAAGGCCTGCGGCGCCGCCGCGCTCATGCGGCGGCCTCCGCGCCCGGCGGCACCAGCACGACCAGCCGCGCCTGGTGCGCCTCGCCATAGGGACGCGCCAGCAGGCGCCAGGGTTGGCCGGCGATGCGCACCGCGGTGTCGTCGCCTTCGAGCAGCTCGGCCGCCGGCCGGCCGAGTGCGCCGCCGGCCAGCAGGCGCTCGGCCTCGCCGTTGCTGAAGGCGATCGTGCCGTCGGGGTCGATGCCGAGCACCGGCGCGGGCAGCTCGTCCAGCAGCTCGCGCATGCTGCCGGCGCCGTGCGCCAGCAGGTCGGCCTGCTCGCGCTGGCGCGCGACGACACGCTCCAGGCGCTCGTTCAGCGACGCGAGTTCGCCGTTGGCCGACTCCAGCTCGCGCGCGAGGCGCCGGTTCTCGTCGGCCATGGCCTTCTGGTGGAAGGCCTCGGCCACGTGGGCGCGCAGCCGCTCGTCGTCCCAGGGCTTGGTGAGGAAGCGGTAGATCGCGCCTTCGTTGACGGCGTCGATGATGGACTGCAGCTCGGTGTAGCCCGACAGCACGATGCGCACCGTCTCCGGGTACAGGTCCTTGGCGCGGCGCAGGAACTCGACCCCGCTCAGGCCGGGCATGCGCTGGTCGGAGACGATGACGTCGACGTCGCCTTCGGCCAGCCGCTGCAGGCCCTCGGCCGCGCTGCCGGCGGTGAGGATGTGGTAGCCGTCGCGCCGCAGCAGCCGCCGCAGCGCGGCCAGGATGTTGGACTCGTCGTCCACCAGCAGCAGCGTGCGCGGTCGCCGCGACCGCGTCAGGAAGCGCTCGGGCAGCCGTTTGTCGGCGCGCAGCATCTGCTCGAACTCGGCCGCCGGCACCGGCGGGCTGAACCAGAAGCCCTGCACCATGTCGCAGCGGTTGGCGGCCAGCACGCGCATCTGCAGGCCGTGCGCCATCGTGATGATCGAGCGCGTGACCGAGACGTCGTGCGCCGCGGCGGTCACGTCGTGCACGAAGGAACGGTCGACCTTGACGACGTCGATCGGCAGGCTGCGCAGGCAGCTCAGGCTGGAATAGCCGGTGCCGAAGTCGTCGAGCGAGATCTCCACCCCCACCGCCTTCACCGCGCGCAGCACTGCGGCGGCGTGCTCCGGGTCGACCATCGCCATGCTCTCGGTGAGTTCGAGACCCAGGCACGCGGGGTCGGCACCGGTCTCGATGAGCACGCGGTGCACCTCCAGCGCGAGGTCCGGCCGCTGCAGCTGCGCCGGCGAGAGGTTCACGCCCACCCGCAGCGGCGGCAGTCCGGCGCGCCGCCAGGCCGCCGCCTGCAGGCAGGCCTGCCGCATCACCCATTCGCCGATGGCGCCGATGAGCCCGGCGCGTTCGGCCACCGGGATGAACTCGGCCGGGCTCACCGGGCCCAGCTCGGCCGAGTTCCAGCGCAGCAGCGCCTCGGCACCGCAGATCGCGCCGCGCGCCAGGTCCACCTGCGGCTGGAACACCAGGTGCAGCTCGTCGCGCTCCAGCGCGTGGCGCAGCGCCGCTTCGAGCTGCATGTTGCGCAGCGTGCGCCGGTTCGACGCCGCGTCGAAGAAGGCCACGCCGCCTTCGGCCGCCGCGCCCTGGCGCGCGGTCTGCGCACGTTCGAGCAGTTCGGTGGCGCTGGCGCCGTCGGCCGGGAAGCCGGCGATGCCCACCACGCAGCGCGGGTAGAGGTCGGTCTCGACCAGGCGCACGCCGGCCTCCAGCGCCGCCTGCACGCGGCGCGCGCGCAGGCGCAGCGCCTCGGGCTCGGGGCCGCTCTCGGGCTCCAGCAGGAGCGCGAACTCGGTCTCGCCCAGCTGGGCCAGCGTCTCGCCCTCGCGCCTCTCGGCGGCCAGGCGGGCGGCGATGGCCATCGCCAGCGCATCGGCCGCACCGAAGCCCATGCTCGACTTGACCTCGGCGATGCGGGCGACGTCGATCGACAGCAGCGCGAACGAGCGCCTCGCCGCCGCGGCCGCGCGCACGGCACGTTCGAGCTGGCCGAGGAAGCGGTTGCGGTTGGGCAGGCCCGTCACCTCGTTGTGGTTGCTCACCGCCTCGAGCCGGCGTTCGGTCTCCAGCAGCGAGGTGATGTCCTGCAGGATCGCGATGCCGCGCCGCCGCCCCGCCCCGAGCGCCCCCGCCGGCAACACACCGCGGTGGCGCACCACCTTGCGGCTGCCGTCGGCGGCGAGCACGCCGTGCTGGAACTCGAATGGCTCGTCGGGCAGCGCGCCGCGCCAGGCCGCGGCCACCGCCGCGCGTTCTGCGGCCGGCACCCAGGCCAGGTCGTCCACCGGGTGCGCCGCGGCGGCCGCGGCGTCCAGCCCGAGCAGCGCGCACAACCCGTCCGAAGGCTGCAGCTGGCCCGAGGGCAGTTCGATCTCGAACGAGCCGGAGCGGCACAGGCTCTCGGTGCGCGCCAGCATGCCGGCGTTCCACTCGGCGGCGCCGAGCGCACGGCTCAGCTCGCTGGTGTCCAGCAGCGCCACCAGCACCGCCGGGCGGCCGCCGAAGCGCACCGAGCGGCAGGTGGCCCGGGCGTCGAAGCGGCTGCCGTCGTGGCGCAGCACCTGCACCGGCCCGGGCTGCACGGCATCGCCGCGCAGCGCCCGCGCCACCGCGGCCGAGGCCATTGCGCGGTACTCGGGGGCCGCGGTGACGTCGTGCGGCGCGCCCAGCAGGTCCTGCTCGCGCGCGCGCAACTGCTGCCGCAGCGCGGGGTTGGCGTACGCGATGCGACCGTCCTGGCACACGAGCAGGCCGATCGGCACCGCCTGCAGCAGGTCCCGGGCGTCGTCGCCGGGCACCGCTCCCGGCTCGGTGGGCACTGCAAGGGGCTCGAAGGTCATGGGCCGGGGCGCTGGAGCGGGCTGGCCACGGGGGACCACGGCCGCTCCGAAGAATCATCGAATTCTTCAAATATCGACCGCCAGGCGGCCGACGCGACCCCCCAGCGCGTGACCGCCGTCACGCCCGGGCCGGCACCGCCGTGCGCTTCAGCGTTCGCTCTGACGGAAGGCCATCACGGCCTGGTTGCGCAGCGTGCGCAGCAGCGAGAGTTCCTTCTCGCCGAGCGCGATCGTGCCCGCCTCGGCCTTGTCGGCGTAGATGAGCGCGAAGCTGGCGCCCTTCATCTGCAGCGGCAGCAGCAGGAAGCTGGGGGCGGCGAAGTGGCGGCGGTGCCAGTCCGGCAGGCGCGCCGCGATGTTGGGCGCGGCGGCGTCGTCGATCAGGGTGTCGGCGCCGCGCGCGCAGACGGCGGCGAAGAGGTCGGCGCCGGCACCGGCGCGCAGCGCGACGCGGAAGGCGCGGCAGCCTGCTTCCACCCCATCGCCGAGGCCGAAGCGGCCGGTGAGCGCTTCGCTCTTCGAATCGCGCAGCGCGAAGACGACGCGCCGGAAGCCGAGCGCGCGGTACATGGTCTCCAGCACCATGCGCAGCACCTCGTTGAGCCGGAAGTCGTCGGCCACCATCGTGTTCGTGATGTCCTGGATGCCGGCGGCCAGCATCTCGGCCATCGCGGGCGCCGCGGCCGGCGCCGCCGCGGCGTCGCGGTCCAGCGTGGCCTGCAGGCGGTGCGGGCTGAGCGAGTCGGCCACGGTCTCGTCGCGCGCCTCCGGGCGCCGCCGTGCCAGCGGCGACGGCAGGCCGAGCGCGCGCGCCATGCCGTCGAAGCGCCGTTCGCCCTGGCGCACCGCTTCCGCCAGCGCGGTCGCGGGCTGGCCCAGCGCAGGTGCGTAGCGTGCGGCCGCGCGCGCCAGTTGCTGCTCGGCCGCACCGTGGTCGGGCGCGGCGACCAGCAGCGAGGCGACTTCGTTGGCGGCGCGGCCCAGCCAGCGCTGCCGCTCGGCGCCTTCCAGCACGCGCAGCGGCGGCTCGCCCGCAGGGGCCCGCATCGCCTTCAACAGCTCTTCGGGCAGGCCCCAGTGGCGGGCCACGCCGACGCCCAGTTCCTCGAAGCCGATGCCCAGCACGCGCACCGCGGCTGCCTCGCGCTCGGCCGCGCCGGCGGCGGGGCCGGCGTCGCGGCGGATCGACTCCGCCTCCTCGGGCAGGTAGTAGTCGGCCAGCAGCGGGCCCAGGTTCTGGAACAGCGCGCCCAGGAAGGCTTCCTCGGCCTCGCGCGGCTCGCTCGCCAGCGCGCCGGCCACGGTGCCGGCCAGCAGCGCGTGCACGAAACCTTCGCGCAGCTGCGCGGCGCGGTCGCGGTCGCGCAGGTGTTCCAGCAGCAGCAGCGAGAGCGCCAGGTTGCGGATGCCGGCGAAGCCCACCAGCGCCACCGCGCGCGAGACCGTGCTCACCGGCCCGCCGGCCTGGCCGAAGTGCGCGCTGTTGACCAGCCGCAGCAGCTTGCCGGTGAGGGCCACGTCCTTCAGGATCTCGCCGGCCAGGCTGGCCAGGTTCTCGGTCTCCGAGGAGGCCACGCGCTGGATGCGCGCCATCGATTCCGACAGCGCCGGGAAGTCGCCCTTCAGGCGGATGCGCCGCAGCAGGAATTCCAGCGTGCCGTGGCCGCCGGTTTCGGGCGCCGGCGCCGGCGGCTGCAGCCAGCCGGCGAGCGCGGCGCGCCAGGCGGCGGCGCC
>CAYVXO010000181.1:0-12574 GCA_964454485.1 uncultured Rubrivivax sp.
CGGCTACGACCTGATGGCGGTGTCGGCCATGATCGGCCGCCAGCTGCCCTTCTTCAGCCTGCTGGTGCCGTTCTGGCTGATCTGGGCCTTCGCCGGCCGCAAGGCGATGCTCGAGATCTGGCCCGCGATCCTGGTCACCGGCGTCTCGTTCGCGCTGCCGCAGTTCCTGGTGTCCAACTTCATCGGCCCCGAGCTGGTGGACGTGATCGCGGCGATCTGCTCGATGATCGCGCTCGTCGGCTTCCTGAAGGTCTGGAAGCCGAGGACGATCTGGACCTCGGTCTCGCTCAAGGGTCACGACAAGGACGGCGGTGAAGGCCATGTCGCGCCGCCGCCCACCGTGCACCCGCGCGCCACCGTCGTCAAGGCCTGGCTGCCCTGGGCCATCCTCACCGTGTTCGTCTTCGTCTGGGGGCTGCCACCGGTGAAGGCCTGGCTGAACTCGCTCTTCGCACCTTCGTTCCCGATCGCCGGCCTGCACAACCTGGTCGAGAAGATGCCGCCGGTGGTGACCCAGCCGACCAGGGAAGGCGCGGTCTACGTCTTCGGCCTGCTCTCGGCCACCGGCACCGGCATCCTGCTGTCGGCGCTGGTCGGCGGGCTGGTGGCCGGCTACCGCGTGCCGCAGCTGGTGGGCCAGTTCTTCAGGACGATCTGGCTCGTGCGCTTCTCGCTGCTGACCATCGTGCTGATGCTGGCGCTGGGCACGCTGACGCGCTACTCCGGCACCGACACTACGCTCGGCCTGGCGTTCGCCAACACCGGCGTGCTGTATCCCTTCTTCGGCACCCTGATGGGCTGGCTGGGCGTGGCGCTCACCGGCAGCGACACCGCCAGCAACGTGCTCTTCGGCGGCATGCAGAAGGTGGCGGCCGAGCAGCTGGGCCTGTCGGCCAACCTGATGGGCGCGGCCAACAGCGCCGGCGGCGTGATGGGCAAGATGATCGACGCCCAGAGCATCGTCGTCGCCAGCACCGCCACGCGCTGGTTCGACCACGAAGGCGACATCCTGCGCTACGTGTTCTTCCACTCGATCGCACTCGCCTGCCTGGTGGGCATCTTCGTCACCCTGCAGGCCTACGTGTGGCCCTTCACGGCGATGGTGGTCCACTGACTTAGACTTGCTGCTCCGGCCGCTTCCGATGAACGCACCCGAGTCCCAAGTCAGCGCCAACGACAAGGCCGCCCGCCAGCGCGAGGTGGTGGCGGCGCTCTCGCCGCTGCTGCCGCCGCACGCGCTGCTGTGGCACCGCGAAGCCACGGTGCCGTACGAGTGCGACGGCCTCACCGCCTACCGCGAGCCGCCGCTGGTGGTGGCGCTGCCGGAGACCGAGGCGCAGGTGGCCGCGGTGCTGAAGGCCTGCCACCACCTGGGCGTGCCGGTGGTGGCGCGCGGCGCCGGCACCGGCTTGTCGGGCGGCGCGCTGCCGCACGCGATGGGCGTGACGCTCTCGCTGGCCAAGTTCAACAGGATCCTCGCGGTCGACCGCTATTCGCGCACGGCCACCGTCCAGTGCGGCGTGCGCAACCTGGCGATCAGCGAGGCGGCGGCGCCCTACGGCCTGTACTACGCGCCCGACCCGTCCAGCCAGATCGCCTGCACGATCGGCGGCAACGTGGCCGAGAACTCCGGCGGCGTGCACTGCCTGAAGTACGGCCTCACGCTGCACAACGTGCTGCGCGTGCGCGGCTTCACGGCCGAAGGCGAGCCGGTGGAATTCGGCGGCCACGCGCTCGACGCGCCGGGCCTGGACCTGCTGGCCGCCGTGATCGGCAGCGAAGGCATGCTCGCGGTGGCGACCGAGGTCACCGTCAAGCTGATCCCGAAGCCGAAGCTGGCGCGCTGCATCATGGCCAGCTTCGACGACATCCGCAAGGCGGGCGACGCGGTGGCCGCGATCATCGCCGCCGGCATCATCCCGGCCGGGCTGGAGATGATGGACAAGCCGATGACGGCCGCGGTGGAGGACTTCGTCCACGCCGGCTACGACCTCAACGCCGAAGCCATCCTGCTGTGCGAAAGCGACGGCACGCCGGAGGAAGTGGCCGAGGAGATCGACCGCATGCTCGACGTGCTCTCCGGCGCCGGCGCCAGCCGCATGGAAGTGAGCAAGGACGAGGCGCAGCGCCTGAAGTTCTGGAGCGGGCGCAAGAACGCCTTCCCGGCCAGCGGCCGCATCAGCCCCGACTACATGTGCATGGATTCGACCATCCCGCGCAAGCGGCTGGCCGACATCCTGCTGGCCATCGCGCAGATGGAGAAGAAGTACCAGCTGCGCTGCGCCAACGTCTTCCACGCCGGCGACGGCAACCTGCACCCGCTGATCCTGTTCGACAGCAACGACCCCGACCAGCTGCACCGCTGCGAGCTCTTCGGCGCCGACATCCTGGAGACCAGCGTGCAGATGGGCGGCACGGTGACGGGCGAGCACGGCGTCGGCGTCGAGAAGCTCAACTCGATGTGCGTGCAGTTCACGCCCGAGGAACGGCTGCAGATGCTCGCGCTGAAACACGCCTTCGACCCCAAGGGGCTGCTCAACCCGGGCAAGGTGATCCCGAGCCACGCGCGCTGCGCCGAGTACGGGAAGATGCACGTCAAGAAGGGCCTGCTGCCGTTCCCCGAACTGGAGCGGTTCTAGTGCCGGCCGAGGCAGTCCTCGAGGTGCTGGCCCAGCGCATCCGCGACGCCGCGGCGCGCAAGGGCAAGCTCAACATCCGCGGCGGCGACACCAAGGCCTGGTACGGCGAGGCGCCGCAGGGCGAGCCGCTGGACACCACCCTGCTCACCGGCATCAGCAGCTACGAACCGACCGAGCTGGTGGTCACCGCGCGCGCCGGCACGCGCATCGCCGAGCTGGAAGCCGCGCTCGCCGAAGCCGGGCAATGCCTGCCCTTCGAGCCGCCGCGCTTCGGCGCCAACGGCACCGTGGGCGGCATGGTCGCCGCCGGGCTGGCCGGGCCGGCGCGTGCCAGCGTGGGCAGCGTGCGCGACTACGTGCTCGGCCTCACCATGCTCAACGGCCGCGGCGAGCTGCTCACCTTCGGCGGCCAGGTCATGAAGAACGTGGCCGGCTACGACGTGCCGCGCCTCATGGCCGGCTCGCTGGGCACGCTGGGGCTCGTCTGCGAAGTCTCGCTGAAGGTGATGCCGCGGCCGGCGGCCACCGCCACGCTGCGCTTCGAGATCGACGAGGGCCGCGCGCTGCGCCGGCTCAACGACTGGGGCGGCCAGCCGCTGCCGATCAGCGCCTCGGCCTGGTGGGACGAGACGCTGGTGGTGCGGCTGGCCGGCGCGCAGGCCGCGGTGAGCGCGGCCAAGTCGCAGCTGGGCGGCGAGGTCATCGAGCCCGGCCTCGCCGAGCGCTTCTGGACCGGCCTGCGCGACCAGACCGACGAGTTCTTCGTCGGCGCCAGGAAGGCGGTCGACGCCGGCGCCACGCTGTGGCGGCTGGCGGTGCCGCAGACCGCGCCGCCGCTCAAGCTTTCGGGCGAGCAGCTGGTGGAATGGGGCGGCGCCCAGCGCTGGCTGTGCACGGCCACGCCGGCCGAGCCCATCCGCGAGGCGGCGGCGGCCGCCGGCGGCCACGCGACGCGCTTCCGCAGCCGCGAGAAGGGCAACGTTTTCCACCCGCTCACGCCGGCGCTCGAGCGCATCCACCGCCAGCTGAAGAACGCCTTCGACCCCGACGGCGTGTTCAACCCCGGCCGGCTCTACCCGAAGCTCTGAATGCTGGACTACTACAAGCGCCGCGCCGCCTACTACGAACGGGTCTACCACAAGCCCGAACGCCAGGACGACCTGCGCGCGATGGAAGCCTGGATGCCCGCCGTCTTCGCCGGCCGCCGCGTGCTCGAGGTGGCCTGCGGCACCGGCTGGTGGACGCCGCACGGCGCACGCGACGCGAAGCGCTGGCTGGCCACCGACCTCAACCCCGAGACGATGGACGTGGCGCGCAGCAAGGCCATGCCGTCCTGCGTGGAGTTCCGCACCGTCGACGCCTACACGCTGGCCGAAGTGGGCGCCGAGACCTTCGACGCCGCCTTCGCCGGCTGCTGGTGGAGCCACGTGCCGCTGGAGCGACTGCCCGGCTGGCTGGAGACGCTGCATGCCAGGCTGGAGCCCGGCGCGCGCGTGGTCTTCCTCGACAACAGCTACGTGCAGACCAGCAGCACGCCGATCTCGCGCCGCGACGAGCGCGGCAACACCTACCAGCAGCGCACGCTGGACGACGGCAGCACGCACGAGGTGCTGAAGAACTTCCCGACGCCCGAAGAGGCCTTCGCGATGCTGGGCCCGCGCGCGCGCCACCCGCAGTGGATCGCGCACGAGCACTACTGGATCCTGCAGTACGAAGTCGCCTGATGCAGACCCACCTCGCCCCCGAGTTCCGCGACACGCGCGAAGGCAAGGCCGCCGAGGCCATCCTGCGCAAGTGCGTGCACTGCGGCTTCTGCACCGCCACCTGCCCCACCTACCAGCTGCTGGGCGACGAGCTGGACGGCCCGCGCGGGCGCATCTACCAGATCAAGCAGGTGCTCGAAGGCGTGCCGCCGACGCGCGAGACGCAGCTCCACCTGGACCGCTGCCTCACCTGCCGCAACTGCGAGACCACCTGCCCCAGCGGCGTGGCCTACGGGCAGCTGGTGGACATCGGCCGCAAGATCGTCGAGGACCGCGTCGAGCGCCCGCGCAACGAGAAGATGGCGCGCTGGGCGCTGCGCGAGGGCCTGACCTCGCAGATGTTCGCACCGGCCATGAAGCTGGGCCAGATGGCGCGCGCCTTCGTGCCGGCGGCGCTGAAGGACAAGGTGCCGGCGCCGGCTTCGGCGCGCGCGCGCCTGTGGCCGCGGCGCGAGCACAAGCGCAAGGTGCTGCTGCTGATGGGCTGCGTGCAGCCTTCGATGGCGCCCAACATCAACAGCGCCACCGCGCGCGTGCTCGACGCCGCCGGCATCCAGACCCTGGTGGCCGACGGCGCCGGCTGCTGCGGCGCGCTGCGCACCCACCTGGCCGACACCGAAGGCGGCCTGGCCGACATGCGCCGCAACATCGACGCCTGGTGGCCGCTGGTCGAGGGCCTCACCTCGCAGGGCAGGGTGGAGGCGATCGTGATGAACGCCTCCGGCTGCGGCGCCACGGTGAAGGAATACGGCCACGCGCTGGCGCACGACCCGCAGTACGCGGCCAAGGCCGAACGCGTGTCGGCACTCACGAAGGACTTGTCGGAACTGCTGCCCGGGCTGGTGCAGACGCTGAAGGCCCGGGTGAAGAAGGCCGCGCGGCCCAAGCTGGCCTACCACCCGCCCTGCTCGCTGCAGCACGCGCAGCAGCTGCGCAGCGGCGTCGAGCTGAGCCTGGCCGAGCTGGGCTTCGAGCTGCGCCTGGCGCATGCCGAGAGCCACCTGTGCTGCGGCTCGGCCGGCACCTACAGCGTGCTGCAGCCCGAGCTTTCGAAGCAGCTGCGCGACCGCAAGCTCAAGCACCTGGCGCCCTCGGAAGTGGACGCCGTGGTGTCGGCCAACATCGGCTGCATCCAGCACCTGCAGAGCGGCACCCGCACGCCGGTGCGCCACTGGGTCGAGGTGCTGGACGAGGCGCTGGCCTAGCTCAGACGATCTTCACGCTCAGGTCCGGCAGCCGGTCGATGTGGATGTCGATCACGTCGCCGCGCACCACCGGGCCCACGTTCTCCGGCGTGCCGCTGTAGATGATGTCGCCCGGCATCAGCTCGAACGCGGTGGAGAGCTGCGCGATCTGCTCGGCCACCGACCAGATCATGTGCTTCAGGGTCGCGTTCTGCTTCACCGTGCCGTTGACCTTGAGCCAGATCGCGCCGTCGGTGAAGTGGCCCACCGAAGCCACCGTGTGCAGCGGGCCCAGCACGGCCGAGCGGTCGAAGCTCTTGCCGATCTCCCAGGGCTTCTTCTCGTCGCCCATCGCGCGCTGCAGGTCGCGCCGCGTCATGTCCAGGCCCAGCGTGTAGCCGAAGACATGGTCGAGCGCGCTCGCCGACGGGATGTTGCGGCCGCCCCTGCCGAGCGCGCACACCAGCTCCACCTCGTAGTGGTAGTTCTTGGTGAGCGTGGGGTACGGGTGGTCGGCCACCGTGCCGGGGGTGACCAGCTGCACCGCGTCGGTGGGCTTCTGGAAGAAGAAGGGCGGCTCGCGCGTGGGGTCGGAACCCATCTCGCGCGAATGGGCGGCGTAGTTGCGGCCGATGCAGTAGATGCGCCGCACCGGGAACATGAGGTCGCTGCCGGCCACCGGGATGTAGGTGCGCGGCACGTCGAACGGGGTCTTGGGCTGGCTGGCCGCCGTCACCGGCGTGGCGCAGCCGATGACGGCGCCGCCGGTCATCGCGGCGCCGGTGGCCAGAAGGGAACGGCGGCTCGCGCGTCTGTCGCTCATCTGAAGGGTCTCCTGCTCGTTCAAGGGTCCAGGTGCAGCCGTTGCACCAGGCGCCAGCGCGGCGGCGCGCCTTCGGCCTGCGGGCGGCCGTCTTCGCCGCGCCGCCAGCGCCGCGGCACGCGCTCGCAGCCCAGCATGTGCATGGTGAGCCCGCCCGCACCGAGCGTGAAGCGCAGGAAACCCTTGTGGTCCTCGCTCGCCACCGCGCCCGAGGCGTTGTTGGTGAGCTGGCCGAACACCCCGCACAGCAGCGCGAAGTACAGGCCGAAGAGCAGCGTACCGGCGAAGGCGCCGGCCACGCCCACCAGGGCCCAGACGCCGGGCCCGCTGGCGCTGCCCAGCAGCGCCGCCGCCCACAGGTACAGCGCCCACACGAGCGCGCCATGCGCCATGCCGTGCAGCGTGCCCAGCGCCAGCTTGGCCGGCCAGCCCCAGGTGCCTTCCCAGCCCAGCCGGATGCAGCCGCCCACCATGGCGGCGTTGAACACGAAGGCCAGCGGGCCCGAGAACATGGCCTTCAGCCACGCGAAGGCGCCGGGCCAGCCGAAGGCCATGTCGACGCCGGGGTCGCGCGTGAACAGCAGCGCGTTCACGTTCGCGTTGGCGGCGTACAGCAGGCCGATGATGGCGGCGAAGCCGAGGTTGGAATTGAAGAGCTGGCCCAGCAGCGAAGGCAGCCCGCTCACGTGGCGCAACCGCGGCGCGAACAGCGAGAGCGGCAGCTGCCGCAGCGCCTGCCAGCGCGAGGTGGCGGCGTCGGGGAAGGTGACGAGCGTGTCGTGCTCGAAGCCGGTGAGCTCGGCCGCGTCGGCCGAGACGCTGGCGTCGACCAGCCCCACGCGCGTGCGGCGGCCCAGCGATTCGGGCACCGTGCCCGCGGCCGCGCCGCGGTCCATCACGACCCGGCCCTGCACTTCGGCGCCATGCGTCACGTGGCCGAAGGCGCCGGCGGCGCCGCAGGTGACGAGCGCGATGCGCTTCTTCGCCCCCGGCCACGCGGGCGTGTCGGCGTCGGCGGTGCGGCAGGCGTAGTGGTGCAGGTCGCCGGCCAGGCGCAGGCGCACGCGCGCGCCGGCGCCGGCGCTGTCGGCTTCACCGCCCGTCCCGCCTTCCCCGCGCCGCGGCGGCGCTTCCAGCAGGTGCTCCAGGCGCTGGAAGCGGCGCGTGTAGCCGCGCGGCGCGCCGGTGTCCAGCGGCTCGGTCCAGTAGGGCGTGGGGAAGACCAGGATCACGTTGTCGCCCGGCAGGATGCGCGGGCCTTCGCGCGCGGTGTCCCACAGCGAACAGAAGGCCTCGAACTGGTTGCGGTCGATGTCGCCGCGCAGCGCGAAGTCCAGCCCCAGGATCCACCAGCCGTGCGGCAGGCGGGCGGCGAAGTAGGTGCGCGTCTGGCGCGCGTTGGCCCCCACGAAGTCGGGCTTGCCTTCGCGCCCCACGAAATAGCGGCAGAAGGTGGTGACGCTGTCGAACCAGTCGTGGTTCTGCGGGATCGCCAGCACCTCGCGCCAGGTGTCGGGCGCGCCGCCGGCATCGGTCGGGCAGGCGAGGCTGAAGACTTCGAGGAAGCGGTACTGGTAGTCGTACGCGCTCGCGGTGGGATAGGCCAGGTCGCCGCCCAGCACCACCAGCGGCGGACGCTTCAGTGCGCTGCCGCCTTCGGGCACGATGGCCGCGTCGGTGGCGGCCGCGGCCACGGTGTGGGTGGCGTTGCCGCCGTCGCCGGTGTCGGCCAGGAAGTCGAAGCCGTCGAGGCCGGGCAGGCCGGCGTAGTCGATGACGGGGAAGCTGCCGGCGAAGTTCTCGCGCCGGTCCAGGTTGCGCTGGAAGTCTTCCGACGAGAGCACCTCGCGCGCCGCCTGCAGCAGCACCGGCGGCGAATACCAGGCCACGGGCCGCCGTTCGCTGGGCAGCACGTCGGCACCGAAACGCAGGGCCATCGGTCGTTCCTCCCGCTTGTTCCTTCAGGCCGCGTGCGCCGCGCCCGCCTTCACGGGCCGCGCGCGCAGCGCGGTCAGCACGCCGGCCACCAGCAGCACGATGCCGCCGGCGGTGGCCGGCTGCGGCCATTCGCGCCGCAGCGCGAAGGCATAGGCCAGCGCCGACAGCGTCTCGAAGACGATGAGCTGGCCGACCATCGTGGTCGGCAGGCGCTGGCTGGCCTCGTTCCAGCAGAGCGTGCCCAGCCAGGAGGCGAAGAGGCCGATCGCGAACATCAGCGCCACGAAGTGCAGCGGCTCGGGCCCGAGCGGCTGCGCCAGCGTGTTGCCGAAGGGCAGCAGGGCCAGGTAGCCGAGGGCCGCCAGCGGCAGCGTCGCCACGCCCTGCGCAGTGGCCCAGGCGCGCGGGCTGCGGTCGGCGTGGGCGCGCAGCCAGTCGGCGTTGCGCAGCGGGTACCAGGTCCAGCAGACCACCGCGCCCACCGCGAGCAGCGCGCCGGTGGCGTAGCGGCCGAGGTCGGCGTCGGCGGCCAGGCGGTCGAGCTCGGCACGGTTGACGAGCGCGATGCCGGCCGCGATGAGCAGCAGCGAAGGCGCGAGCCGGCCCCACGCGAGGCGGCCGTCGCGTTCGTGGTCGCGCAGGTTGGAGCTGACCGCGATGACGACCGGCAGCGTGCCGATGATCATGGTCGGCAAGGGCCCGCCGGCGCGCTGGATCGCCGCCGCCAGGAACAGGTAGTACAGCAGGTTGCCCACCAGCGCCAGCCGCGCCGCCTCGCGCCAGTCGGCGCGCGTGAATTCGCGCAGGCGCTCGCGGTCCCACCAGGCCAGCGGCAGCGCGATGAGCCCGAAGGCCAGGTAGCGCCCCACCGACAGCAGCGCGGCCGGGTACTGCGGCAGCATCAGCGGGGCGACGAACACCAGCCCCCACATGAGGCCGGCGGCAAGCGCGAAGGCGGTTCCGGAGACGAGCGCGGCACGATGGGACATGGGGGTGGATGATGCCTTGCCGCGGCCTTAGCATCGCGCGCTCCGACGCACCCACGGACACCCCGATGAACGTCACCCGAAGGGCTGCCGGCCTGACCCTGGCCGGGGCCCTGGCCGGCCTCGGCGACCTGCCCGCCCGCGCCGCCGAAGCCGACCCCCACACCGACCCCGACATCACGCGCCGCCTGCACGCGCTGTTCGACCGCCAGTGGCAGGCGCTGCTGCAACGCCTGCCCGAGCTCGCCACCTTCCTCGGCGACCACCGCTTCGACGACCGGCTGGCCGATCTCTCGCCCGCCGCGCTGGCGGCCGACGAGACGCGCACGCGCCAGTGGCTGGCCGAGGCGAAGGCGATCCCGCGCGAGGCGCTCGCGCCGGCCGACCGCGTGTCGCTGGACATGTTCGTCGGCGCGCGCGAACGCGAGCTCGCGCTGCAGCCCTTCACCGGTTTCCGCAGCCTGCGCGTGGGCGTGCTGGGCGGTGCGCAGAGCGACTTCGCCAGCCTGATGCAGGCCACCCGGCTGGAGACGAAGGCCGACGTCGGCAACCTCATGAAGCGCTTCGCCGCCCTGCCCGCGCGCATGGACCAGGAGATCGCGCTCATGCGCGGCGGCCTTGCGCAGGGCTGGGTGCCGGCACGGCCGGTGCTGGAGCGCGTGCTGGCGCAGATCGACGGCCAGGTCTCGCTGGCGCTGGACGAGAGCCCCTACTTCGATCCCTTCAGGCACCTGGGGCGCGAGATCCCGGAAGCCGAGCGCCCGGCGCTGCAGGCCGCCGGCCGCGCCGCCATCGAGCGCGAGGTGATCCCCTCGCTGCGCAAGCTGCGTGCGTTCGTCGCCGACGAGTACCTGCCGAAGGCGCCGGCCGACGGCGCGCTGCGCCACCTGCCCGGCGGCGCCCAGGTCTACGAGGTGCTGGTGCGCCAGCAGACGACCACCACGCTCCCGGCGGCCGAGATCCACGCCATCGGCCAGCGCGAGCTCAAGCGCCTGCGCGCCGAGATGGAAGCGACCGCGAAGGCGGCGAAGTTCGACGGCGACTTCGCCGCCTTCGTGCAGTTCCTCAACACCGACCGCCGCTTCTTCTTCGACAGCGGCGAGGCGCTGCTGGCCGGCTACCGCGACATCGCCAAGCGCATCGACGCCGAACTGCCGCGCCTGTTCGCCGAGCTGCCGCGCCTGCCCTACGGCGTGCGCGCGATCCCGGCCTTCCGCGGACCCGACGTGGCCGAGTACTACAGCGGCCCCGACCGCGACGGCACCCGCCCGGGCTGGTTCAACGCCAACACGACCGGCTTCGCGAAGAAGCCGAAGTGGGAGATGGCCACCCTGGTGGCGCACGAGGCGGTGCCCGGCCACCACCTGCAGGTGGCGCGCGGGCTGGAGCTCAGGAACCTGCCCGAGTTCCGCCGCGGCGGCTTCGGCTACACCGCCTTCGTCGAAGGCTGGGCGCTCTACGCCGAGACGCTGGGCTTCGAGATGGGCCTCTACGAGGACCCCTACGCGCGCTTCGGCCACCTGCAGTGGCAGGCCTTCCGCGCCGCGCGCCTGGTGGTGGACACCGGCCTGCACGCGCTGGGCTGGACGCGCCAGCAGGCGATCGACTTCATGGTCGAGCGCACCGGCGTCGATCGCGGATTCGTCAGCGAGGAGGTCGACCGCTATCTCTCCACGCCCGCGCAGGCCCTGAGCTACATGATCGGCGAGCTCAAGATCGTGGAACTGCGCGACCGCGCGAAGGCGGCGCTGGGGCCGAAGTTCGACCTGCGCCGCTTCCACAACGCCGTCATCGACCAGGGCGCGCTGCCGCTGGACACGCTGGAGCGGGTGATCGACGAGTGGGTGGCGGCGCAGCGCTGATCACGCCCGTGCCCAGGCTGCTAGCCCTGGTGCACGTCGAGGTCGACCATGAGTTCGTTGGCCAGGCTCTCGAGCGAAAGCCGCAGCGCGTGCTCGTCCAGGCCGGCGGGCAGGCGCAGCAGGGCGGAGGCCTTGAACATCGCCTCGCCGGAGAACGAGGCGCTGGAACGCGCCGTGTGGAAGTCGGAAATGCTCACCTGCTGCTCGGCCAGCACGCGCGAAATGTCGCGCACGATGCCCGGCCGGTCGTGCCCGATCAGTTCGAGCTTGAGCACGCGAGCGCCGTCCGCCGCGGCGGCTTCGACGGCGCTCTGCTCGACCACGATCCGCAGTCCCATCGACTCCAGCTGCTGAAGCGCCTTGCGCATGTCGGCGACGCGGCCGGTGGGAACCTCCAGCAGCAGGATGCCCGCGAACTGCCCGGCCAGGCTGGCCATGCGGCTGTCGAGCCAGTTGCCGGCACCGGCGGCGATGGCGTTCGAGAGGGCGCTGACCAGGCCGGGCCGGTCGGGACCGATGACGGTCATCACGAGCTGGGTATTCATGATCTGTCCTGCGTGGGGTACGGGCACCTGAGACAGGGTACGCGAATGTGCCTTCCCGGTCGAACGCCGCCGCCACGAAAAAGCCGCGCAGGCCTTGCGGCGCTGCGCGGCTGGGCTGGCCGGGCGCTTCGGCTCAGCGCACCTTGCCCGCCTTCCACGCGTTCAGCAGCGCGTCGTAGGCGATGGTCTCGCCCTTGGGCTTCTCGTTGGCCAGCTTGGCCCACGGGGCGCCCTTGTCGGAGAGCCACTTCTTCGGGTCTTCCTTCTTGTTGAGCTTGGGCGCGCAGGTCGCCATGCCGGCGCGTTCCAGGCGCGCCATCACCTGGTCCATCTCCTCGGCCAGGTTGTCCATCGCCTGCTGCGGGGTCTTCTCGCCCGTCACCGCCACGGCCACGTTCTTCCACCACAGCTGGGCCAGCTTGGGGTAGTCGGGCACGTTGGTGCCGGTGGGCGTCCAGGCCACGCGCGCGGGGCTGCGGTAGAACTCGATCAGGCCGCCGTACTTGTTGGCGTTCTGGGTGAAGTAGTCGCTGCGGATGTCGCTCTCGCGGATGAACGTGAGGCCGGCGATCGACTTCTTCAGACTCGTGGTCTTGGCGGTGATGAACTGCGCGTACAGCCAGGCCGCGGCGATCTTGTTGGCGTCGTGGCCCTTGAAGAAGGTCCAGCTGCCCACGTCCTGGTAGCCGTTCTGCATGCCCTGCTTCCAGTACGGGCCGTAGGGGCCGGGGGCCATGCGCCACTTGGGCGTGCCGTCGGCGTTGACCACCGGCAGGCCGGGCTTGGTCATGTCGGCGGTGAAGGCGGTGTACCAGAAGATCTGCTGCGCGATCT
>CAYVXO010000182.1:0-12377 GCA_964454485.1 uncultured Rubrivivax sp.
CGAGCCGCCGCCCGACCCGCACGCGCCGCGCCCCGCGCTGCGCGCCCTGCAGGGGCGGCGCGCGCTCACCGCCGACGCCGCGCGCCCGGAGGCGATGGCGCGCCGCCATGCCGCCGGCCGCCGCAGCGCGCGCGAGAACCTGGCCGACCTGCTGGACGAGGGCAGCTTCACCGAGTACGGCGCCTTCGCCGTGGCCGCGCAGCGCACCCGGCGCAGTTTGGAGGACCTGCAGAAGAACACGCCCGCCGACGGCCTGGTCACCGGGCTCGGCACCGTCGAGGGCGTGCCGGTGGCGGTGATGGCCTACGACTACACCGTGCTCGCCGGCACCCAGGGCATGTTCAACCACAAGAAGAGCGACCGCCTGCTCGCCGTGGCGGCCGAGCGCCGGCTGCCGCTGGTGCTGTTCGCCGAAGGCGGCGGCGGCCGGCCGGGCGATGTCGACTGGCTGGGCGTCGCCGGCCTGGACTGCACCACCTTCGGCCGGCTGGCGGCGCTGTCGGGCCAGGTGCCGCTGGTGGGCATCGTGGCCGGCCGCTGCTTCGCCGGCAACGCGGCGCTGCTGGGCTGCTGCGACCTCGTCGTTGCCACCGAAGGCTCGAGCATCGGCATGGGCGGGCCGGCGATGATCGAAGGCGGCGGCCTCGGCAAGGTCGACGCCGACGCGGTCGGCCCGGTGCCGGTGCTGGCGGCCAACGGCGTGATCGACCTCGTGGTGCCGGACGAGGCGGCCGCGGTGGCGGCGGCAAAGCGCTACCTGGCGCAGGTGAAGCAGCCCTTGCTTCCCGCGCGCGCCGGCGGCGGCGAGCAGATCGCGCTGCGGCTGGCGGTGCCCGAGAACCGCAACGCGCTCTACGACCCGCGCGCCATCGTGAACACCGTGATGGACGAGGGCAGCGTGCTCGAGCTGCGGCGCGACTTCGGCATCGGCGTCGTCACCGCGCTCGCGCGGCTGGGCGGGCGCGCGGTGGCGGTGGCCGCGAGCCAGCCGCGCCACCTGGGCGGCGCGCTGGACGCGCCGGCCTGCGACAAGCTCGCGCGCTTCCTGCAGCTGGCCGACGCGCACGGCTTGCCGATGGTGACCTTCGTCGACACGCCGGGCTTCATGGTCGGCCCGGAATCGGAGAAGACGGCCATGGTGCGCCACGCGGCGCGCCTGTTCGTCAACGCCGCCGCGCTGCGCGTGCCGGTGGCCAGCGTGGTACTGCGGCGCGGCTACGGGCTGGGCGCGATGGCGCTCACCGCCGGCCACTTCCACGCGCCGGTGGCCACCTGCGCCTGGCCGAGCGGCGAGTTCGGCGGCATGGGACTGGAAGGCGCAGTGCGGCTGGGTTTCCGCAAGGAACTGGAAGCGGCGCCCGAAGGCGAGCGCCAGGCCCTCTTCGACCGCCTGCTGGCCGAAGCGGTGAAGCGCGGCGAGGCGCTCAACATGGCCAGCCACCTGGAGATCGACGACGTCATCGACCCCGCCGACACGCGCGCCTGGCTGCTGCGCGTGCTGGCCGCGGCGGCGGCGGCACCGCTGCCGCCGCGGCGCGGCTTCATCGACGCCTGGTGAGGCTCACATCGGGATCACTTCCCCGTTGGTGATCCACGCCACGCCGAAGCGGTCGGTGACCATGCCGGTGCCCTTGGCCCAGAAGGTGGGGCCGAAGGGCATCGTGACCTGGCCGCCTTCGGCGAGCGCGTCGAAAGCCTTCCTCGCCTCGGCCGGGGTGGCGTAGTCCAGCGTCAGGCTCACGCCCTTGATGCCTTCGTACGGAACGTGCGCGGGTGCGTCGCCGCCGAAGATCATGGCGCCATTGGGCAGCGACAGGCGGGCGTGGATGATGCGGTGGGCGAACTCCTTCGGAATGTCCTTCGCCATCGGCGAATCGGCGCCGCTCATCATCATCTCGATCTTCGCGCCCAGGGCCTTCACGTAGAAGCGCATCGCGTCGGCGCAGTTGCCGTCGAAGCCGAGGTAGGGGATCAGCGGGGGCAGGGTGGCCATGAGGTTCTCTCCTTGTCTTCAGTCGGAGCGGCGCACCACCACGTGGGTGGCGGCCGCGGTGGGCACGCTCTCGGCGACGCGGTAGCCGAGCGCCGCCAGGTCCAGGCCGGCATACAGCGGCTCGCCGCGGCCGAGCAGCACGGGCGCGACGGCGAGGTGCATCTCGTCGATCAGCCTTTCGCGCAGGCACTGGCGCACCGTGGCCGCGCCGCCGCCGACGCGGATGTCCTTGCCGCCGGCGGCGGCCCGCGCCAGCGCCAGCGCGGCGTGCAGGCCGTCGGTGACGAAGTGGAAGGTGGTGCCGCCCTTCATCGCCAGCGGCGGCCGTGCGTGGTGCGTGAGCACGAAGACCGGCACGTGGTAGGGCGGCTCCTCGCCCCACCAGCCTTGCCAGGTGTCGTCGGGCCAGGGGCCGCGCACCGGGCCGAACATGTTGCGGCCGAGGATCCAGGCGCCCAGGTTGTCCATCGCGCGCGCCGCGAAGTCGTCGTCGGTGCCGGTGCTGCCGCCTTCCTGGCCGAACATGCGGCGGAAGGTGCGCGTGCCCAGCACCCACTGGTGCAGCACCATGCCGCCCTGGCCCATCGGGTCCTGCAGGCTCTGGTCCGGCCCGGCGGCGAAGCCGTCGACCGAGACGGAGAATGAGTTCACGCGCAGGCGGGTCATGGCGTCGTCCTCGAAGGCGGAATGGGGGCCATGACCCTACGACGATCCGGCACCGCCCGGATCGACAGCCCCGGGTAAACCCCGGCGCTACATCGGCTTGAAGCGCCAGGCGTAGGCCTGGCTCACCGGCAGCTTCTCGGCGTGGTCGCGCAGGTGCAGCGTGATGCGGCCCAGCTCGTCGCGCTGCGCGCGCGCGATGGCGGCGGCGCGCACGATGGTGCCGCGGTGCACCTGCCAGAACTCCTCGGCGTCCAGGCCCTCGGCGATCTCCTTCAGCGGCTTGCGCACATGCGCCTCGTCGCCCCTGCAGGCGACGCGGGTGTACTTCTCGTCGCTCTGGAAGAAGACCACCTCGTCGATCGAGAACAACTTGATCGTGTCGCCCACGCTGGCGCTGATCCAGCGCAGGCGCTGCCCGCCTTCGCCCGGGCGCAGGCGCAGCCGCTCGACGAGCGCTTCCAGGTCGGGCGCGGCCTGCGCCGCGGCCAGCCGTTCGCGCAGCCGCGCCACCGCCTGCGCCAGGCGCTGGGCGTCGATCGGCTTGAGCAGGTAGTCGGTGGCGCCGGCGTCGAAGGCGTCGACCGCGTGGCTGTCGTAGGCGGTGGTGAAGACCACGTGGCAGCGGCCGCTGGCGGCGCGCGCCACGTCCAGGCCGCTGCGGCCCGGCATGCGGATGTCGAGGAAGGCGACGTCGGGGCGATGCTCCTCGATCGCCTCCACTGCCGCCGGGCCGTGCTCGCATTCGGCCGCGATCACGAGTTCGGGCCAGGCCGCGGCCAGCATGCGGCGCAGCTCGGCGCGCGGCAGGTCCTCGTCGTCGGCGATGATGGCCTTCGGCACGGTGCTCATGCGGCGGTCTCCAGCGGCAGGGTGATCGTGGCGGCGACGCCGCCGCCTTCGCGCGCCTTGAGCGTCAGCGCGGCGGCCTCGCCGTGCAGCTGCGCCAGCCGCTCGCGGATGTTGGCCAGGCCGATGCCGCTGCCGGCCGTGCCTTCGCCGAAGCCCACGCCGTCGTCGGCCACGGTCAGCTGCAGGCGGCCGTCGGCGGCGCGCGCCGCGCTCACCTCCACGCGGGCCGGGCCGATCTTGGGCTCCACGCCATGCTTGACCGCGTTCTCGGCGAGCGAGATCAGCATCAGCGGCGGGCAGCGCGCGCGCAGCAGATCGGCCGGCGCCTCGATCGAGTAGTCCAGGCGCGGCATGCGCGCCTTCATCAGGCCCAGGTAGGCGCGCACCAGCTCGAACTGCGCGCCCACGGTGGCCTGCTCGACGCCGTCCTGGCGCAGGCGCGGGATGGCGGCGCGCAGGTACTCCACCAGGCGGTCGATCATCTCGCTGGCGCGCGCCGGGTCGGTGGCGATGGCGCTGCGCACGCCGGCCAGGGTGTTGAAGAGGAAGTGCGGCTCCACCTGCGCCGCCAGCACCGAGAGCTTCATCTCGGCTTCGCGCCGCTGCGCTTCGGCACGCCGGAGCGCCTGTTCGCGCGCCAGCGCCGCCAGCCCGGCCTGTTCGCGCCGCCACGTCACGAGGCCCAGTCCGCCGCCGAGCAGGAAGGCAACCAGCGCCCGCGTCAGCGCGTTGACGGTGAGGCTGACGGGCTCGTTCGTGTCGGCGCTGCCCGGCACCTTGAGGGCTTCCTCCTCGGCCGACTTCACGGTCACGCCGATCAGCATCGCCACCCGGCGCCGCTTGCCCTGGGCGTCGACGTCGCCGGTCTGCTCGGCGATCCACTGCTTGAGAGGTTCGGACAGGAACAGGTGGTAGCCCGTGGCGCCGATCACCACCGCCGCGATGGCGCCCGCGAGCGCCCGGCCTTCGACCCGCGCCGGCCAGCCGCGCCGCCGCACGCGGCTGCACAGCCAGGGGCCCAGCAGCGCCGGCCCCAGCAGCACCAGCACGGTCTCGACCAGGCCGAGCCAGGGGCGGTCCTTCGGCGCCACGCCCAGCACCGACAGCAGCAGCATCCCCGCGACGGCGCCGATCACCGTGCCCACCACGCGCCAGCGCCCGCGCACCCAGGCCGGGCTGAACACCGGCCAGCGGCGGTACTGCGTGAACCAGCCTTGCGAACGGCCGGCCAGTTCGGGCGGCAGCGGGACGTCCAGTGCGGGGGGAGGGTTCATCGGGATCGGAGCGTAGCCCAGCCCGGGCCGCCGGCGGCGCGCCGCGACGAACGCCCGCCGGCAGGCGACGAAAACCCTAAGCGGCGGGCCCGGCTATGCTGCCGCCTCCCCGAGGAGACCCAGGACCATGTTCGAGACGACGATCGCCGGCAGCCTGCCCAAGCCCGCCTGGCTGGCCGAGACCGGCAAGCTGTGGCCGAAATGGCAGGCCGAAGGCGCCGCGCTGGCGCAAGCCAAGCTGGACGCCACGCTGCTGTGGATCAAGGCGCAGGAAGACGCGGGGCTGGACGTCATCGGCGACGGCGAGCAGAGCCGCCAGCACTTCGTGCACGGCTTCCTGGAGCGGGTGGAAGGCATCGACTTCGAGCACAAGGTCGAGATGGGCATCCGCAACGACCGCTACAAGGCGATGGTGCCGCAGGTGGTGGCGCCGCTCGCGCTCAAGGGCCGGGTGCACGAGGCCGAGGCGCGCTTCCTGCGCGCGCACACGAGGCGCAGGATCAAGTTCACGCTGCCCGGGCCCATGACCATCGTCGACACCGTGGCCGACCGCTTCTACGGCGACCGCGTGAAGATGGCCTTCGCCTTCGCCGAGCTGCTGAACCAGGAAGCGCGCGCGCTCGAGGCCGACGGCGTGGACATCGTGCAGTTCGACGAACCGGCCTTCAACGTCTACATGGCCGAAGCCGCCACCTGGGGCGTCCAGGCGCTGGAGCGGGCGGCGCAGGGACTGAAGTGCAAGACCGCCGTGCACATCTGCTACGGCTACGGCATCCAGGCCAACATCGACTGGAAGAAGACGCTGGGCGACGAATGGCGCCAGTACGAGAAGGTGTTCCCCGCGCTGGCCGCCAGCCGCATCGACCAGGTGAGTCTGGAGTGCATCCACAGCCACGTGCCGCCGGAGCTGATGAAGCTGCTGGCCGGCAAGGACGTGATGGTGGGCGTGATCGACGTCGCCAGCGAGCAGGTGGAAACGCCGGAGGAGGTGGCCGACACCATCGGCCGCGCGCTGCAGTTCGTGCCCAGGGAGCGCCTCTTCCCCTGCACCAACTGCGGCCTGGCGCCGATGCCGCGCGCGGTGGCCGAAGCCAAGCTGGCGGCGCTGGCGCAGGGCGCGGCGCTGGCGCGCAGGAAGCTAGGCGCGTAGCGCGAAGGCCTGCCGCAGCGCCCAGCGGCCGCCGCGGTTGTCCAGCAGCGCCAGTTCGCGGCAGCGCGCCTGCACCGGACCTTGACGCGCCAGGCGCTCTTCCAGCTGCGCCTGCGCCACGTCGGCGTCGGCGGCCAGGCCGTCGGCCACGGTGAGGTGCGGCACGATGTCCGGATGGCGGCCGTCGTACGGCACCAGGCCGGGGAAACGCGCCATGACGGCCCGCGTGAGGGCGATGAAGGGGGCGGCCGGCTCGGGCGCCAGCCAGGCGGTGGCGGGGAAGCGGCCCACGCGGGCGAAGCGGCAGTCGAAGGCCGGCAGGCCGGCGCACAGCTGCGTCAGCGCGGCCAGGTCAGCATCGGTCACGGCGTGAGGCGGCACGAAGGGGTAGAGGACCGTCACGTGCGCCGGCACGCCTTCGGCAGCCGAGGGGTCGAACCGCAAGCGCAGGTCGGCCAGCAGCGGCTCGGCCTCCGGCACGAGCACGACGAGCGCGCTGGCCGGCTTCAAGACCCCAGCCAGCGGCGCAGCTTCGCCGAGGTGCCCGCCACTTCCTGCAGCCCGCCGCCGTAACGCGCCACGGTGATCAGGCCTTGGGCTTCCAGCACTTCGAGCGCGTGGTCCACCAGCCAGCGCGGCTGGGCGAGCCTGGCGCAGAGGTCCTCGTTGCTGGCGAGGTCCTCGTTGGCGATCGCCGCGCCCACGGCCTTCAGCATCGTCTCGTAGCCGGGCAGGCAGGCGCGTGCCCAGCGGGCCAGGCCTTCGGTGGTCAGCCGCACGGCGGGCATGCCGGGACCCAGCGCTTCGGTGACGACGAGGTGCTCGCCTTCCAGCATCTCCAGCGAGTCCTGCAGTTCGGGCAGGGGCAGCGCCGAGAGCACCGGGTCGGCCAGCAGCTCGCCGGCATCGAAGCTGTCGTAGCCCAGCCGCTGCACCAGCGCGCCCAGCGCCTGCAGCACGCGGTCGTCGGCCGGCGCCAGGCCGGGGATGGCCACCGCGCCCGCCCGCGCGAACGCGGGCAGCGTGCCGAGCGGCGGCTTCTCGTGCTGGCCGGTGATGGCGCCCACGATGCGCTGGAAGCTGGCGTCGTAGTTCGAGAGGTCTTCGATGCGCTCCCACAACGTGGTCGACAAGGCCTCGGGCACGCGGCAGTCGTCCAGCACCACCGGCACCACCTTCAGGTTCGCCTCGACGCGCTTCATGAGCGCCGCGTTCAGCTCCTCGCGCACCCAGGGCTTGTCGACGCTGAACTTCGAGAGCACGACGATGAAGGCGTCGGCCTTCGCCAGCCCTTCGTCGAACAGCTTCTCGACCACGCTGTCGCCGGGCAGCATCTCCCAGCGGTCCAGCCAGGCGTCGAGGCCGGCGGCGCGCAGCCGCTCGGCGAAGCCCAGCACGAAGCGCTGCTTGTCCTCGGAAGCATGGCTCACGAAGACCTTCGGCGGCGCGTTCACCGGTGGTAGCCCTTCTGGCCGATGCGGCGCGCCAGCGCGCTGCGGATGTCGCCCGTTTCCGCCAGCCGCCGCACCACGGCCGCGAAGTCGGTGCGCGGGCGCCAGCCCAGCTGCTCGCGCGCCAGCGCATTGACGTAAACGCGGTCGAGCGTGCGGTTCATCGTCCAGCCGTGGCGCGCGTACACGTCCTGCCAGCCCGGCACGCGGCGCGCCAGCACGGCGGGCGCGTCGCGCCGCAGTTCGGGCAGGTCTTCCGGCGCGAAGGGCGTGGTCGCGCTCACGATGAAGCGGCCGAAGCCCAGCCGCGGCGCGGCTTCCAGCGCGTCCAGGTGCGCGCTGACCACGTCCTCGATGTCGACGCGGCGGCTCAGGAACTCGTTGGCCTGCAGGTTGGCGGCGCTGCGCTCGGCCAGCGCCTCGGGGTCGTCGTCGTTCTCGGGGAAGAAGCGCGAGGTGCGCAGCACCAGCACCGGCATCTTCGCCAGGCCGTGCATCAGCTCGCACAGGTCTTCCGCCGCCACCTTGGTGACGCCGTAGATGTTCTTCGGCACCGGGCGCACGGCCTCGGTGATCCAGGCCGCGGGCTCTCCGGGCGGCGGCACCAGCGCACGGCCGAAGGCGCTGGTGGTGCTGGTGCAGACGAAGGCGCGCACTTTCGCGGCCGCGGCTTCCTCCAGCAGGTGCAGCGTGCCGGTGACGTTGGTGTCGACGAACTGCTGCCGCGTGTGGGTGGCGACATGCGGCTTGTGCAGCGTGGCGGCGTGCAGCACCTGCGTGACGCCGCGCATCGCGTCGCGCACGAAGGCGCGGTCGACGATGGAGCCCACGGCGTCGGTGAAGGGCGAGGGCAGCACGTCGACGCCGCGCACCGGCGTGCCGCTCTCGCGCAGCGTGAGCATCAGCGCTTCGCCCAGGTGGCCGGCGCTGCCGGTGACGAGGATCATGCGGTCAGTCTGCCACGGCGCTGTCGGCGAAGCGCAGGGGCGACTGGCGCGAGTTCAGCCACACGCTGGCCGCGCCGCTGGCGCCGATCACGGCCATGCCGACCCAGCCCCAGGCGTCGGGCGCCTGCCGGAAGGCCAGCCAGCCCAGCAGCGCGGCCGAGCCGATCTGCACGTAGACGAAGGGCATCAGGACGGCCGGCGGCGCCAGGCCGTAGGCCAGGATCAGCAGCAGGTGGCCGCTGGTGCCCAGCGCGCCGATGAGCAGCAGCAGGCCCACTTGCGCGGCACTGGCACCTCTCCAGACGGCGCCCAGGTCCAGCGGCGCCAGCAGCAGCAGCGGCAGCAGGATCGCGGCGCCGGTGAGGCCGGTCCAGAAGTGCGTGGTGTAGGGGCTCTCCACGCCCGCCAGCCGGCGCGTGAGCAGCTGGAAGAAGGCGTAGGTGAGGGTGCCGCCCAGCGGGTACAGCACGCCCCAGCCCAGCACGCCGCCGCCGGGCCGGATGACGATGAGCGCACCGGCGAAGGCGCAGGCCACCAGCGCCCAGCGCAGCGGCGACACCTCCTCCTTCAGCACCAGCGCCGCGAGCAGCGTGACGAGCACCGGCGTGAGCAGCAGGATGGCGGTGAACTCCGCCACCGGCACCACCTGCAGGCCCCAGAAGCTGAACGCGCTCACCACCAGCAGGAGCACGCCGCGCAGCAACTGGAAGCGCAGGTGCACGGGCCGGAAGCGCTGGCGCCGGTCCAGCGCCAGCCACGCCGCCATGAGCACGGCCTGGAAGGTGTAGCGCACGGTGATGAGCAGCAGCACCGGCAGCGTGCCGCCCAGGTAGCGGATGGCGGTGTCCATGCCTGCGAAGAGCAGGCCCATCAGCAGCACCAGCGCGATGCCCAGCCCGGGGTGCGACCCCGTCATGAACGCTGGATGCGGCCGGCCAGCGCTTCCCACACCGGCTGCAGGCGGCCGGGCAGGTCGGGCAGGGCGCCCGGTTCGACGCGGCTTTCGCCCGGCGCGTGGAAGTCGCTGCCGCGCGAGGCGTGCAGGTCGAACTCGAGCGCGAGCTCGGCGTACTGCAACTGTTCGGGCGCGGTGTGGCTGCCGGTGACGACCTCGACGCCGCGCCCGCCATGGGCCACGAATTCCGAGAACAGCGCGTATTCCACCGTCGGGCTGAAGCGGTAGCGCGCCGGGTGCGCCACCACCGCCATGCCGCCGGCGCCGGTGATCCAGCGCACCGCCTCGCCCAGGCCGGCCCACTGGTGCGGCACGTAGCCCGGCAGGCCTTCCTTCAGGTAGCGGCGGAACACCTCGTGGGTGTCGCTGCAGTGGCCCTGCTCGACGATGTAGCGCGCGAAGTGCGTGCGCGAGACCAGGTCCGGGTTGCCGGCGTAGCGGATCGCGCCTTCGAAGGCGCCGGGGATGCCGGCGGCGGCCAGGCTGTCGGCCATGCGGCGCGCGCGCTGCAGGCGCCCGCCGCGCACGCGCGCCAGGCCGGCCGACAGGTTCTCGTCGTCGGGGTCGAAGCCGTAGCCCAGCACGTGCACGGTCTCGCCGGCGAAGCTGACCGAGATCTCGGTGCCGGTGAGGAAGCCCATGCCGAGGTCGAGCGCGGCTTCGCGCGCGCGTGCCAGGCCGCCCAGCTCGTCGTGGTCGGTCAGGGCCCAGACCTCGACGCCGTGGGCGTGCGCGCGGGCCGCGAGTGCTTCGGGGAGGAGGGTGCCGTCCGAAACATTCGAATGCGAATGCAGGTCGGCGTTCAGGAGATGCACGGGGCCCGATTTTACGGACCCGGGGGTATGCTCCGCGCCCCGAAGGTCAATCCGGCCCTGTCCGATGCGCCCGCCCCGTATGCTGCTTCACGCTTTCCTGGCCGCCGCGCTGCCGGCGCTGGCCCAGCCCGCGCCGGCGATCGGCTACACCCGCGTGGCCGACGCCCTGAAGGCGCTGGAAGCACGCGACGGCGACGGCACCGTGGTCACGCACAGCGAAGGCTGGGTCGTCGTCAACGAGCCGCTGGCGTCGGCCCAGTGGTCGTTCACGCCGGCCGGCCACTACGCCCACCCGGCGGTCGTGAAGCGCACCATCGTGCGCGGCGCAGGCGGCGCGGTCTCGGTCGACGTGCAGGCGCTGTGCGAAGCGCCGGCCGAGGCCTGCGGCCGCCTGAAGGCCGAGTTCGAGGCGATGAACGACCGCATCACGCAGGCCGTGCGCGCGCGCGGCCGCCAGCCGCAGCTGCCGCCGCCGAACTAACGAGGCTACCGGTCCAGCGCCAGCGTGCGCCCGCAGCGCGCCGCCAGGCTGGCGTCATGGGTGACGACGACGAAGGCGGTGCCCTGGCGCCGCGCCAGGTCCAGCATGAGCGCGAACACGCCGTCGGCGGTGCCGCGGTCCAGGTTGCCGGTGGGTTCGTCGGCCAGCACGCAGGCGGGCTTGGCGACCAGCGCGCGGGCGATCGCGACGCGCTGGCGTTCGCCGCCGGACAGCTGCGCCGGGTGGTGCGCCAGCCGCTGCGCCAGCCCCACCGCGGTGAGCATCTCGCGCGCCGCGGCGCGTGCGGCGGCGACGCTCTCGCGCCGGATGCGCAGCGGCATCGCCACGTTGTCGAGCGCGCTGAACTCGGGCAGCAGGTGGTGGAACTGGTAGACGAAGCCCAGGTGGCGGTTGCGCCAGCCTCCCTGCGCGGCGGCGTCCATCTGGGCGAAGTCGCGGCCCATCAGCAGCACGCGGCCGGCGCTGGGCGCGTCCAGCCCGCCCAGCAGGTGCAGCAGCGTGCTCTTGCCGCTGCCGGAGGCGCCGGTCACGGCCAGCGTCTCGCCGGCGTGCACCGTGAGGTCGACGCCGCGCAGCACCTGGACGTCGATCGCGTCGGCGCCGCGCCCCTCGCGGAAGCGCTTGTGCAGCCCGACGCCCGCGAGCACCAGCTCACTCATAGCGCAGCGCCTCGGCCGGGTTGACGCGGCTGGCGCGCCAGCTCGGGTACAGCGTGGCCACGAAGGCGAGCAGGAGCGAGATGACGCCGATCGGCACCACGTCGCCCATCTGCGGGTCGCTGGGCATGCGGCTGATGACGTAGATGCTGCTGGGCAGGAAGGCGACGCCGAGCGCGCGCTCGATGGCCGGCACGATGACGTCGATGTTGAAGGCCACCGCCAGCCCCAGCACCAGCCCGGAGAGGGTGCCGATGACGCCGGCCGCCGCCCCCTGGACGACGAAGATGCCCATGATGCTGCGCGGCGTGGCGCCCAGCGTGCGCAGGATGGCGATGTCGGCGCGCTTGTCGGTCACCGTCATCACCAGCGTCGAGACCAGGTTGAACGCGGCGACGGCGACGATGAGCGTGAGGATGATGAACATCAGCCGCTTCTCCACCTGCACGGCGTCGAACCAGGCGGCGTTGGTGCGCGTCCAGTCGCGCACCATCACCTCGCGGCCGAGCGAGAGCGCGAGCTCGTCGCCCACGCGGCGCGCCTGGTGCACGTCGGCCAGGCGCAGCTGCACGCCGGTGGGGCCGCCGGTCTGGAACAGCTTGGCGGCGTCGTCCAGCGCCACCAGCGCGAGCGCGCTGTCGTACTCGTAGTGGCCGGCGTCGAAGGTGCCGACCACCGTGAACTGCTTGAGGCGCGGCACCACGCCGGCGGGCGTGAACTGGCCGCCCGGCGCGGCGATGGTGACCTTGTCGCCCGTGCGCGCGCCCAGCAGGCGTGCCAGCTCGACGCCCAGCACGACGTTCCACTCGCCGGGCCTGAGCTGCGCGAAGGTGGTGTCCTTCAGCCGGCGGCCGAGGTCGGTGACGTTCGCTTCCTCGGCCGGCACGATGCCGCGCACGATGGCGCCGCGCAACGCGTCGCCGCGGCCGATGAGCGTCTGCGCGCCGACGAAGGGTGCCGCGGCCTGCACCTGCGGGTTGCGCTTCGCGGCCGCGGCGGTGGCCTGCCAGTCGGGCAGCGCGTTGCCGTCGGCGGCGAAGACCTCCACGTGCGAGATCACGGCCAGCATGCGGTCGCGCACCTCCTTCTGGAAGCCGTTCATCACCGACAGCACGATGA
>CAYVXO010000183.1:0-12239 GCA_964454485.1 uncultured Rubrivivax sp.
GCCTTGAAGCGGACTTGGCCAGCGACGTGACCGTATCGAGGGATCGCAATCGGCCAGGAGGTGACATTCGTCCCACGGCTCGAAAGCTGCCGCTCGACATCAAGTACCTTTGCGAGTCGCGGTTGCCAAGCGAGTCGGCGCCGGTGGCCGACAAGCATTTGCATCCGTCTGAACCGCGGGCGCTGCGGTTGTTGTTGCGGGTAGGGTTCTGGCGAATCGGAACTGTGGGGAGAGGTCCCCAGCCTGTTCGGGTGTCAGGCCTGTGCGAGGCTGTCCCCTACAATGCGTCGCATGCGTTCAGCACGTGTTCGCCTTCGATTCACCGGTTGGATGGCCATCCTGGTCGTCCTGCTGGCCTCGCTGGCACCGTCGCTGTCGCATGCCCTCGGTGCGACCCAAGGGGCATCCTGGGTCGAGATCTGTACCGCTCAGGGCTCGAAATGGGTGGACGGCGACTCGGCAGACTCCGGCGGGTCCAAGAGCGCCCCGGCTTCCGCGCACCCGCTCGAGCATTGCCCCTATTGTTCGATCCACATGCCCGCGCTCGGCGTGCCGCCGACGCCTGTGGTCGTGCCTCTCGACGTCGGACCCGAGTCCGAGTTTCCTCACGCTTTTCTGGCCGCCCCACGCACTTCGCACGCGTGGGTAAGCGCGCAGCCACGCGCACCGCCACTGTTCTCCTGACCGTCTGAACGCTCGGTGCCCGGCCGCCTCGGTCGGGTGCTGCCTGTCGACGACAGGCTGGGCCTTCCGCCCAGCTTCGGGAGATTCTCATGAGTTTCATTCAACGCGTCATGCGGGTCATGACGCACGTGAACATCGGCGCCACGCTCGGCCTGGTGACCTGGCTGGCGTGGGCCAGCCTCGAGGTGGCTAGCGGCGCACGACCGATACCTCGCCACCCACCGGTCGATCGCAGTCCCGCCGGTTCCCGGCCGGTGAGTCTGCCTTGCTGCTTCGTGCCCGGGACACCCACCGGCCCTGCGCTGCTGGAGGCTGACGAAGCGCAGGTGCGGTACATCGCGGCTGCGGAGGTGCGGCCATGAGCTGCCCCGTTCAAGGCAGCGAGCATGTGCGCATCCGCCGGTTCATTGCGATGCACATGGTGGCGGTGAGCCTGATCTACGGCATCGCCCTGGTCATGGGCGAAGGGTTTGCAGCCGAACCGTTCCCGCCAGACGAGGTGATCGTTGCGCGCGCCGATCGGCTGCAACCGTCAACCGAACTTCGCCCCGATGTCAGTCCTGGGGCGTCATTCGACACCGGGCTGCCCCTGCCCCAGCACCACGACATCGCGCCCCCCTGGTCCGTCGACCCACAGGGTCGGATTCGCCTGCCGGACCGATGAAGCCGGATCCGATATTGATCTGCACAACCTTGCTTTCACCAACGGAGAGGAGTCCCTCATGAAAACGAACCACCTGAAACTCGCTGCACTGTCGCTTGCCACCAGCAGCCTGCTGGCCGCCTGCGGCGGCGGCGGTGACGACGGCCCGCAAGCCGTCACCCTCGAATTCGCCGCCTATGCCGGCAGCACACCTGTCAAGTGCGGCACGGTCGTCACGGGCCTGGGCAGCGGCAACGTCGATGCCCAGATCAAGGACTTCCGCTTCTATGTCTCGAACGTGAAGCTGCTGAAGGCCGACGGCAGCGAGGTGCCGCTCACCCTCGGCGCGAATGACGACTGGAACCTGACCTCCGGCAGCAATGCGCTGACGCTCATCGACCTCGAGGACGCGACCGGGTCGTGCGCCGCGGGAACCGCCGCGACCAACGCCACGATCAAGGGCACCGTTCCAGCGGGTAACTACGTCGGCGTGAAGATGACCATGGGCGTGCCGTTCGCGCTCAACCACAGCGACTACGCGACGGCCACCAAGCCGCTGGACATCCAGGCGATGGCCTGGAGCTGGCAGTCGGGCCGCAAGTTCGCGAAGATCGAGGTGACCGACCCGGCGGGGGCGCCCGGCACCTGGGCTTCCAACACCTTCAACTTCCACCTCGGTTCGACCGGCTGCACCGGCAACCCGGCCAACGGCGAGACCGTGTCCTGCGTGGCGCCGAATCGCATGGACTTCCAGTTCGCGAGCTTCAACCCGTCGACGCAGAAGATCGCCGTCGACGTGAAGGCACTGATGGCCGGAACCAACATCACGGTCAACGGCGCGGGCGCGCCCGGCTGCATGTCGGGCGGCACCGACCCCGAGTGCCTGCACGTCTTCGAGGCGCTGGGCATCGACTGGAAGAGCGACGGATCCGGCACGGGCCTGCCGCTCAACGGCGGCGCCGCCCAGACCCTGTTCAGGGCGATCGCGAAGTGAAGCGCCGCGGCCCCTGGTTCGCCGGGGGCGCCGTGATGCTCGCGGCGCTCGCCGGCCTGTCCGCGTGCGGAGGCGGCGGCACCGACCTCGTCGAGACGCGCGGCTCGGCCGCGAACTGGACGTGGTCGCTGCCGGCCTACTTCCCCGAGCCGAAGGTGCCAGCCGACAACCCGATGTCGGCGGAGAAGGTCGAGCTCGGGCGCTTCCTGTTCTACGACCGGCGGCTGTCGGGCAACGGGCAGCAGGCCTGCGCCGGCTGCCATCGGCAGGACAAGGCGTTCACCGACGGCCTGGCGCAGGCCATCGGCTCCACCGGCGAAGTGCACCCGCGCGGCGCGCAGCACCTCTCCAACGTGGTCTACAACGCCACGCTGACCTGGGCGAACCCGTCGCTGGTGACCCTCGAGCGGCAGATGGAGACACCGCTATTCGGCGAAAGTCCGATCGAGATGGGCGTCAATGACGCCAACAAGGACGCGGTGCTGCAGCGGCTGCGCGACGACACCACCGCCTCGGCCTACCCGCAGCGCTTTGCGGCGGCGTTCCCCGCGGAGGCGCAGCCGATCGGCTGGGGCAACGTGATCAAGGCGATCGCGGCGTTCCAGCGCACGCTGATCTCCGGCAACAGCCGCTACGACCAGTGGCTGGCCGGCAAGACGACGCTGAGCGATGCGGAGCTGCGCGGGATGAAGCTGTTCTTCGGCGAGAAGGCCGAGTGTTTCCACTGCCATGGCAGCTTCAACTTCAACGACCAGATCGTGCATGCCGGCAGCCGCATCGTCGAGACGCCGTTCAGCAACACCGGCCTCTACAACATCGGTGGCACGGGAGCCTTTCCGGAGCCCAACCGCGGTGTGTTCGAACTGACGGCCCGGGCGGAGGACATGGGCAAGTTCCGCGCACCCAGCCTGCGCAATGTCGAGGTCACCGCGCCGTACATGCACGACGGCACGGTCACCACGCTCGAGGACGTGCTGCGCTTCTATGCCGCCGGGGGGCGGAACATCACTTCGGGGCCCTTCGCCGGCGATGGCCGCACCAACCCCTACAAGAGCGATCTCGTCAGCCGCATCGACCTGAGCGATCAGGAGCAGGCCGACATCGTCTCGTTCCTCAAGACGCTGACCGACCATGACTTCCTCACCAACCCGCGCCATGCCGACCCCTTCGCGCCGAACTGAACGCGCCCTGGCGTGGCTCGCCGCGGCGCTGGGCGCCGCGGCGGCCCCCATTGCACTGGCCCACGAGCCTGGCGCCGATGCGTTGCCCGAGACGCCCGGCTGGCAGGCGGGCGCTGCGATTGCGCTCATCGCGCCGAGAGCCGACGACCGGTGGCCCGCGGCGGCGTGGCCGGGCGTGCTGATCAACGGCAGCGCGCCGCGCGATCAGCGCGGTGGGCTGCGCCTGGAGCACGGCACGCTGGAACTGGCCGCACGGCTCGATCAACGCTTCGGTGTCCACGTCGCCGCGGGCTGGCACGATCGCGAGCGGGTGCACACCGAAGCCGCGAACGTGCAGGCACGGTTCGATCGCGCTGGCGACGAACTCGAGCTGCGACTCGGACGGGACACGGTGCGCATGGGCGCCGCGATCGACGGTGCCGGTCACTTCGATCGCTTCAGCCAGCCCCCGCTGGCCAAACGCGCCGTGCTCAACGACCAGTGGATCGACGACGGGGTCGCGCTGGCGTGGCGCCGCCCGGACGCTGACGGCCTGCGCACGCTGGAAGCGGGGCTCTGGCGCGGCCGGACCTTCCCCGGCGGGCCGGCCGGCCCGGCCGTTCCCTCGCTGCACGTGCACGCCGGCCGGGGGCATCTCGACGCTCACCTCGCGGCCGCACGCTTCCAGCCCGATGCCCGCGGCGCGGCAGCGCAGTCGCTGGGCACGACGGGGCACGTGCACGGCAGCCTCGATTGCCGCGTCAGCCTGCAGCAGCGTGTCTGCTTCGACGGGGCCGTCGACGTGGTGGGCGCAAGCCTGCAGTGGGAGCCGGCGCAGGCGGACTGGAGCGTCGCCATGGCCGGCCTGTGGCGCCGCGAGAAGGGTTCGCTCTACGCCACCAGCGGGGACGCAAGGCTGAACTCGCGCATCGCGGGGGTGTGGGCCGACCTGACCTGGCGGCCCGTCGCGCGTTGGGCGCTGGCGACCCGGCTCGAACGACTCGTGCCGGACAACCGGCTGGAAGGCATCGGCACGGTGCTGCTGAGCGATGCGGCGGGACTGTCCGCAGGCGGACCGGTCGAGCGGGCAACTGCTGCCGTGCTGTTCGAGCCGCACGCGCAGGTCACGCTGTCGATCGAGGGCGGGCAGGAGCGCTTCGCCGGAGGCAAGGTCTCGCACGTGGCGCTGCGCGCGCTGTGGCGAAACCCCAGCTGGCTGGGAGGTTCCTGGTGATGCCGGCACCAGAGCGAACCGGCGCCAGCGTCGCGGCCGAGACAGTCTCGCGGCGCAGGCTGTGCGTCGCCACGGCGGTCGCCCTCGCCACCGGAGTCGTTGGCCGAGATGCGCTGGCGCACGGCACGCGGGCGGGCGATCTCACCATCGATCACCCCTATGCGACGCCGACACCGGACGGCGCCCGGACCGGCGCGGTGTACTTCCGCACGTTGATCAACCGCGGGAAGACGGCGGATCGACTGGTCGGCGCCCGAACCGATCTGGCCGGATCGATCGAGATCCATCGCAGTGTGATGGAGGGCGACGTGATGCGCATGCGGGCCGTCGATGGCATCGACATCCCGGCCGGCGCCGAACTGAAGCTGCGCCACGGCGGCGACATCCACCTGATGCTGCTGGGCTTGAAGTCGCCACTGCGCGATGGGCAGCGCTTCGCGCTGTGGCTGCGCTTCGAGCGGGCCGGTGAGCACGCGGTCACGGTCTGGGTGCAGACGCCCCGGGATGCTCCCGTCCACCGTCATTGAGGACGACGACCATGATGGAAGACGCGTTGCCGGTGCCGGGCGCAGCCCTGTGCACACGACGCATGGCGCTCACGTCCCTCCTCGGCGGAGGGCTTGCGTTGTCCGCTCTGGCCGGATGCGACGCCGGAAGGACCGGCTTCCGTTCGCTGGACGTGTACGGTGCGGACTGGGGCAAGGACTTTCATCTGCGCGATCCGGAGGGACATGAACGCTCGCTGGCAGACTTCCGGGGCAAGGTGGTGCTGATCTTCTTCGGCTTCACGCAATGCCCGGATGTGTGCCCGACCGCCTTGACGCGCGCCGTGGAGGCCAAGCGCGCGCTCGGCAACGACGGCCAGCGACTGCAGGTGATCTTCGTGACCGTCGATCCGGAGCGGGACACGCCTGACGTCTTGGAGGCCTACGTGCAGGCGGTCGACCCGGAGTTTCTGGGCTTGTCGGGCGATCTGGCGCAGACGCAGGCCACAGCCAGCGACTTCAAGATCTTCTACCAGAAGGTGCCGACCGGCTCGAGCTACACCATGGATCACACCGCCGTGAGCTACGCGTTTGATCCGGCGGGCCGGTTGCGCCTGGCGATCAAGCACGCCGAGCCCGCGACTTCCGTGGCGGCGGACCTCAAGCTGCTGCTGGCGGAACGGGGCGGATGACAGGTCCCTGCCGCCGCGCACACAATTCGCCGGGTGCGTTTGCACTCGGCTGTTTCAGAAGCTCAACTTCCCAAGAAGGCCCCATGTTTCACAAGATGATTGCCACCACCCTCGCGTCGGCGCTGTTCGTGCTGAGTGCCGCGGCCTCGGCGCAGACCACGGTCAAGGATCCCTGGGTCCGCGGCACGGTGGCACAACAGAAGGCCACGGGCATGTTCGCCCAGGTCACCTCGGCCAACGGTGGCAAGCTCGTCTCGGCCAGTTCACCCGTGGCCGGCGTCGTGGAGATCCACGAGATGGCCATGGAAGGCAACGTGATGAAGATGCGCGCCATTCCCGGGCTCGACCTGCCGGCGGGCAAGGCGGTCGATCTGAAGCCGGGCGGCTATCACGTGATGCTGATGGACCTCAAACAGCAGCTCAAGGCGGGCGACACGGTGCCGGTCACCCTCGTCATCGAAGGCAAGGATGGCAAGCGCGAGACCGTGGAAGTCAAGGCGCCCGTGAAGCAACTGGCGGCGAGCCACGACGGCATGAAGCACTGACGCACTCTCGCCTGCGGCCTGCGGCTCCGCACGGCCGGGTGCCGGGGCGCGCGTTGCGGCCCGGGGGGGATCGCGCCCCGCATCGGCGGGGTGTTGCGCCCCAGACGACGGGTGTCTGTCCCCAGCCCATTCCAGTGTCGGACCCAGGCAGGCCCGGCACTTACAATTGATGACGATGCGTGAATATCGCGGCCACTGCCGACTCACCGCTTGGTTCGCCGCACTGGCGATTCTGGTGGGGTCGCTTGCGCCATCGTTGAGCTTCGCCCTGGGTTCGGCGAACGATTCGTCGTGGATCGTGATCTGCACTTCCCAGGGTTCGAAGTGGATCGAGGATGGCAGCGAGAGCACGTCGCCCTTGAAGGCTGCCCACCACGTCTTCGAACACTGCGCATTCTGTTCGACCCACGCACCCGCGCTGGGTCTCCCTCCGTCGCCTGCGCTCATCCCCATGCCGATCGAGGGCCATGGCGATTTCCCCCCGGCCTTCTACGCCGCCCCGCGCACGCTGCATGCGTGGATGAGCGCGCGTCCCCGCGCGCCACCGCACCTCTCCTGATCGTCTGAACGCCGCCGGGCAGGCCTGAGCCTGCCGGCGATCGTCGACCGCCGCGGCAAGTGCGCCCGGCCTCGGGAGCAATCCGCAAACACCACTGGAGGCGTCACGCGAGTCGCGTGGGCGCCGAACCTCGGGCCGGGCGCACTTCGCGGCCACGGCCATGCATCGAATCACCCCGGAGTACATCACCATGAATCCTCGCCACCCCGGCCGCAAGACGCTGGTCGCCAGCGCCGTCCTGTTCGCGATGGCCGCGCAGGCGCAGACCTCCGAACTCCAGCGCGTGGAGATCACGGGCGCGTCGCAGGGCTACCAGCCACCGCCCACCTCGGCCGCCACCAAGACCGACACGCCGATCTTGCTGACGCCGCAATCCGTGCAGGTCGTGCCGCGCGCCGTGCTCAACGACCAGAAGGCCCTGACGCTGACCGACGCGGTGCGCAACGTGGCCGGCGTCGGCACCGACTTCGGCTTCAACGGCAGTGCGCAGCCGCTGCTGATCCTGCGCGGCTTCCAGACCACCTCGATGACAGCCTCGGGAAACATGTCGGGCATGTCGTCGTACTACGTCAACGGCGTCAAGGTCATGGGCGTGCCGCTGAACATGGCCAACGTGGACTCGGTCGAGGTGGTGAAGGGGCCGGCGTCGGTGCTCTACGGGCGCTCCGAGCCCGGCGGCCTGGTCAACGTGGTGCCCAGGGCCCTGTCAGCCGAGCCTCGGCTGGGGCTGGAACAGACGATCGGCCAGTACGGCCTGTCGCGTTCGCTGATCGAGGGCGGCGGTGCGCTGAACGCCGACAAGACCCTGCTCGGCCGGGCCTCGATCTCCTACGACAAGGGCGGATCGAACCGCGACTTCGTCGTCAACAAGCTCGCTGCGTTCAGCGGCACGCTGGCTTGGGTGCCGGATGCCGATACGCGCGTGGCTCTCACCCTGGACCACAACGCCCAGAAGTACCGCAACGACTTCGGCATTCCGGCCGACGGCAACCGGCCGGCCGACCTGCCGCGCACGCGCCAGTACAACGATTCGCCGGATCTCTCGAAGATCACCAGCGACTCGGTGCTGCTGGACGCGCAGACCAAGGTCGCGCCGAACTGGACGCTGAAGGGGCGCGTGGTGTCGATGCGCGCCAAGACCCGCGAAGTGGACATCTGGCCCTACCGGGAGAACTACTTCCTGGGCGCGGAGACCTGCGACAACTCGGCGGGTCTCACGACCCTGTGCCGCTACTACTTCTACGTGCGGCCCGAAGGTCACGTCAGGCTGGACCAGGCAACCGTGGACCTGATCGGCGAGGTGAAGATCGCCGGCCTGCAGCACAAGCTGCTGGCCGAATTCGATCACTACAGCACGAAGAAGACCGGTGACGTGTACTTCACGCAGGTCAGCTCGGTCGACGTCTACAACCCGGTGCTCGGCAGCGGCCCGGCGCTGGACACGAGTTTTCCGCTGCCGGTGGACGACCACAGCAAGTGGACCAGCCTGACGCTGCAGGACCAGATCGCCTTCGGCGGCGGCTGGCACGGGGTGCTGGCGCTGCGGCACGACCGCACCGAGGCGCTCTACAGCCTGACACCCGGCACCGAGCCGAACAAGAAGTCCTTCACGACACCGCGCGTGGGCGTGGTCTGGGAGTTCCTGCCGAATCAGACGCTGTATGCGCAGTACCAGGATTCCGTCGCCGCCAACAACGGGCGCAATCCTGCCGACGGCAGTGCGCTGGAGGCTGAGCGCGCACGACAGATCGAGTTCGGGTGGAAGCAGGTGGCCCTTGACGGTAAGCTCAACACCACCGTGGCGGTGTTCGAACTGGTCAAGCGCAACCGGGCCGACTTCAGCCTGTTCCCGATCGTCACCACGGTCGGCGAGGCCCGTTCGCGCGGTCTCGAGGTCGATGCGATCGGGCAGGTCTCGCCGCAGCTCTCCATGATGGCCTCGTACACCTACCTCGATGCCGTGGTGACGGAAGATCCCGCGCTCCAGGGCAAGCGGCTGCCCAACACGGCTCGCAATTCCGGCAGTCTCTGGGGCCGATGGATGTTCGACGAACAATGGGCCGCCGGCGCCGGCGTGTTCGTCCAGGGTCAACGCGAGGGCGACAACGCGAACTCGTTCCAGCTGCCCGGCTACGCCCGAGTCGATGCGATGGCGTCTTATGCCTTCAGGGCCGGCAGCGGCAAGGGCTCGGTGCAGCTCAACCTGAAGAACGTGTTCGACAAGGTGTACTACAGCGGCAGCCATCCGCTGGTGAAGGACTGGATCCAGCCCGGCGCGCCGCGCACGGCGTCGGTAACGCTGCGTCTCGACTACTGAAGGTGTACGACATGACCCAGCAACGACGCGACTTCCTCCGCCACCTGGCGGCCGCCGGCCTGGCGGGCTCCGCGGCGGCCACGACGCGGGCCGCCGAGCCGACCACTGCGACCAAGCCAGACGCCACCCTCACGCACGATATGAGCGCCTTTCCCCCGGAGTGGCTGGGCAAGGAGCAGATCGCCATGCTCATCTACCCGGAGTTCACGGCGCTGGACCTGGTCGGACCGCAGTACATGTTTGCCAGCCTGTGGGGCGCCAAGGTGCAGCTGGTGGCCGCTTCGCGCGAACCCGTGCGAAGCGACACGGGGCTCGTCTTCATTCCCGATGCCACGCTGGACGAGACGCCGGCCGACCTGGACATCCTGTTCGTGCCCGGTGGCGGCCAGGGCACGCTCAAGGCGATGCAGGATTCCCGGCTCGTCGCCTGGATCGCCGAGCGCGCACGCCGCGCGAAGCTGGTGGCTTCCGTCTGCACGGGGTCGATGATCCTCGGCCAGGCCGGGCTGCTGCGCGGCAAGCGCGCCACCAGCCACTGGGTCACGCACGCGTTGCTCAGGGACTTCGGCGCGGTGCCGGTGGACGAGCGTGTCGTGTGGGACGGCAAGCTCGTCACGGGGGCCGGCGTGTCGGCGGGGCTGGATCTCGGACTGGCTGTCGTGGCCCGGCTGCGTGACAAGCCCTACGCGCAGGGCGTGCAACTGCTCGCCGAGTACGCGCCACAGCCCCCGTTCAACGCGGGCACGCCGAAGACGGCGCCGGCGGAAGTGCACCAGATGATGGGCTCGATGTTCGACGGGCTGCTCGCCGGCATGCGTGCGACGGCCAAGACCGCGCTCGGGGTCTGACGGCACGGGCAAGGCTCACCTGGGGTGGAGCGACGATGTCCGGCTTGTAGTCGTCACTCGAGCGAAGCTTCGTTCAGGCACGACCACGCTCGACGCGCGCCAGGTGACCGGCGTAGAGGCCATCGACGACACGACAGGTCTGCCGGCGGCTTCCGGGCAATGGCGGTTCACCAGGCTCGGTGACGTGCAGGCCCTGACTCGCCGGCAATTCGCCAGCGCTGACGACAGCACCGCCCATTCGGCGTTCGGTGGGCTGAAGCTGCCCACTGGCTTGATCCCCATGGCCAACGTCGACTGCAGCCGCACCGGCCCGTCTAGGCATCGGTCGGTTGGTCGCATGCGTGCTCGCACTCGCTCGGCACTGTGCTGCAGCGCAACGCGGGGCACCGCGTCCGCGACAACGGCCTTCAGGCCAAGCCGGACAACTCCGGCTCGACGACCGTGGACCTGAGCACGGGGGCAACGCTGGGAGGGGGCCGGCCTCGACGCTGTACGCGTACCTGCAGGTGCCGGTCTACCAGAAGGTCAATGGCATTCAGCTCGTGCCGCGCAGCGCGCTGGCCGTCGGCCGGACCTCCGACGTCTGGCGTGATCGCCGTGTACATCTGGCTGAGGAAGCGAGCAGTAAGAGGTTGACCGCGGCATCTCACTTCGGGGGTCCGCTTCCGAAGCCGACGTACTACCGCTTAGGGTCGAATGCGGCCGGCTAACCAGGGTTCTGCGACCGCCTCATCACACTTCCTCACCCGGCTCCGGCAACCCGGCCCAAAGCTCCCCACAATCACCCCCGGGCACCAAGCCGCAACTCCCCATGCTCCGCTACCGCACCCTCCCCGTCACCCCCTTCCAGCAGAACTGCTCCATCGTCTGGTGCGACGAGACGATGGAAGGCGCCGTCGTCGACCCCGGCGGCGAGCTGCCGCGCATCGAGGCGACGGCGGCGCAGCTGGGCGTGACGCTGAAGCAGATCCTTCTGACCCACGCCCACATCGACCACGCGGCCGGCACGGCGGCGCTGGCGCGCCGGCTCGGGCTGCCGGTCATCGGACCGCACCGCGCCGACCAGTTCTGGATCGACGGCATGGCGCAGCAGGCGCAGATGTTCGGCTTCCCGCCCGCCGAGCCCTTCGTGCCCACGCGCTGGCTGGAAGACGGCGACACCGTGCAGGTGGGCCGCTGCACGCTGGAAGTGCGCCACTGCCCCGGGCACACGCCGGGCCACGTGGTGTTCTTCAGCCGCGAGGCGCAGCGCGCCTTCGTCGGCGACGTGCTGTTCGCCGGCAGCGTGGGCCGCAGCGACCTGCCCGGCGGCGACCACGACACGCTGGTCGCCAGCATCACGCAGCGCCTGTGGCCGATGGGCGACGACACCGTCTTCATCCCCGGCCACGGCCCCGAGAGCAGCTTCGGCCGCGAGCGCCGCCACAACCCCTTCGTGCGCGGCATCTGAGCCGGTTCAGCCCGGCATCGACAGCCGCTTCACCGCCGCCACGAAGCGCGCCAGCGTGGGCGAGAGCACGCCCGGTTCGATGCGCACGTCCAGCAGCTGGAAGCGGCCGCGCGTGGCCGTGGCGCGCCGCAGCGCGACCTGCAGTTCGGCGCGCGTGCGCACCGCGTGGCCGTCGCCGCCCATGCCGGCGGCCATGGCCGCGAAGTCCCAGCGGCCGATGTCGTTGAAGCGCGACTCGGGCTGGAAGGCGCGCAGCATTTCCCAGCTGGCGTTGTTGAACACCACCACGATGGGGTCGCAGCCGCAGCGCGCGGCGTTGCCGAGTTCCCAGCCCGTCATCTCGAACGCGCCGTCGCCCACCAGCACGATGGGGCGGCGGCCGGTGGCCACCTGCAGCCCCAGCCCGGCCGGCACGCCGTAGCCCATGCCGGCGTAGTAGCCCGGCGCCACCAGCGGCGTGCGCTCGATGTCCAGCGAGGTGAAGAGGCAGTCGCCGACGTCGCAGGCGATCGGCATCGTGCCCTGCTCGGCCAGCAGCGCCTGCAGCGCGCCGGCGATGTCGCCCGGCGTCACCGGCGCCGCGTCCGCGGGCGGCGCCTGCCCACGCGCGACTCGCACTCGGCGTGAC
>CAYVXO010000184.1:0-12154 GCA_964454485.1 uncultured Rubrivivax sp.
CGCACCCAGGCCGCGCTGCACCGCGCGTCGCAGGCCGCGGCAGCGCCTTCGGCCGCCGGCCGCTGGCGCGCCGCGGTGGCGGGTCTGGCCGCGGGCGTGGCCCTTGCGCTGGGGCTGCCCTTCGCCTGGCGCCAGCTGCTGCCGGCCGAGCCTGGCGCCGCCGAGGTGGTGGCGCTGCACGTGCAGGCGCTCGCGGCGGGGCCGCGGGTGGACGTGACCTCCACCGACCGCCACACCGTGAAGCCCTGGTTCCAGGGCCGCGTGGACTTCGCGCCGCCGGTGCACGACCTGGCGGCCGAAGGCTTCGTGCTCGAAGGCGGCCGCGTGCAGGACGTGGCCGGCCGCCGCGCCGCGGTGCTGGTCTTCCGCCACCGGCTGCACTGGATCGAGCTCTACGTGTGGGCGGCGGCCGGCGAAGCCGCTCCCGTGGCGTTGCGAGAGCGTGGCTTCGCGCTGCAGGGCTGGCGCGAAGACGGCCTGCAGCTGTGGCTGGTCGGCGACGCCGACGCGGCCACGATGGCGCACTTCGTCGAGGCCTGGAAGGCGGCGCCCTCCTAGTCCACCTTCGCGTCCGAGTCCTTCACCACGCGCGCCCACTTCCGGGTCTCGGCGTCGATGAACTTCACGAACTCGGCCGGCGTCATGCCGCTCGGAATGGCGCCCTGCGAGAGCAGCCTTTCCTTCAGCACCGGCGTGCCCAGCGCCTTCGCGGTCTCGGCCTGCACGCGGTTCACCACGTCGGCCGGCGTGCCGGCCGGCGCCAGCAGGCCGAACCAGGAGCTGGCCTCGTAGCCCTTGAGTTCGGGCACGCCCGATTCGGCCACCGTGGGCACCTCGGGCAGCGCGCTGGAGCGCGTGCTGCTGGTCACCGCCAGCGCCTTCAGCTTGCCGCTCCTGATGTGCGGCAGCGATGACGGCAGGTTGTCGAACATCACGTCCACCTGGCCGCCCATGAGGTCGATCAGCGCCGGCCCCGAGCCGCGGTAGGGCAGGTGGACCATGAAGGTGCCGGTCAGGCTCTTGAAGAGCTCGCCCGAGAGGTGGATCGAGGTGCCGTTGCCCGAACTGGCCATGTTCAGCTTGCCCGGGTTGGCCTTCAGCGCCTTCACGAAGCTGGCCACGTCGGTCACGCCCAGCCGCTGCGCGCTGGTGGGGTTGATGACCAGCACGTTGGGCACGCCGGCCACCAGCGTGATGGGGGCGAAGTCCTTCACGTGGTCGTAGGGCATCTTCGGGTACAGCGCCGGGTTGATGGCGTGCGTGCCCACCGTGCCCATCAGCAGGTTGTAGCCGTCGGGCGCGGCCTTCGCGATCTCGGCCGCGCCGGTGTTGCCGCCGGCGCCGGGCTTGTTGTCGACCACGAAGGGCTGGCCGAAGACGCGCTGCAGCTCGGGGGCGAGCGCGCGCGCCAGGATGTCGGTGGTGCCGCTGGCGGCGAAGGGCACGACGATGCGCACGGGCTTCGTCGGCCAGGCGGCCTGGGCGCGCGCCACGAGCGGCAGGGCCAGCAGGCCGGCGACGGCGGTGCGACGGTTCGGGTTCATGAGCGGGTCTCCTAGAGCTTGATTTCCAGCCGCAGCTGCCAGTTCGTGTACGACGGACCGGTGCTGCGCGCCGTCTCCGCCTTGTCGATGGCGGCTTCGGTGAAGGTGATGGTATTGCGCGTCTCGTAGTCGCGCGGCGCCAGGTTGCTTGCCAGCAGGCGCAGCGCCAGCGCGGGGTTGAAGGTCCACAGCGCGTAGAGGTCGAACACCCGCTTGGTGGACACGCCGGTGCGCTGGTTGTCCTCCAGCTGCGTCTCGTAGCCGGGCACCCAGTTCAGGTTGCCGCCCAGCGTGAGCGGCAGGCCGCGGAAGCGGTAGTCGCCACCCAGGTTGGCGGTGGCGTGGGCCTGCTGGTCGAGCCGGTTGTCGGGGCCGGGCACGCTGTCGACCTTCGAGCGGAAGAAGGCCAGGTTGGCGCGTGTCTCCACCCGCGGCGCGCCTTCGATCGCCTGGTCGAGGCCGAACTTGGCTTCCAGCTCCACCCCTTCGGTGGTGGCGCCGCCGATGTTCTGCTGGCGCGCGACGTAGCGCACGGCCGGGCTCCACGACACCGTCTCCGGCGAGGTCACGCTGCGCATCAGGTTGCTGATCCGCCGGTGGAAGACGTTGGCGCTGAGCAGCCCGCCGCCCGAGAGGTAGCGCTCGAACGCGACATCGATGCCGGTGGCCAGTTCGGGCTTGAGGTCCGGGTTGCCGGCGCGGTCGGGGGTGGTCGGGGTATTGGACACGTCCGTCGAGTAGCGCGGGTTGATCGCCGGCCGTGCGATCAGCGCCCCCAGCGAAGGCGAGCGGTAGCTGCGCGTCAGGCTCATGCGCACCTGGTCGCGTGCCTTCGGGTCGGGCTTCCACACCGCGTGCAGCAGCGGCGTGGCCACGCTGCTGCGGTTGGTGGGGCGCTCGCCGTTCTCGCCGTCGCCGGTGGTGGTGATGCCTTCCCAGCGCAGCCCGGCATGGAACGACCAGTTCGGCGTCGGGTTCCACTCGTCCTGGGCGTAAGCCGCCAGGCGCAGGCTGCTGGCCTGCAGGTTGTCGCCGAAGCTGTCGGCCAGCGTGTCGCCGCCGGTGGCGCTGTCGGTGGTGGTGTGGACTTCGGTGCGGCGCACCGCCTCGGCTTCCAGGCCGCCCACCGCGCTGTGCTCGACGCCCGGCGCGCCCCCGCCGCCGCCCAGGGCCTGCGAGAGCTTGAGCGTCATGCTGGCCGAACGCTCGCGCGTCGTCGCCAGGTCGGTGAAGATGCGCGGGTCGGGCGTACCCTGCGTGAACTCGTCGCGGTGCAGGTCGGTGCGCGAGCGCCAGCCGCCCAGGCCGCCGTTCAGTTCGCTGCGCAGCCCGCCTTCCCAGCGGTTGCGCCACTGGCCGTTCAGCCGCGCGGTGGTGAAGGTGCTGCGCGTGACCGAGCTGCCGCTGTCGTAGGGGGCGGCGTCGCCCACCGGCTGCACCACCGAGAAGGCGCGGTCGCCGCGCGACTCGGCGTGGAAGAAGTTGGGTGCGAGCGAGAGCATCTCGCCTTCGCCCAGCCGCCACTGCAGGCGGCCGGTGGCGTTCAGGCCCAGGCGCTTCTCGCGCGTGGTGGCGTCCTCGATCCAGTCGCTGAGGGGCGTGCCGGTGGCGGTGTCGACGTCGGTCGTCTCGGTGCTGCCGCTGGACAGCCGGTGGTTGTTGAACGCCGAGGCCGAGAGGTTGTAGGTCAGGTTGTCGATCGAGTCGTTGCGCGTCCAGCTGGCGCCGGGCGTGACCTGCCCGTTCTCGACCGCGAAGCCCAGACGCAGGTCGTTGATGCGGCGCCGGTAGCCTTCGCGCGTGATGATGTTGATGGTGCCGGCGATCGCGCGCGCGCCGGTCTCGGCGGTGGGCGCGCGCAGGATCTCGATGCGCTCGATCTGCTCCGGCGAGATCGACTCCAGGCTGAAGCCCGGCGGCACGCGCTGGCCGTCGAGCAGGATCTGCGTGTAGCCGTTGCCCAGCCCGCGCAGCCGCGGCGGCCCGCCGCGGCCGGGCGCGCCGGGCGTGGTGACGCCGGGCAGGCGGCGCAGCACCTCGCCGAGCGTGCTGTCGCCGAACTTGTCGATCTCCTCGCGGCCGATGACGATCTTGGCGGCGGTGGACTGGCGGCGCTGTTCGGTGTCGGACTCGCGGCCACCGGTGACTTCGACCTGCTGCGGGGCGGGTGCGGGGGCCGGGGACGGTGCGGGCGGGCCGGCCTGCGCGGCCGCGCCGCCCGCCCAGGCCAGCGCCGCCAGGGCCGCGGCGCGGCGGCTCGTGCGGTGATTCATGCGGCGATTGTCCCAACAGGCGCCGGCGCGTCGCTCCGGGTTTGCCTTTCTTCACCCGCTGCGCCGCGCCGCGGCTACGATGCGCCGCACGCCGGAGCCCCAAGGCCCTCTTGAAGTCCGATCGCCCCGACCCGCGGCCCACCCCCGCCCGCACGGCACCGGCCCTGCTGGGCCTGCTGCTCGCGGCTGCGCTGGCCGTGGCCTTCGTGCTCGGCCTGCTGGCCGCCGGCGGGCCCTGGGCCGCGCCCTGGGTGCTGTTCGCCGGACTGCTGGGCGCCGGCGCCGCCGGCGGGGCGGCGGCCTTCGCGGCTTCGCGCCTGTGGAACCGCGTGGAGCGCCGCGCGCTGGCCGGCGAACGCCGGCTCGACGAACTGCTGCGCATCGGCACCGACTGGATCTGGGCGATGGACGCGCGCGGCCGCGTCACCGAGCTCTCGCCCTCGTTCGAGGCGCGCACCGGCCAGCGCGTGGCCGACTTCCTGCGCATGGGCGAACCCGGGGCCGCGCGCGCCGTCGAGGACGACGACCTCGCGCTGCTGTTCGCCGACCTGCGCGCCAAGCGCCCGTTCCGCGACCGCGTGACCACGTTCGAGTGTCCGGACGGCAGCCGGCTCACGGTGAGCGGGAGCGGCCAGCCGCTGTGGGACGAAGACGGCCGCCTGCGCGGCTGGTGGGGCACCGGCCGCAACATCACCGCCGAACGCCAGGCGCAGCGCGCGCTGCAGCGTTCGCAGGAGATGGTGGACCGGCTGGTGCGCCTGAGCCCGGACGCGATGGTCGTCGCGCGCCTGCAAGGCGGCCGCATCCTGCTGGCCAACCCGGCGTTCGCGGCACTGGCGGAGATGACGCCCGAGCAGGTGCTCGGCAAGAGCGCGCTCGAGCTGGGCATCTGGCGCGACGTGAGCGAACCCGAGCGCCTGCGCGACGCGCTGGCCGCCGAGGGCTGGGTGCGCAACCTGCCTTCGGAAGCCTGGGTGCGCGGCGAGCGGCGCGACGTGCTGCTCACCGCCGCGGCCTTCGAGTCCGAAGGCGAGCCGGTGGTGGTGATCACGGTGCGCGACGTCACCGCCGTCGAACGCGCGCGGCGCGAGGCCGACGCGATCCTGGACCACGCCTCGATCGGCATCGCGCTCGTGCGCGCGCGCCGCTTCGAGCGCGTGAACCCCGACTTCGAGCAGATCTTCGGCCGCGGCGTCGGCGCGCTCGCCGGGCTGCCCACCAGCGTGATGTTCGACGAGCCCGAGGCCTTCGCGCGCTTCGCCGCCGAGACCGACCGCCGGCTGCGCGCAGGGCTGCCGATCGACGTCGAGCGCCGCGTCGTGCGCGCCGACGGCACGCGCGCGCTGGTGCGCCTGCGCGCGCGCACCGTCGACCCCGCGCGGCCCGACGAGCGCGGCACCATCTGGGTCGCCGAGGACATCACCGAGCGCCGCCGCGCCGAGGCCGAGCTGGCCGAGGCCAAGCGCCAGGCCGAGGCCGCCAACCGGGCCAAGAGCGCCTTCCTCGCGACCATGAGCCACGAGATCCGCACCCCGCTCAACGGCGTGCTCGGGCTGGCGCGCCTGCTGCAGGACGCCGCGCTGCCCGAAGCGCGCCGGCGCGAGTACCTGGTGCACCTGGTCGACGCCGCCGAGATGCTGACCGGCATCGTCTCCGACGTGCTGGACCTCTCGAAGATCGAGGCCGGCCACCTGCAGATCGAGACCATCGTCTTCGACCTGCCGGCGCTCGTGCACGGCGCCTTCCGCAGCTTCGCGCTGCTGGGCCGCGAGCGCGGGCTCCAGATGCGCTGCACGCTCGCCCCCGCGCTGCCGCAGCGCGTGCGCGGCGACCCGGTGCGGCTGCGCCAGATCCTGGCCAACTACCTGGGCAACGCGCTCAAGTTCACCGAGCGCGGCGCGATCGCGCTGGAGGTGCGCGCCGTGCCGCAGGGCGTGCGCTTCGAGGTGCACGACAGCGGCCCCGGCGTCGCGCCCGAGGTGCACGAGCAGCTGTTCCGCGCCTTCACGCAGGCCGACAGCTCGACCACGCGGCGCTACGGCGGCACCGGGCTGGGCCTGTCGATCTGCCGCGAGCTGGCCGAACGCATGGGCGGCCGCGTCGGCGTCGACAGCGACGGCCGGCACGGCAGCGTCTTCTGGGCCGAACTGCCGCTGCCGGCCGAACACGATGCCGCGCGCGACGAAGGCGCGCTGCCGGCGCGCGCGCTCGAAGGCCGGCTGCTGCTGGTGGCCGAGGACAACCCGGTGAACATGCTCATCGTCGGCGCGATGCTGGAGCGCCTGGGCGCGCGCATGCTCGAAGCGGCCGACGGCGAACAGGCGGTGGCGCTGGCGCGCCGGCACGCCGGCGAACTGCACGCGGTGCTGATGGACCTGCACATGCCCGGGCTCGACGGCCTGGCGGCGACGCGAAGGCTGCGCGAGGACCCGCGCACCGCCGCGCTGCCGGTGTTCGCGCTCTCGGCGGCGGTGCTGGAGCACGAAAGGCGCGAGGCCGAGGCGGCGGGCATGAACGGCTTCATCGCCAAGCCGCTGGCGGAGGCGGACCTGCTGGCGGCGCTGGCGGGCCTGGAAGAAGCTCAGGCGCCCGCGCGCTGGTAGCCGCGCGGCACCGCCGCCAGCAGCCTTCGCGTGTAGTCCTCGCGCGGCGCGGCCAGGATCTGCTCGGCGCTCGCCTGCTCGACGACCACGCCGTCCTTCATCACCAGCACCTCGTCGCTGATGAAGCGCACCACCGCCAGGTCGTGGCTGATGAAGACGTAGGCGAGGCCGAACTCGTCCTGCAGGTCCTTCAGCAGGTTGAGCACCTGCGCCTGCACGCTCACGTCGAGCGCGCTCACCGCCTCGTCGAGCACCAGCACCTCGGGGTTGAGCGTGAGGCAGCGCGCGATCGCCACGCGCTGGCGCTGGCCGCCGGAGAACTCGTGCGGGTACTTGCCGAAGGCGCGGCCGTCCAGGCCCACCTTCTCCAGGATCGAACGCGCGCGCGCCTCGCGCTCGGCGGTGTCGGCGCCGATGCCGTGGATGGCCATCGGCTCGACCAGCGCCTGGCCGATGGTGAAGCGCGGGTTCAGGCTCGCGTACGGGTTCTGGAACACGATCTGGATGCGCCGGCGCATCGCCTGGCGCTCGCGGTCGGCCAGCGTGAGCAGGTTCTGCCCATCGAAGATGACCTCGCCGGCGGTGGGCTCGTGCAGGCGCAGCAGCGTGAGGCCCATCGTCGTCTTGCCGCTGCCCGATTCGCCCACCACGCCCAGCGTGTGGCCCTTGCGCAGCCGGAAGTTCACGCCCTGCACGGCCTTGAACTCGCGCTTGCCGAAGAAGCCCTCGCGCAGCCAGAAGCTCTTGGCGAGCGAGCGCACTTCCAGCACCACCGGCGCCGCCGGGTCCTTGGGCTTGGCCTGCTGCTGCGCGGCGCGGCCGGCCATGTGGTCGTCGATCACCATCAGCCGCGCCGGGTTGCCGGCCAGCGTGGGGCGGCAGGCCAGCAGCGCCTTCGTGTAGTCGTCCTGCGGAGACTCGAAGATGCGCGCCACCGGCCCCTGTTCGCGCACCTGGCCCTGGCGCATCACGACCACGTGGTCGGCGATCTCGCCCACCAGCCCCAGGTCGTGGCTGATGAAGAGCACGCTCATGCGGTGCTGCTGCTTGAGCTTGCCCAGCAGCTCCAGGATCTGGCGCTGGATGGTCACGTCGAGCGCGGTGGTGGGCTCGTCGGCGATCAGCAGCTTGGGCTCGCAGGCCAGGGCCATCGCGATCATCACGCGCTGCTGCTGGCCGCCGGAAAGCTCGTGCGGGTAGCTCGACAGGCGCCGCTTGGGTTCCGGGATGCCGACTTCGGCCAGCAGCGACTCGGCGCGTTCCAGCGCCTGCCGGCGCGACAGCCCCAGGTGCTTCACGAGCGGCTCGCACAGCTGCTTGCCGACGTTGAACACCGGGTTCAGGCTGCTCATCGGGTCCTGGAAGACGCAGGCGATCTCCTTGCCGCGCAGCGCCAGCAGGTCGGCCATCGACGCCTGCAGCAGGTCGCGCCCGCCCTGCCAGGCGATGCGGCCGGAGCGCTCGGCGTTGTCGGGCAGCAGGTTGAGCACCGACATCGCGGTCACGCTCTTGCCCGAGCCCGATTCGCCCACCAGCGCGACGGTGCCGTTCTCGGGGATGGCGAAGCTCACGCCGCGCACCGCGTCGGCGTACTGCCCGCCGCCCATGCGGAAGCGCACCGCGAGGTTCTCGATCGACAGCAAGGCGGTCATTCGAGCCCCCGCAGCTTCGGGTCGAGCGCGTCGCGCGCGGCGTCGGCCATGAGCGAGAACGCGGTCACGAACACGGCCATGAAGAGCGTGGCCGCGGCCAGCTGCCACCAGTAGCCCAGGATCAGCTCGGCCTGCGCTTCGCCGAGCATGGTGCCCCAGCTCACCTGTTCGATGCTGACGCCCAGGCCCAGGTAGGACAGGATCACCTCGGCCTTGATGCAGCCCACCACCAGCAGGCCCATGCGCACCAGGATCACGTGGCTCACGTTGGGCAGGATGTGGCGGAACATGCGCGAGCCCGCGCTCGCGCCGATGGCCTCGGCCGCGCGCACGTACTCGCGCGTGGAATGCTTGATGAACTCGGCGCGCACCTGGCGGTAGATGCCGGTCCAGCTGGTCAGCCCGAGGATCACCACCACCGTGCCCACGCCGCGCCCCAGCACGGCGGCGAAGGCGAAGATGAGCAGGATGCCGGGGATCGACTCGAAGACGTTGTAGAGCCACTCCAGGAAGTCGCCCACGCGGCGGCCGAAGAAGCCGCTCAAGGCGCCCAGCACGGTGCCGATGGCGGTGGCCACGAGCGCCGCCATCACGCCCACGAAGACCGAGATCTGGGTGCCCTTGATCGCCTTGGAGAGCACGTCGCGGCCGAAGCGGTCGGCGCCCAGCGGCAGCGTCTCGCGCTTGGCCGCCTCGCTGGTCTTGAGCTGGGCCGCGCGCGCTTCCCATTCCTTGTAGCGCGGCGCCAGCGGGTCGATGTCGGAGATGTCGACGTTGGGCCCCTTGGGTCCCTCGATCGCGCCGGCGCTTTCCGGTGGCGCCGGGCCCATGAAGGTGGGCGGCGCGTTGCTGACGCCCACCTCGTCCTGCCAGTGCGCGGCCACCAGCCCGAGCGCCGAGGCCGCGATCAGCACCAGGAAGGCAATCACCACGCACAGCGACGCGAGGCCCACGCGGTCGGCGCGGAAGCGGCGCCAGGCGGCGTGCCAGACGCCTTCGCTCTTCTGGCCGGCGTCCTCGAGCGAGCCGCCGGCGGGCATGACGGCGCTCATTTCAGCACCACGCGCGGGTCGGCCAGCTTGTAGGCGATGTCGGTGAGCAGGTTCACCACCATCGTCAGCACGGCCAGGTAGACGGTGATGGCCTGGATCACCGGGTAGTCGCTGCGGTTCACCGCCAGCAGCACCTCGCGCCCCAGGCCGGGGATGGAGAAGAACACCTCGATCAGGAAGCTGCCGACGAAGATGCCCGGCAGCGCGAGGCCGATGTTGGTGAGGATCGGGATCAGCGCGTTGCGCAGCACGTGGCTGAACAGCACCTTGCCTTCGGTCATGCCCTTGGCGCGCGCGGTGCGCACGTAGTCCTGGCCCAGCTCGTCGAGCAGGAAGCTGCGGTACAGCCGCGTCTGCGGCGCCAGCCCCACCATCACCGCCAGCAGCACCGGCAGCGGCACGTAGGTGGTCAGGTTCTTCAGCACCGAATCGGTCCAGCCCTGCACCGGGAACCAGCCGAGCTGGAACGCGAACACGTACTGGCCGACGATGACGTAGACCAGGAAGCTCACCGACAGCGCGACGGTGGTGATGACCATGATCGTGCGGTCGCCCAGCGAGCCGCGCCGGTAGGCCACCCACATCGCCACCGGCAGCGCCAGCAGCGTGTCCAGCACGAGGATGGGCACCGTCACCGTCAGCGTGGCGGGCAGGCGGCTGGCGAAGAGGTTGCTCACCGCTTCGTTGGTGGCCCAGCTGCGGCCCCAGTTGAAGGTGACGATGCTCTTCAGGAAGATCCAGAACTGCACGTACAGCGGCTGGTCCAGGCCCAGCTCCTGGCGGATGGCGGCGATCTGCGCCTGGGTGGCGTTCTGGCCGGCCAGGATGACGGCCGGGTCGGCGCCGAAATAGTGGAAGAGGATGAACACCAGCAGCACGACGCCGACCAGGGTCGGCACCATCTGCCAGAGTCTTCGCAGAACGTAGGCGGCCATGCGCGTGGCGGGGGTGGCAAGGTGTCCGGAGCGCCGAGTGTAGGGGGGCGCCTCGGCGCGACCCGACTATCGCAAACCCCGTGCCCGGGCGGGTTGCCGATGCGCGGGCCCGCGCGGGGCCGCTAGACTGCGCGCGCCCGTGAGCCAAGACATGAGCAAAGAGCCTCCCGACCCGAACATCGCGCGCCGCACCGTGCTGGCCGCGCCGCTGGCGCTGGCCGCACCGTCCTGGGCCGCAGGCCCGGTGGCCGACGGCGGCCGCAAGGTGCTGCGCGTGGCCTTCCGCAACCCCGAGGCGGGCTTCGACCCGCCGAAGCTCTCGGACCTGTACTCGCGCACCGTCACCTCGCACATCTTCGAATCGCTCTACGGCTACGACCACCTGGCGCGGCCGGTGAAGGTGGTGCCGATGCTGGCCGAAGGCATGCCCGAGGTCTCGGCCGACTTCCGTGTCTGGACCGTGCGCCTGAAGAAGGGCGTGTTCTTCCAGGACGACCCCGCGTTCAAGGGGCAGCGGCGCGAGCTCACGGCCGAGGACGTGCTCTATCCGATCAAGCGGGTGGTGGATCCGGCCAACAAGGGCCCCGGCTCGCAGGGCGTGCTGGAGGAAGGCATCGTCGGCCTGGCCCAGGTGCGGCAGGCGGCGCTGGACCGCCGCAAGCCCTTCGACTACGACGCCGCGGTGCCCGGCATGAGGGCGCTGGACCGCTACACGGTGCAGTTCACGCTGGAGACGCCGCGCCCGCGCTTCCTGACCGCCATGCTCACGGCCGGCAGCATCGCCGGCGCGCAGGCGCGCGAGGTGGTCGAGTTCTACGGCGACAAGATCGACGAGCACCCGGTGGGCACCGGCCCGTTCCGCCTCAAGCAGTGGGTGCGCAGCTCGAAGATCGTGCTCGAGCGCAACCCCGGCTACCGCGAACGCACCTACGACGCCCAGCCGGCCGCCGACGACGCCGAGGGCCAGGCACTGCTGGCGCGCTTCAAGGGGCGCCGGCTGCCGATGGTCGACGAGGTGCAGGTCTCCATCATCCCGGAGAGCCAGCCGCTGTGGCTGGCGTTCCTGAACGGCGAGCTCGACGGCCTGGTCTCCATTGCCGGCGCGCTGCCGCCGGAGTACATCTCGCTGGCGGTGCCCAACGGCAAGCTCGCGCCGCACCTGGCGCGGCGCGGCATCAAGCACAAGCGCAGCGTGCTTGCCGACACCGCGCTCCTGACCTTCAACATGGAAGACCCGGTGCTCGGCGGCTACACGCCGGAGAAGGTGGCGCTGCGGCGCGCCGTCTCGCTGGCCTACGACGTCGACCGCGAGATCAACCTCATCCGTCGCGGCCAGGCGGTGCGGGCGCAGTCGATGATGGTGCCCTTCACCAGCGGCTTCGACCCCAACTACAAGAGCAGCGCGAGCGAGTTCGACCCCGCGAAGGCGCGCGCGCTGCTCGACCTGTTCGGCTACGTCGACCGCGACGGCGACGGCTGGCGCGAGATGCCCGACGGCAAGCCGCTGGTGCTGGTCTACGCCACCGAGCCCGAGCTCATCTACCGCCAGTACAACGACCTGTTCCGCAAGAGCATGAAGGACGTCGGCATCAAGGTGGAATTCGAGACCCAGCAGTGGTCCACCCACCTGAAGCAGGCGCGCGCCGGCAAGCTGATGATCTGGTCGCTCGGCCTCTCGGCCGCCGACCCCGACGGCCAGACCGCGCTGCAGTACTTCTACGGCCCGCAGGCGGGCGAGCAGAACATCGCCTTCTTCAAGCTGCCGGAGATGGACCGGCTGTACGAGAAGCTGGGCTCGCTGCCCGACGGCCCCGAGCGCGAGGCGCTGTTCCTGGAAGCCAAGCGCATCTACGCCGCCTACATGCCCTACCGCTACCTGGTGCACCGGATCGGCAACGACCTGATGCAGCCCTGGTTCCACGGCTACCGGCGCGGCGTGTTCTGGAACTACTGGTGGCACATGGTCGACATCGACCCCACCCATGGCGCCGCCGCCTGATCCCGCGGGCGGCGCGCCGGTCAGCCGCCGCGCCGCCACCGCGGGCCTGCTGTCGCTGGCCCAGCCCGGCGCGGCCAGCGACAGCAGGCCCGCGGT
>CAYVXO010000185.1:0-12080 GCA_964454485.1 uncultured Rubrivivax sp.
TCAGGCGCACGCAGCGGCGCGCGGCCGGGCCGGCGATGTGACGCGGCGCCTGCGCGCGGCCGCGGCGGCCAGCAGCGCCAGCGCGGCCAGCGCCAGCGAACCCGGCTCGGGCACCGCCGCGGCGGTGGCCAGCGTCATGCTGAAGGCGTCGGACAGCGCGGCCATCGAGACCGAATCGGTCGCCGCGGTGCCGGAGATGAACAGCCGCGCCGCGAAGCCGAAGTGCATCGGCGTGCCGTCGAAGTCGGGGTTGATCGTGTTGTCGATCGCGCCGGTGGTCCAGTCCACGAGGCCGAAGCTGGCCGCGGTGAGGCCGGTGGAGGAGATCGTGGTGAGCGCCGGCAGCGCCGCCGGCACCACGCCGGGCGAGACCGACATGTAGTAGTTCCCGCCCTGCTCGATGAGCGCGCGCCCGGTCAGCGTGATGCCGCCCTGGTCGACGCCGTTGACGCCGATCGAGGCGCCGCGCGCGATCGAGAAGTCGATCGAGTTGATCGCGCCCGCGCTCGAGGGGTCGTAGCCGAAGCCGCCGTACAGGTAGCCGGCCATGAAGGTGTAGCTGGTCTGGCCGGTGAGCGGGCCGGCCGTGGTCTGCAGCTGGCCGCCCACGGTGCTGGTGGTGAGCGTGATGCCGGGGCTGGTGTACGCGGGCGTGGCGCTGAAGAGGGCCGTGTTCATGCTCGAGTCGCTGAACACGACGTCGGCCTGGGCGGCAGTGGCGGCCAGCAGGCCGGCGGCGAGGACGAAGGACTTCAAGGCAGGGCTCCCTGGGAGGGTGGACGACGCGCGCGCTGCGTGCAACGCGCGTGCCCCGCCAGGCGCGCCGGGAGGCCGCCGCCGGGCCGTTGCCGAGGGAAGGCGGTGCAGGTGACGAGCAGGTGACACGGCCGTCCCCGCCCCGCGGCCGCCGTGGCCATCTGTCAAGGCCGTCGACACTCGCGTTGCCGCATCGGCCGGCCGGGCTCGCGCCGGCTAGCGCGAGCGGGACTTGAACAGCTCGCGCAGGTTCACCTCGCGCGGGCCGGGCTGCAGCTCGAACGGGTCGCCCGCCGCCACATGGCCGGGCTCGACCACGCCCAGGTAGCTGCCGCAGAAGCCCGACTGCCACATCAGCTTGCCGGCCTGCTCGAAGCCCATCACGGCGTTGAACTTGAAGCAGGGGAACCGCGGCTCGCTCACCGCCAGCGTGCAGTGCGGGAAGACCAGCCGGTCGCCCACCCACAGCCGGTCTTCGGTGACGCCTTCGAGCGTGAGGTTCTCGCCCAGCAGGCCGGGCGCCACCGGCTCGTCCCAGAGCGACACCCTGGCCTGCGCGCGCACCGTCTGCCAGAACGCGAAGTGCTCGGCCGGGTAGGCGTAGACGGCCTTCGACAGCCCGCCGTGCACCGAGAGGTCGGCCTGCTCGTCGCCTTCCAGCCCCAGCGGCTTCACCGCCACCGGGCCTTGCACCGGCTGCTTGCCGATGGCCGTGAGCACGCGGCGGCCGCGGATGTCCACCTCGCGCGCGGCGGCGCGGTTGACGCTGATGACCTTCATGGGCGCGAAGCCTAACCGCAGCCTCAGCCGCGCGCCTTCGCCCCCACCAGCGGCACCGCGCGCCGCAGCACGTCGGCGGCCAGCCACTGCGCGCTCCTGCGCGCGCGCGCGGCCACGGTCTCCAGCGGCATCTGCTGGTAGTCGTCGTTGAAGACCTCGAAGCTGTAGTCACCGCGGTAGCCCATGCGGTCGAGCGCGATCACCAGCCGCTGCAGCGCTTCGCTGTGCACGCCTTCGCCGGGGAAGACGCGGAAGTGACGCGCCGTCTCCATTCGCTCGGCCGGCGTGGGCACGCGGCCCCACATGAAGTCCGAGAGCTGGACCAGGAAGATGCGGTCCGGGTCGAGCTCTTCCAGCGCTTCCAGCGGCGTCTCGGTGGCGAAGCTGTGGAAGCTGTCCAGGCCGATGCCGAGGTTGGGCGCGTCGGCCGCGCACACCGCGCGCCAGGCGCCCACGCTGTCGTTGATGTGGCGGCCCCAGGAAAGGCCTTCGAACGCGACCTTGATGCCGAAGGGCAGCGCCATCATCGCCAGCTTGCGCAGGTCGCGCGCGATGGGGCCGATCTCGGCGCTCGCATGCGGGCTGGTGGTGCTGCAGGCCAGAAGCACCGGGCTGCCGAGGGCGGCGCACATCTCGATCATCGAGCGCGCCACGTCCACCTTGTAGTCGTGCAGGTGACCCGAAAGCCCTTCGAAGTCGCGCAGCACCTGGAAGCCGGTGACACGCAGGCCGCTGGCCTTCACCTCGGCCACCGCGGCGCGCCAGCCTTCCGGGTGGCCGACCAGGTCGCGCGCGGCCAGCATCACCTGCGTGAAGCCGGCCTCGCGCATGGCCGCGAGCTTCGCCGCCAGCGGGCCGGCGAGCGAGATGGTGTCCATGCCGAAGTCGTTGAACATGGCGTTCAAGCCTGCTCGTGGTGGACCAGCTCGAAGCGCACGCCGCCCAGCGCTTCGGCGGTGAGCGCGCCGCGCGCGTCCGGGTGCAGCGAAGCCGAGTCGACGAAGCCCACGCCGCGCGCCGCCAGCGCGCGCACCGCGGCCGGCACGTCGGCGGCGCCGAAGGCCAGGCGCTCGAAGCGTTCGGCCTGCTCGAACTCGTCGTCGATGGCCGGCTCGATGAGCTGCAGGAAGAACGTGCCGCAGGGCGAGCGCAGCACGCGGCCGGCCGGCAGGATGCCGAAGCGCTGCTCGTCGGGCAGCACGGTGAAGCCGAAGAGCGACTCGTACCAGGCGCACCAGTCGGCGGCGCGCTCGGCGCCGATGTACTGCACGATGCCGAACCAGTGCAGCCCGGCCGTGGCCGGCACCTCGCGCTGCACCGTGGGCAGCGGCACGAAGTCGACGTCGTAGATGCTGAACTCGCGCCAGCGGTCGACGAAGAAGAGGCGGCTCGCGCCCACCCCGTGCACCGCGGGGATGTGCAGCTCCATCGGCTGCACGTTCACCGGCAGCGGCCAGGCGCCGAGGTCGACCACGCGCTTCCAGGCCGCGCCGGCGTCCTGCACGCGCAGCGCCACGGCGGCGATCTGCGGCACGTCGGGCGTGTCCGGCGGCAGGCCGTGCGCGTTGACGACGAGGTTCATGCCGCCCTGGCGGTACAGCGTGACCTCGCGTGAGCGGTGGCGCGCGATGGGCCGGAAGCCCATCTGCTCCAGCAGGTGGCCCAGCGCCTGCGGGCGCGGGGTGGTGAACTCCACGAACTCGATGCCGGCCAGGCCGAGCGGGTTGGGGGCTTCGACGACGGCTTCGCGTTGCAGGCTGGTGTTCATGCGGCAGGTCCTGTTCGAAGGGCCACGATAGGCAGCGCGCCGGCGCGCCACAAGCGCGGCAGGGTTCGTGCGCGCGCCAATCGCGCACGGCGATCGATCAGCGATCGTTTTGCGGGTATTCCCGGGGCCCCGATCATGCCCGGCTCAGACCACCGCCCGGATCGCCTGCGCCGCTTCCTGCAGCGCCGGCAGCAGCTTGGCGAGTGCGCTGTCGCCCGGCCAGGCCTGCACCTGGAAGGTGGTGCTCAAAGCGCCCAGCGGCGCGCCCTTGCGGTCGACCAGCGGCACCGCAATGCCGCACAGGCCGGCGTCGATGTACTGGTTCACCAGCATGTAGCCCTGTTCGCGCACCTTCAGCACCGCGGCGCGGAAGTCTTCGGCGGTGGTGATGGTCTGCGGCGTGAACTTGGCGAAGTCGTGGCCGGCGATCCAGGCGTCCAGCGCCTCTTCGCCGAAGGTGGAGACGATCACGTAGCCCGGCGAGACCACGTGCGCCGGCATGCGCGCGCCGACGTGGAAGCCGATCGAGATGACGCGCGGCGAGTTGCTGCGCGCCACGTAGACCACCTCGTGGCCGTCGAGCACGCTGAGGTTGGAAGACTCGCCGGTCTGCATGGACACGCGCTGCAGGAAAGGCTGCGCCAGCCGCGGCAGCCGCGCCGATTCGAGGTAGCTCTTGCCCAGCCGCAGCACCGAAGGCAGCAGCCAGTACTGCTTGCCGTCGGTCTGCGCGTAGCCGAAGTGCACCAGGCTCAGCAGGTAGCGCCGCGCCGCCGTGCGCGTGAGCCCGGCGCGCTCCGCCGCCTGCGAGGCGGTGAGGCGCGGGAACTCGTCGCTGAACGACTCGATCACGCGCAGGCCCTTGCCGAAGCCTTCGATGAGCAGCGAGCGGTCGATTTCCTGCACTTCAGGCGGTCCCGTTGCGCGTGTAACTCAAACGCAATACATTGGCCGGCATGAAGACCGCCGTCATTCCCCAGATCCGGGTCGAGCCCGAACTGCGCGCCGAGCTGGAGGCCGTGCTCGAAGAGGGCGAAACGCTGACGGAGTTCGTCGAGGCCACGGTCCGCAAGGCCATCGCCTTCAGGCGCGTGCAGGCCGACTTCCACGCGCGCGCACTGGCCGCTTCGGAGGAATACCACCGCACCGGCGTTGCGGTGCCGGTGGAGAAGGTGCTGGACCGGCTGCAGGCCAAGCTCGACGCGAAGCGCAAGAAGCTCGGCCGATGAGCTTCGTCGTCCAGTTGTCGCCCACGGCCGAGGCGGACCTGGAACGACTCTTCGACTTCCTGCTCGACCGCGCCGAGACGGCCGCCGACCTGGACCACGCCCAGGCCGCCATCGACACCATCCGGACCACGGCGGCGCAGCAGTTGGCGGTCACGCCGTTCAGCTTCCGCAAGGCGGCGCAGAACCCCCTTCAACGGGAACTCGTCATCCCCTTCGGCAGCACCGGCTACGTCGCGCTGTACGAGATCGTCAGCGCCTCCAAGGTCGTGGTGCTGGCGGTGCGGCACCAGCGCGAAGAGGACTACCTCTGAGCGCGGGCCGAAGCCTCTTCTGAGCAGCGAGCGGTCGGTCTCCACCGGCGGGCCTGGGTCCAGGGTTTTCACCTAAAACGATCGCTCTGCGATCGGGCGCGCTCGATCATCGACCATCCGATGCCGTCCAGGGCTGGGACAAACCCAAGCCGCCGCCTAGATTGGCTGCACGACACACCGACAGGAGACCAGGTCCATGTCCACCCTCACCGAACACGAGCCGCAGGGCTCGCACCAGACGCGCAAGGCCACCGCCAGCGGCTGGATCGGCTCCGCGCTGGAGTACTACGACTTCTTCATCTACGCCACCGCCGCGTCGCTGATCTTTCCGCAGATCTTCTTCCCCAAGGGCAACGCCACGGTGGCCATCGTCGCCTCGCTCGCCACCTACGGCGTGGGCTACGTGGCGCGGCCCATCGGTGCCTTCTTCCTCGGCCACTGGGGCGACACCCACGGCCGCAAGCAGGTGCTGGTGGTGTGCATGTTCCTGATGGGCTTCTCCACCATGGCCGTCGGCCTGCTGCCGACGTACGACCAGGTGGGCCTCTGGGCGCCGGCGCTGCTGGTGCTGCTGCGCCTGGTGCAGGGCTTCGCGGTGGCGGGCGAGATCTCCGGCGCCAGCTCCATGATCCTGGAGCACGCGCCCTTCGGCCGCCGCGGCTTCTTCAGCAGCTTCACGCTGCAGGGCGTGCAGGCGGGGCAGATCCTGGCCGCCGCCGTGTTCTTGCCGCTGGCGCACTACATGCCCGCCGACGACTTCAACCGCTGGGGCTGGCGCATTCCGTTCCTGCTGAGCTTCTTCGTGCTGATGGCCGGCTGGTACATCCGCCGCGAGGTGAGCGAGACACCCGCCTTCGCCGAAGAGAACCAGCAGCACCAGGTGCCGAAGGCGCCGGTGGTGCAGGCCATCACCGGCCACTGGCGCGACATGCTGCGCGTGGTGTGCATGGCGCTGATGAACGTGATCCCCGTCGTCGCCACCATCTTCGGCGCCGCCTACGCGGTGCAGCCGGGCTACGGCATCGGCTTCGAGAAGGACGTGTACCTGTGGATCCCCGTCATCGGCAACATCGTGGCAGTGCTGGTGATCCCCTTCGTGGGCATGCTGTCCGACCGCATCGGCCGCCGGCCGCCCATCATCATCGGTGCGCTCGGCTCGGGGCTGCTCTCCTTCGGCTACCTGTACGCCATCAGCCAGCACAACGTGGGCGCGGCCATCGTGCTCTCGATCCTGATGTGGGGCATCGTCTACCAGGGCTACAACGCGGTGTTCCCCAGCTTCTACCCGGAGCTCTTTCCCACCCGCACGCGCGTCTCGGCGATGGCCATCTCGCAGAACCTGGGCACCATGGTCACCGCCCTGCTGCCGGCGCTGTTCGCCACCGTGGCGCCTCCGGGGTCGACCAGCATCCCGGTGGTCGTGGGCAGCATCACGCTGGCCGTCACCGCGGTGGCGGCGCTGGCGGCCTGGAGCGCGCGCGAGACCTACCGCCTGCAAATGAACGACCTCGGCCAGCCCGGCGCGCAGCCGGTGGAACGCGCCGAATACCTGCGCCTGCGCGCGCAGAAGGCGGCCAACGAAAGCCGCGCGTTCGGCAGCAAGGCGGCCTGAAGGTTCCGAGATGACCATGATCCGCGGCTCCACGGCGCTCATCGCCCACATCGGCTGGCCGACGCACACCTTCAAGTCGCCGCTGATCTACAACCCGTACTTCGAAGCCGAGGGCATCGACGCGGTGGTGGTGCCCATGGCCAGCGAAGGCGAGCACTTCGCCGGCTTCCTGCGCCCGCTGTTTGGGCTGCACAACGTGGCCGGCGCGCTCATCACCATGCCGCACAAGGTGACGGCCGCCGCGCTGGTGGACGAAGCTTCGGCGGCGGTGCGCATCGCCGGCGCCTGCAACGCGGTGAAGCGCAACGCGCAAGGCCGCCTGGTGGGCGACCTCTTCGACGGCGAAGGCTTCGTGCGCGCGCTGCGCCGCAAGGGCTGCACGCTGGAAGGCGCGCGCGCGCTCGTGGTGGGCACCGGCGGCGTGGGCTCGGCCATCGCCGCGTCGCTCGCCGGCGCCGGCGTGGCGGGGCTGGACCTGTACGACGCGCGCCCCGGCGCCGCCGAGTCGCTGGCCGCGCGCCTGCGCCAGCACTGCCCGCGCCTGGAGGTGGGCACCGGCCGCAACGACCCCGCGGGCCACGACATCGTGGTCAACGCCACCCCGCTGGGCATGAACGAAGGCGACCCGCTGCCGATGGAAACGAGCCGCCTGCCGCCGCACGCCTTCGTCGGCGAGGTGGTCATGCGCGCCGAGATGACCGCCTTCCTGCAGGCCGCCAAAGCGCGCGGCTGCCGCTACCTGGTCGGCACCGACATGCTGTTCGAGCAGATTCCGGCCTACCTGGAATTCTTCGGCCTGCCCACGACCACGCCCGAGCGACTGCGCGAACTCAGCCGCCTGGGCTGAGCCGGCGCGCCGCACGGCGCTGCCCCTGTCGATTCGCGACCCCGCCGATCGTCGTCGTCTTGTCCCGACTTGCGGCAACCTGCGGCGCGCCCTGCGGCTCGCGGCGGGTCGCCGCGGTCCGACATGTCCATCCCTGAACAGGTCAGCCCCGCGTCACACGGGGGAATGACGCACTCCATAGACTCGTTAGCACCTACAAGCGGCCCATGCGGCGCGAGCAGCCAGTCCTGAGGACTCTGCTCATGTCGCCTTCAAGGGTCGACTCCATAACCGATCGAGGGTCCGTCGAATGTCCACTCACTGCCTTGGCTTGCAGTCGCTCTTCCGTTCGTCCAAAGGCGCGCCGCTGCGCGCGGCCGTGGTGCTCGGGAGCGTGGCGGCCGCGCTGCTGCTCGCCGGCTGCGGGCCGGACGCTTCGCAGGCTCAACCCGGTGGCAGCGGCGGCGCGGGCGGCCCGCCGCCGGCCGCGGTGGCGGTGATGGCGCTGGCCAGCAGCAGCCTGCCGCTGACCTACGAATACGTCGGCCAGACCGTCGGCTCGCGCGACGTGGAAGTGCGCGCGCGCGTCGGCGGCGTGCTGCTCAAGCGCAACTTCACCGAAGGCGGCTCGGTGCGCAAGGGCCAGTCGCTCTACACCATCGACGCGGCGCCGTTCCAGGTCGCGCTCGACAAGGCCGACGCCGACGTCGCCGGCGCGCAGGCGCGGCTGGCGCAGGCCACGCGCACGCTCGCGCGCCTGAAGCCGCTGTGGGAGGCACGCGCCGTGAGCCAGCGCGAGTTCGACGACGCCACTTCGGCCGAGCAGGTGGCCGCCGCCGACCTGAAAGGCGCCCAGGCGCGCCGCGCCGAGGCCGCGCTCAACCTCGGCTACACGCGGGTGGAATCGCCGCTGGCCGGCGCGGTCGGCCGCTCGCAGGTGAGCGAAGGCACGCTCGTCTCCGGCCCCGGCACGCTGCTCACCACGCTCACGCAGACCGACCCCGTGAAGGTGCGCTTCGGCATCGCCGACACCGACCAGCTGCGCTGGCGCGCCGAAGCGGCCAGCGGCCGCCTGCAGCTGCCGCCGAACGAGGCCTTCACGGTGCAGGTCAAGCTGGCCGACGGTAGCGTCTACCCGCGCAAGGGCCGGCTGCTGTTCAGCGACACCCGGGTCTCGGGCAACACCGGCACCGTGGAGGCCGAAGCCGAGGTGCCCAACCCCGACGGCGTGCTCAAGCCCGGCCAGTTCGTGCGCGTGCGCCTGAGCGGCGCGGTCCTGCCCAAGGCCCTGCTGGTGCCCACGCGCGCGGTGCTGGAAGGGCCGCAGGGCAAGTTCGTCTACGTCGCCGCCGAAGGCAAGGCCCTGCCCAAGCCGGTGCAGGTGGGCGAACAGGTGGGCGACCGCTGGGTCGTGAACGAAGGGCTCGCCGCCGGCGACCAGGTCATCGTCGACGGCATGGCGCGCATCTTCTTCCCCGGCGCGCCGATCGTGGTGGCCCCGGCGGCCGCGGCTTCCGCCGCCTCGAAGTAGACGGCGAGGAGCAGCCCCATGTTCTCCCGCTTCTTCATCGACCGGCCGATCTTCGCCGCCGTGCTGGCGATCTTCATCGTCATCGCCGGCCTTTCGGCCACGCGTTCGCTGCCCATCGCGCAGTACCCCGAGATCGCGCCGCCGGTGGTGAGCGTGACCGCCGTCTACCCCGGCGCCAGCGCCGAGGTCATCGAGCAGACCGTGGCCGCGCCGCTGGAAAACGCGATCAACGGCGTCGAGCACATGATCTACATGGGCTCCACCTCGTCTTCCAACGGCGTGGTGACGATCCAGGTGACGTTCGACATCGGCACCAACGCCGACAACGCCGCGCAGCTGGTGAACAACCGCGTCAAGCAGGCCGAGACCCGGCTGCCGCAGGAGGTGCGGCGCCAGGGCGTCACGGTGGAGAAGGGATCCTCGGCCTTCCTGCAGGTGCTGGCCTTCTTCTCCGACGACGGCAGCAAGTCCGACCTGACGATCAGCAACTACGTGACGCTGAACGTGCTGGACGCGTTGAAGCGCGTGCCCGGCACCACCAACGTGCAGATCTTCGGCGCCAAGGACTACGCCATGCGCATCTGGCTCAAGCCGGACCGGCTGGCGCAGCTCAAGCTCACCACCGGCGACGTGGCGCGCGCCATCGGCGAGCAGAACGCGCAGTTCGCCGCCGGCAAGGTGGGCCAGTCGCCCACCGGCGGCCACCAGGAGATGGTCTACACCATCACCACCCAGGGCCGGCTTTCGGACCCGCGCCAGTTCGAGGAGATCATCGTCCGCGCCAACCCCGACGGCAGCGCGCTGCGCCTGAAGGACGTGGCGCGTGTCGAGCTGGGCAGCAAGGACTACGACTTCGTCGGCCGCATCAACGGCAAGGCGGCCACGCTGGTGGGCGTGTTCCTGCAGCCGGGCGCCAACGCGCTGAGCGTGGCGCAGGAGGTCGAGCGCACGGTGAAGACGCTCTCGGCTTCGTTCCCGAAGGGCGTCTCGTATTCGATCCCCTACGACACCACGCGCTTCGTCAAGGTGTCGATCCAGGAAGTGGCCAAGACCCTGGCCGAGGCCATGGTGCTGGTGATCCTGGTCGTCTACCTGTTCTTGCAGAACTGGCGCGCCACCTTCATCCCGGTGGTGGCGGTGCCGGTCTCGCTCATCGGCACCATGGCCGGCCTGCTGCTGCTGGGCTATTCGATCAACACGCTCACGCTGTTCGGCATGGTGCTGGCCATCGGCATCGTGGTCGACGACGCCATCGTGGTGCTCGAGAACGTCGAGCGCATCATGCACGAGGAGCACATGGCCGCGCGCGAAGCCGCCATCAAGGCCATGCAGGAGGTCTCCGGGCCGGTGATCGCCATCGTGCTCACGCTGTGCGCGGTGTTCGTGCCGATCGCCTTCCTGGGTGGCCTCACCGGCGAGCTGTACCGCCAGTTCGCGGTGACCATCTCCATCGCGGTGGTGATCTCGGGCATCGTCGCGCTGACGCTGACCCCCAGCCTGTGCGTGCTGATCCTCAAGCGCGAGCACACGAACCCGGGGCGCCTGTTTTCTGCCTTCAACCGCTGGTTCGGCCGCGTGACGGGCCGCTACGTGGCCGGCGTGGGCTTCATGGTGCGGCGCGCCGGCATCGGCCTGCTGCTGTTTGCCGGCATGGTGGCGCTGGCCGTGGGGCTGTGGCGCATCACCCCGGGCTCGCTGGTGCCGGAGGAAGACCAGGGCTTCTACATCGCCGCCGTCATCCTGCCCGACGGCGCTTCGCTGGAGCGCACCGACCAGGTGGTGGGCGAGGTGATCGGCGCCATCAAGTCCAACCCCTTCAACCTGGACGTGGTGGCCTTCACCGGCTTCGACTTCCTGGGCGGCGGCTACCGCAACAACGCGGCCACCATCTTCGTCACCCAGAAGCACTGGGACGAGCGGCCGGTGCCGGTGCAGGCGCTGGTGGGCGACCTGTTCATGAAGACCGGCCACATCAAGGAAGCGCTGGTCTTCGGCTTCAACCCGCCGCCCATCTTCGGCCTGGGCACCGCGGGCGGCTTCGAGCTGTACATCCAGAACCGCGGCGACGGCGGCACGAAGCGCCTGGCGGAGGTGTCGCAGCAGTTCATGGGTGCGGCCGCGCAGAGCAAGCTGCTGGGCGGCGTGCAGACGCTGTGGCGCTCCGCCACGCCGCAGCTGTACGTGGACGTGGACCGCGAGCGCGCGAAGGCGCTGGGCGTGCCCATCGACGAGGTGTTCAACACGCTCTCGGCCACGCTGGGCAGCTACTACGTGAACGACTTCAACAAGTACGGCCGCACCTGGCAGGTGCTGATGTCGGCCGAGGCCGGCTTCCGCAAGAGCCCGGACGACATCGGCCGCATGTGGGTGCGTTCCGACAGCGGCCAGATGGTGCCGGTCTCGGCGCTGGCGCGCGTGAAGTTCGACACCGGCCCCGAGATGCTGGACCGCTTCAACAACCTGCCGGCGGTGAAGATGTTCGGCCAGGGCGCGCCGGGCGTCAGCTCGGGCCAGGCGATTGCGGAGGTGGAGCGCATCGCGCGCCAGGTGCTGCCGCCGGACTTCACGTTCGACTGGGGCGGCGCTTCGTACCAGGAAAAGCGCAGCTCCGGCACCTCGGGCCTGGCCCTGCTGCTGGGCGCGCTGATGGTGTTCCTCATCCTCTCGGCCCAGTACGAACGCTGGTCGCTGCCGCTTTCGGTGATGCTGGCGCTGCCCTTCGGCACCTTCGGCGCGCTGGCCGCGGTGTGGCTGCGCGGCATGACGAACGACGTGTACTTCCAGATCGGCCTGGTCACGCTGCTGGGCCTGGCGGCGAAGAACGCGATCCTGATCGTCGAATACGCCTCGCTGAAGGTGGGCGAAGGCATGAGCGCCTCGGCCGCGGCGCTGGAAGCGGCGCGCCTGCGCTTTAGGCCCATCATCATGACCTCGCTCGCGTTCATTTTGGGCGTGCTGCCGCTGGCCTATTCCAGCGGCGCGGGCGCGGCGGCGCGGCGTTCGGTGGGCACTGGTGTGATGGGCGGCATGCTGGCTGCCACCTTCCTGGCCATCTTCTTCGTGCCCATGTTCTTCAAGATCATCACGGCGCGCCGCCTGCGCGAAGCGCGCAGCACCGCCGAGATCGAGGAAGAAGCGCGCCACGTGCACGCGCTGCAGCAGCAGGCCACGGCCGCCGGCCGGCCGCCGCACCGTGCCAGCCCAGCCCCAGGCCCCCTGGCCGACGCACCAGACCCGTGCAAGGTAGGGATGGAAGGGTGAAGGCCG
>CAYVXO010000186.1:0-11748 GCA_964454485.1 uncultured Rubrivivax sp.
CAGCGCAGCCTCGTCGATCGTCACGGCGAAGCCGAGCGCAGCCAGGCGCCGCGCCGCGAGGCGCAGGAGCGGTGGCCGCAGCACGACGCCCGAGGGGCTGAACAGGCCGAGCGAGGGCTCTTGGGCTTGCTGCGCGTGCTGCGCGTCGTGTGCTGCGGCGGTTCGGCTCATGGCGTGTCCTGCGAAGGCAACGGCAGCTCCAGCGCCTCGCCGGCCGGGATGGTCTCGTCGGCCTGGATGATCTGCGCGGCGTTCGCCTCGCCGGCCGCCGCAGCCCGATCCGGGCCAGGGTCGCCATGGCCGTCGTCAGCCGATGCTTCGGCCGGCTGCCGTTCGGCCCGGGCTTGCGCCGAGGGCCCGCGTTCGCTGCGCAACTGCGCCCGACGCTCGGCGAAGAAGTCGCGCAGCAAGCGGCTGCAGGCGTCGGCCAGCACGCCGCCCACGACCTCGGTCTGGTGGTTGAGCTGCGGCTGGGCAAACAGGTCCAGCACCGAACCTGCGGCACCGGTCTTCGGATCGAAGGCGCCGAACACCACGCGCGCCAGGCGTGCATGCATCAGCGCCATCGCACACATCGCGCAGGGCTCGAGCGTCACGTACAGCTCGCAGTCCGGCAGTCGGTAGTTCTCCTGCAGGGCGGCGGCGTGGCGCAGCGCGACGATTTCGGCGTGCGCGGTCGGGTCGTGCGTCGTGATCGGCCGGTTGTAGCCGGTGGCCAGCACCTGCGGCCCGCGCGGGCCGTGCTGCACCACCACCGCGCCCACCGGCACCTCGCCCACGAGCCAGGCGTTCTGCGCCTGGTCGAGCGCGAAGCGCATGAAGCCCTCGTCGCGCTGGCGCTGTTCGTCGGCATCGGCGTCCATGCGCCCGATTGTGCCGATCTCGCTGCCCGCCACGGCGGCGCGTGCGTGCGCTACTGGGCGGTTCCGGAGAGCCAGGCCTTGCGGATCAGGCGCCCGCAGTAGACCGAGGTGAGCGCCCCGAGCGGGTCGGTGCGGGCGACGATGCCGTACCAGTGGCGACTCGCGTCCACCCAGGGATAGAAGCCGAAGGCGCCGGGGCTGCTGAAGGCGCCGTCGCCGACCACCGGGTCGTCCTCGACCCAGTGGCCGATGGAATAGTGCCACTGCTCGCCGCGCGGCGCCGGGCTGGACAGCGCCGTCGGGCAGACGCTGCCGGTGGTGTCGGTGCACACCGGGTGCACGCCCAGGGCGTCGTGCATGGCGAGCTGGCCGCCGACGATCTTGCGCAGCAGCTTGGCGTATTCGGCGGCCGAGATGACGGCCCCGCCGGCGAGCTGCGGCTCGGAATAGGCGAGCCGGATCTCGGTGCCGATCTGGCCGACGATCTCGTCAGCGAGCGGCCCGTTCTTCAGCCCGCCCAGGCCGTTGAGCGCGGCGTGTTTCTGCATGTGGCCGCCGCCATAGTCGAAGAAGCCCACGGTCGAGGGCTCCAGCGTGCCGTTGGTCTGGCCGCCCGACGAAGGCAGATCCAGGCATTCGGCGACCGTGCCGGTGCGGCCTGCCGAACAGCTGGAGAAGTCGGTGTAGCCGCTTTGAAGGTTGAAGAACTGGAGGTCGCTCGCGCTCAGCCCGGCCGGGCCACCGACCTTCTGCACCCAGTAGCTGCTGTAGAGCCACTTGGAGGCCGAGGCGATCGACATCACGTCGTTGGTCCCGATGCTGCCGTCGCCCGTGGATCCGGAAGCGGCCGCGCCGTTGGCGTCGCCCACCTCCCAGTAAAAGGGCTGGATGGCGGTGCACTCGGGGCTCGTGCTGGCCGTCGCCTGCGCCGCAGCGCTGCGCTGGGCGTTGCTGGGTCCGGGCGACGGCGCCGGCGATGGACTCGGCGACGGGCTGGGCGAGGGGCTCGGCGACGGGCTCGGCGAAGGACTGGGCGACGGGCTCGGGGAAGGACTGGGCGAAGGCGGCGAAAAGGCCGGATCGGCCGAACCGCCACCCCCGCCGCAGCCGGTCAGGGCCGCCAAGATGGCGGCCAGGCAACCCAGGGCGGCAGTGCGGCTTTGCAGCATGCCGGAATTATCCCGAGCCCTGGTCGGCACCGCGTGAACCATTCGTAAACAAACGCTGTCGGCCCGTATCCGTTCCGACAGCCGAACGAAACCCGCTACTGCGTGGTGCCGGTGAGCCAGGCCTTGCGGATCAGGCGGCCGCACCTGACCGAGTCGATCGCGCCGCCCACGTTGAGCGTGGCCAGCACCCCGTACCAGGTCTTGCCGGCATCGATCCACGGGTAGAAGCCGAACGCGCCCGGGCTGCTGAAGGCGCCGTCGCCGACCGTGGGGTCGTCCTCGACCCAGTGGCCGACCGAGTAATGCCACTGCTCACCGCGCGGCGAAGGCGTGAACACCGCCGTCGGGCAGGTGGCCGGGTCCACGCACACCGGGTGCGTGCCGAGCGCCGAACGCATGACCAGCTGCCCGCCCAGGATCTTGCGCAGCAGCCGCGCATAGTCGGCCGCCGAGGTGGCGATGCCGCCGGCCAGCTGCGGCTGCGTGTACACGAAGGCGATGTCGCTGCCCAGCGGGCGCTGGATCTCGGCCGCCAGGCCGGCATTGTCGAGCGCGCCCAGGCCGTTCTGGCTGGCGTGCACCTGCATGTGACCGCCGCCGTAGTCGAACCGGCCCACGGTGGCCGGGTCCTGGGCGTCGAAACGGTGGCCGCCCGAATCGGTCTGGGCCAGGCAGGCGTCCACGCTCGGCTCGCCGGTGCAGCCGGGCGGCTCGCTGAAGTAGGTGTAGCCGCTCTGGAAGTTGAAGAAGCGGATGTCCGAATCCGAGAGCGCGCCGTTGGTGCGCTGCACCCAGTAGGTGCTGTAGAACCATTTGGACGCCGAGGCGATGCCGATGCGCGTATTCGGCCCGTAGGCGGTGCCGCCGACCTGGCCCGAGGCACGCGCCGCCGAGGCGTCGCCGATCTCCCAGTAGAAAGGCGCGATCCTGGTGCACAGCGCGTTGCCGCTGGCCGTGTCGGTGGCGGCGACCACGCGCGCCTGCACGTCGGGCGGCGTGTCGACGGCGGCGTCGCCACCGCTGCCGCAGCCGGCAAGGCCCAGCAGCGCTGCCGGCATCGCCAGGCTCGCGATGGTAGTGGCGCGCAGTTTCATGCGGGGAATTCTGCGCCGGCCTTCATTCACTTGGTGACATTGACGGAATCACGACTCCGCTTGCCCGCCCTCTTCCGCAGCCGCCTGCGTCTTCGCAGCTGCAAGAAGGCAGCGTCCGAGGCGTGCCGCTCGTGTCCTGACCTCGTGGTTCGCCATCCTGACGATCCTGATGGCAGCGATCGCTCCGGCCATCTCCCACGCCTTTGCGATCCAGGGCAAGCGGTCCTGGGTCGAAGTCTGCTTCGCGCTCGTCGTCGCCACCCGGATGCTCGAAGGCCTGGCGCATGCCAAGGCGCACATCGGGTTCGGCACCGTGCTCGATCGTGTGCTCGTCAGCCCGCGCTTCCACCGGCTGCACCACGCTGCCGGCGATGGGGGCGCTCAGGCCTTGCCCGCCGACCCGCAGGCACACAACTTTGCGGTTCTCTTCCCGCTTTGGGACATGCTCTTCGGAACCGCCCGTTTCGACCGGCACTACGGGGCCACCTGCATTGCCGACCAGTGGCTCCATTGGGGCGGTCGAAGCTACGGCGAAGGCTTCTGGCAGCAGCAGCGATTGGGCCTGGCCCGCCTGCGGGACGCCCTGGCGCCGCGCCGGCGGAGCTGAACGTTGCGCAGCTTCAGGGCTTGCTCGAGCCGAGCGCCTTCACGGGTGCCTTGACTTCGACGGTCTCGCGCTTGCCGTCCTTGCCTTCGATCACCAGGGTGACGGGCACGGTGTCGCCCGTATTCAACGTCTGCTTCAGTTCCATCAGCATGACGTGGTAGCCCCCCGGCTTGAGTTCGACGGCCTTGCCTGGCGGCAGTTCCAGGCCGGGGACGGCGCGCATCTTCATCACGTCGCCTTCCATCGCCATCTCGTGGATCTCGACGACGCCGGCCACCGGCGATTGGGCCGAAACGAGCTTGCCTCCCTGGGTGGAAGTGATCTGCATGAAAACGCCCGTGGCCTTCTGCTTCGCGACCGTGCCGCGCACCCACGGCTCCTTCACCGTGGTCTGCGCGAAGGCAAGCTGCGCCATCAGCGCCAGGCCGGTCAACGCGAACAGCCGATTCAGTCTCTTCATGTGCTCTCCTCGAAATGGACGAAGTTCAAATGTTAGACCTCCCTCGGTGCCTGGACCCCGACACGGCGCAAGTCCTGATGGACCGGCGAGACAGACTCATGTCGCGCAAGGGGCCACGGCTTGGTCCCGACCCGGGGGAAACCCCTCGGAACTCCTCCCTACCGCCTTCTGGCTTCGCCGCGCACGCCGTACTCGCAGGGCAACAGGCTGCCGCCGAGCCCACCGACGGTGGAGATCGACACCACGCCGCTGGTGGACGCGATGCCGGTGCTGCTGGCGATCGTTATCAGCACCGCGCCGCCGTTCCACCAGGACCTGCCGAAGGTGGACGCCAGCAAGCTGCACGACAAGCCGACATCGGTCCAGGTGGCCGTGGACGCCAAGGGTGGCCTGTTCGTCGATGGAGCCAGGGTGGGGCCAACCGAACTGGGTGCGCGGCTGGCCGAGCTTGTTCGACGTGGCGGCTCTGCGGTCGAGATGCGCTCGAGGGCCGACCGCGCCACGCGCTACGAGCACGTTGCCGAAGTCGTGGCCAGCGCCCCGCGTGCGGGCCTCGCCAAGCCCGCGTTCGTAGATGCTCCGGGCCGCTCGGCATGCCATCGCAGCATCGGCGAGCCGTCGCAATCCATTGAAGTGGAACCGCCTCTTGGCAGCCGTCACTCCCACTCAATGATCAATAGCCGAGGGAGCCAAGGGCTCGAACCGGCGATTTACCGTCCAAAGTACCGTCAGGTCTGAAACAGGCGATTCGCTGGCTACTGTTCATTGGCTCGACTGTAGCGCGACGCCGCTCCGCGCTGCATGCCGAGCACTCTGCAACCTCTTCTCGTCGGCTTGATTTGGCTTTCTAGACCCGTTGCCGCACTTCGCGGCGCCGACCATAGCCGCAGCAACTCAACGATTGCAGTCCGTCGCCTCTGCGAACCGAGCTCACACTAGCTCGCACCAAGCGGTCCTTGGGTTTCGCTGCCCTCCCCGCCAAAATGCGCGCAGGAAGGGGGAGTAGAAGAACCATGAAGGTCGTCCAACTCAGCATCGCGAACTTCCGCGGCATCAAGTCTGCGGACCTCCAGTTCGACGGTCACACATTGCTCGTCGGCCCGAACAACGTCGGCAAGAGCACGCTCTGCGAGGCACTCGACCTTGTGCTCGGACCGGACCGAATCTCGCGGTTCCCGCCGGTCGAGGAGTTCGACTTCCACAACGCCAAATACCTCCAGCCACCCGCTGAGGAAGGCGGCGAGGCGACACCGATTCCCATCCGGATCGCGATAGTCCTGGTCGACATCAGCGCCGAGGTCGAGAACCGCTGCGGGCAGCATCTGGAGTTCTGGAACACCGTTGAACGCCGTGTGCTCGGTCCCGGCGAGGCTGCCGAGGCCAACCCGCCCGGCGTCGTCAGCTGCCTTCGCCTGGAGACGCTCGCCAAGTACAACGCCGAGGAAGACGAGTTCGAGGCGCAGACCTACTTCACCCATAGCCCGAACGCCGAACCCGATGAGCTGGATCGGGTTGGCAAGGACATTAAGCGCCTGTTCGGCTTCCTCTACCTCCGCGCTGTTCGGACCGGATCCCGAGCCCTCAGCCTCGAGCGCGGCTCCCTCCTCGATGTCATCTTGCGGCTCAGGGGCACGCGCGCTGGGTTGTGGGAGAAGGCCATCGAGCGCCTGCGTGGCTTGGACATTGAACGGGACGCCACCAACCTTCAGCCAGTCTTGCAGTCGATCGAAGCCAGGCTCGGCAAGTACATCGCTACAGACGTTCCGGGGCGCACGACAAAGCTGCACGTCTCGCAGCTCACCCGGGAGCACCTGCGCAAGACTATGGCCTTCTTCCTGGCCATTTCGCAGGATCAGCAGCCCGTTCCTTTCCAGCAGGTCGGTACCGGTACGCTCAACGTCCTGGTGCTGGCCTTGTTATCGTTCATCGCCGAGCTAAAGCCGTCCTCGGTCATTTTTGCGATGGAGGAGCCCGAGATTGCGCTGCCCCCGCACACACAGCGCCGCATCGCGGACTACTTGCTGCAGAAGACGACGCAGGCATTCGCCACCTCGCATTCGCCGTTCGTCATCGAACGATTCGAGCCGGAGCAGACGCTTCTCCTGTCGCGAGGACCAGACTCCAGCGTGGTCGGCAGGCTCGTTTCGGATTCCTCCGGCCTCAAGGGCAACGACTTCCGCAGGTACGCCCGTCGAGGCCTGACCGAATGCATGCTCGGCAAAGGCGCGATCGTCGTCGAGGGGCTGACTGAGTTCAACGCCTTGCCCGTTGTGGCTCGGAAGATGGAGGAGGCCAATGTTGACCTGCAGCCGCTGGACATATCAGGTGTCGCCTTCTTTGATGCCGAGTCCGAGGGTCAGATGCCCAAGTTCGGTAGCTTCTTCAAGAGCCTGGGCCTGAAGACCTTCGGCTTCTACGACCTCGCTGCGCGATCGGCTCCGAAGAAGCAGCAACTGGTCGACGCGTACGACATCGACTTCGAGCACCAGTACGCCGGCTTCGAGGCACTCGTCGTCGCGGAGGTGCCCGTCGATCGGCAGTGGTCGTTCCTCGACGACTTGCGTGAAACCGGCGACTGCGGCAACTTCGTCGTCCCAGCGGCGCGACCCGCCGATGATGTCGTGCGCGGATTGGTGATGTCCGCCCTCAAGGGTCACAAGGGCGGCGGGTGGGCTGCCAGGTTGCTGGACGGGTGCGAAGTGCACGAACTGCCAGCCACCGTGACCGCCTTCCTCGCGCCGATTTATGCGGCCTTCCCGAAGCCCATCGAAGCGGCGGCGACCCCCGAACCTGCCGATGCAGTTCCTCCGGCCGCTGGCGGCGCACCAGCCTAACTGGGTCGATCGCCGTGCAAATCTGCGAGCTGAGGCAGAGCCTGCTCGACTACCAAGGGCATGCCTTGGTGCTTGGTGGTCCGGGCAGTGGCAAGACGACGATCGCGCTGAAAAAGGCCGTAGTCCGGATCAACGCCGGTCTCGATCCCGGGCAGTCGGTGCTGTTCCTTAGCTTCTCGCGGGCGGCCGTCGCGAGGCTGGGCGAGGCGATGAAGCAGGAGGTTCCGAGGGCCCAGCGAAGTCAGCTGAGCATGCAGACCTTCCACTCGTTCTTCTGGACGCTGCTGTCGGCCCATGCCTATCTTCTGGGCGCTCCACGCAAGCTGCGAATCCTGCTGCCCCAAGACGAGCAGGTGGAATACGGATCCATCAGAGCGCGCGAACGGAACGAGCAGAACGCCGACTGGCGCGCGTGGCTTGCCAGACGCGAGGAGATGTTCCGGCAGGACGGGCGTATCGCGTTCGACCTCTTCTCACGTAATGCCCAGGCGCTGCTCACCCAAAGCCAGCACATCCGCAGGCTGATCACGCAACGCCACCCGCTGATCATCGTCGACGAGGCGCAGGACACCGACGCACATGCCTGGCGGTGCATCGACCTGCTGTCCGCCACTGCGCAGATCGTCTGCCTCGCCGATCTGGACCAGCAGATCTTTGACTATCTGCCGGGCATCGGTCCTGAGAGAGTAGATGCGATCCGGCAGACGCTGGCTCCGCTGGAGATCGACCTCGGCGGCCAGAACCATCGAAGCGGCGGCACCGAGATAGCGGTCTTTGGGCAAGACATCCTTGCGGGTCGCGCCCGAGGTGCGCCCTATGCAGGCGTCTCTTCGTTCGGGTACGACCCACGGCGCAGGCCGCAGAAGACAGCGTTGAGAATGGCCCTGGGCATCCTGCAGCGATCCATCAAGGCTGCCACCGGTCGCTATGGCCACAACGTCGCGATCCTGACGCACTCGGGCGCGTCGGCGGGAAAGATTTCTGCAGCGCTGAACACGGAGCCCAAGCCGGTGCGGCACAAGCTTGCTTTCGACGAGGCCGAGGCAATGCTGACGGCCCGATTCGCGGCCTTCTTGCTGGAGCCGAAGTACGAGGCCACCCGACGCGGAGACATCGCACTCGGTCTTGAACTCCTCGCCACTTCGAAGGCGGCGGCAGGCCTTGCGGCTGCCGCTCAGTGGAGGCTGTGGGCCTCGCGTGTTCGCGAAGGACGTGAGCCTCGCGCCGGGTTCGTTCAGGCGGTGGCTGGCGTGATCGATGCAGTGCGACAGACGCCGTTCACCGGAGACCCGGCGAAGGACTGGTCCTGTGTGAAGCGCCTGCTGCGAGACTCAGGGGACCAGGAACTGCTCATTGCTGCCAAGAACCTGGACTACCTGGTGGCCTTCAATCGTGGCCGGCGGATCAGTGCCGGGCTCGGTGCGATTTGGGCGCGGGAGGGCCACTACACGGGCGCACGCGAAGCGCTCGACATCGCACTGGCGCAGGATCAAGTGCTCGGCGGCGTGGACGATCCGCCCGGTGTGCAGGTCATGACCATTCACAAGTCGAAAGGCAAGCAGTTCGACGGCGTGATCGTGATCCGCGAGGGCAGGCACAACGGCCAGCGCCAAGTTTCGTCTTTCGTCTGGTGGGACGACGAGCCTCCGTACTGGCGCAGCAGGAAGATTCTGCGCGTCGGTGTCACCAGGGCCAGGGTTCACACGCTGATTCTGGAGCACGTCTTCCCGGCATGCCCGATTCTGGCGGGCCACACCTTGTAGTGTTCAAAGTCGCCATCCCCGTCGGCGGGCTCAGGCCCATGCGCGACGGACCCTACGTTCCTGCGCAGGCCGCTTGACACGCCGCTTCGCATACTGGATACAATTACAGTAATCCTTGCGATTCGTTGTCGACACCCCAACGAGGCGCATGTGCTGTGCTTCCTGGACCTCCACCAAGGAATTGCGATGGCGAAGCTACCCAAGTTCACGCTCGGCTACGACAAGGCGCAGGACACCTGGCAGTTGCGCAATGGCGCCAAGCAGGTCGTTCGCTCGTTCGACACCAAGACGGATGCCCTCAAGGGCGGCGTACTGGAGAAGACTGTAGGCACCGGCGGCGGATCGGTCCAGATCCGCAAGCAGAACGGCACGATTCAGGAAGAGCGCACCTATCCGGGATCTGCTGATCCGAAACGCTCACCGGGCTGACCGCGCGGGCGGCGCAATGACGCGCAAGCTCTTTCGACCGGGTGGGCCGCTGGGCATCCAGGATCTGGGCAATCACCAGTACCGGATGAACATCTCGCTGCCGGCCGACCAGGATGGGCGGATAGCGAGGGAATGTCCGAGGTCGGGCTGCTCGCCGGCCTACTTCAAAGTGCGTCCGGGGACAGGGCTCGCCGGCATGACCGTCGCGTACTGTCCCTACTGCCGCCACGACTCCGCGCCCAACGATTTCGCAACACGCGAACAGGTCCGCTATGCGAAGGACCTAGCTATGCGAGAGGCCCACAAGGGACTCGACGGCATTGTCAAGGATGCGCTTGGCATCGGGCCGAGCGGCAAGCGCGCATTCGGCGGCGGGATGCTGTCGATGACTATGACTTACAAGCCAGGGACCTTACCCAGCGTTCGTCGTCCCTACGAGGATGAGGTGAGGCGGGATGTGGTTTGCCCGCACTGCGCGCTCGACCACACGGTGTTTGGGCTCGCCACTTGGTGTGCCGACTGTGGCGAGGACATCTTCCTGACCCACGTGCAGGCCGAGCTCGCTGTGACGCGAAGCATGGTGGGCGATATGGAGCGCAGGCGGCAAGCGCTTGGGCCGCGTGTTGCTGCTAAGGACCTGGAGAACTGCCTGGAGGATGCCGTCTCGCTCTTCGAGGCGGCGATGAAGGCCCTGAGCCGGCGCTGGATGGCCTCGTCGGGCGAGTCCGAGACCGAGGTCGAAGCGCGCCTTCGCAAGCTGGGCAACGGCTACCAGAACATCCGGAAGACCATGGAACTGCTCCCCGATGTGCTCGGCATCGAGATCCCTGCAGCTGTCGAGTGGGATCGCCTCGGTGACGCGTTCGAGAAGCGCCATCCGATCACCCACAACCTCGGCGTCGTAGACCGCAAGTACCTGGAGCGCTCGCAGGGCCATGAACGGCAGGGCCGGGAAGTTCGCATCACGGAGTCCGAGGTCCAAACGCTACTTGACGATGTGATGGCGGCCGTCTCGGCATCGCACGCGGCGCGATTCGGAACGACTCCGCCCAGTGGGGCGGGGAACAACGCGCATGGATGAAGTGGTCACGTTCCTGAACTTCGCCTACGGTTCGAATATGCTGTCGGCCCGGCTGCGCGAGCGGGTCCCCTCTGCGCGGCCCGCTGGTAGGGCTTGCCTGCCCGGCTTTTCGCTGCGCTGGCACAAGGTCAGCGTGGATGGTTCGGGCAAATGCAACGTCGTGGAGGATGCAACACCAGGCGCATGTGTCTGGGGCGTTATCTTCGCGATCGATTTCGCGCAGAAGGACTCACTGGACAAGGCCGAAGGCCTGGGTAACGGCTATGGATGTCGCGAGGTCAGCGTCCTGCTTGGGGGGGGCGCGACGCTGGCAGCCCAGGCCTATGTTGCGACGCGCACGGATGCGGCGTACCTTCCCTATGACTGGTACAAGGCGCTCGTCGTCGCTGGTGCCCGCGAACATGTCTTGCCATCGGACTATGTAGCGGTGCTGGAGGCGCAGCCGTGCACGGTCGACGCCAACGAAGAGCGTCGGCGAAAGAACCTGCTGCTGACCGACGCCCGATAGGCAGGCTCGCGTTCACGGCGTCAGGCGTGGCAGAGGGGGAGTTGAAGCCGATCGCAGTCCCCGACCTCTGGATCGCGCAGAACAAGAGGCGTAGCAACACCCACGGCCGTTGTCGTAAGTCCACCGCGACGCTCGACAACAGTCGCCTGGCAGCCAAATCCGCGCCCTCCCTGCCGCAGTCGCGCTGCTCCAGCCGCACCGGCAACGAGGTCGCACCACGGCATGGCGCGCGCCGGTCAAGGTTGGTACCACTACAGCCTGGTCGTCTTCGGCGAGGATGTGGCCGATGCTGGCCGACGCGCAGCCCAGGCCATCGGTGCCGTCGGCGAAGCCTCCAGCCTGCAGATGTCCCCGGTGGACCTGGTGGCCGATGCCGCCTGGTTCGCGCAGATGCCAGGCAACTGGCAGTGGCGCCCCAGGGATGCCAAGCTCAGCTCGCGGGCCTTCGCGGCGCTGTCCAGTGGGCACAACTTCGCCCGCGGCAAGCGCGACGGCAATCCGTGGGGCGAAGCGCTGGCCCTGCTGCGCACGCCCTCGGGCCAGCCCTTCTACTTGAACCTGCACAGCAGCCCCGATGGCGAAGACTCGGCCGACAAGAAGCTGCCGGGCAACACGCTGATCATCGGCTCGACCGGCGTCGGCAAGACGACGCTGGAGATGTTCCTGCTGACGCTGACGCGCAAGTGGAACCCTGCACCGCGGCTCGTGCTGTTCGACCTGGACCGCGGCTGCGAGATCGCGATCCGCGCCCTGGGGGGCCGCTACTTCACGCTCGAAGCCGGCAAGCCCACCGGCTGCAACCCGCTGCAGCGCGAGCCAACACCGGCGCGCATCCAGTTCTGGGAGCAGCTGATCCGCACCTGCATCGCCACGCCGGCCATGCCGCTGCTGCCGGCCGACGAGCGCGCCATTGCCGATGCGGTCAAAGCGGTGGCGATGA
>CAYVXO010000187.1:0-11740 GCA_964454485.1 uncultured Rubrivivax sp.
GGCGGCGCCGAAGCCGTTGCCGTCGAGGTTCGTCGCGGCCGAGTCCGCGGCGTCCGGCGTGGCGCCGTCGGCTGCCAGCGAAGGCGGCGGCCTCGCCCCGCCGACCTACGCCACCCAGCCGCCGCCGGCGGCACGGCTGCGTTTCGAGATGCGCCGCGGCGGCCTGCGCGGCAGCGCCGAACTGGTCTGGCAGCCCGCGGCCGAAGGCTACGAGGCGACGCTGGAGGCGACCGCGTTCGCGCTGCCGGTCATCTCCTGGACCAGCCAGGGCCGCTTCGACGCCGCCGGGCTGGCGCCCGAGCGTTTCCTGGACAAGCGGCTGCGCCGTTCGCCGCAGGCGGCGCATTTCCGGCGCGACCAGGGCCGCATCACCTTCTCCGGCCCTTCGGTCGAGTACCCGCTGGTGGCCGGCGCGCAGGACCGGCTGAGCTGGATGCTGCAGCTGGCCGCCATCGTCGCCGCCGACCCGCTGCGGCAGGCGGCGGCGGGCGGGCGCATCACGATGTTCGTGGTCGGCGCGCGCGGCGACGCCGACCTCTGGACCTTCGAGACCGGCGAGCGCGAGTCGCTGGACCTGCCGGCCGGCCCGGTGGCCGGCGCGCTGCACCTGCGCCGTCAGCCGCGCAAGCCCTACGACACCGAGGTCGACGTCTGGCTGGACCCGCAGCGCCACTGGCTGCCGGTGAAGCTTCGGCTGGCCATTCCCACCAGCGGCGACTCGAGCGAGTTCCTGCTCGACCGGCCTTGATTTCGGCCCCGCCGGCGCCAGCTTCCGGTCAGAAGGGATGCCGACGCCATGCAGATGCTCTACGACTCCGAAAGCTATACCGTGGTCCAGCTGGACTGGTCGGTGGCCGAGGACAGGCCTGCGCGCGGCGGCTACGAGATCGTCGACAAGCTGGCGCGCCAGGACATCTTCATCGAAGGCGCGGTCGCCGAGAGCTTCAAGGCCGGCGTGCAGGCGCTCATGCAATCAGAACCCACGCAGGAAGACTTCGAAGCCCTGATCGAGCGCTACGCCGCGCTCGGCCGGCAGCCGCTGGCGCTGCACTGAGGCCCCCGAGAATCCCGCCCCTTGCCTAGCCGGCGGCCCTGCGCCAAGATGAGGCGCAAAGGTCGAATCGCGGAAGTCGCAACCGGGGCGCAACCGAAGGATGGCGAAGGGGCAAGTCGAAGCGCGAGCCGTGCTGTCGCCGGGGCTGAACGAAGCCCCGGTGCTGGACACGCTGTGCTCGCATTTCGTGCTCACGCTCACGCTGCGCCAGGCCGGCCGCTTCAACCTGCGGCGCGACTGGAACAGCCTGCTCTCGCTCACCGGCCGCCACCTGGTGTGGCCGCTGCCGGTGCTGGGCCGGCTGCGCGCCTTCCTGAATCAGCGCTGCAAGGGCAACCCGCAGTGGCGCGGCCACGAGGCGCTGGCCGACGAGGCCTTCGTGCAGCGCTACGGGCCCTGGCGCGGCCCCTACGAGGAAGGCACGCTCTTCTTCTACATCGACGAATACATCAAGGACGCACCCAAGGACCTGCTGGCGGTGCTCGGCGCCACCTGCGAATGGCTGGAGCGGCGGCTCAAGAAGCAGAGCACGCTGGTGCAGAAGAACATCGACGCGCTCGCCGGCCTGCTGCAGTTGAACCCGGCCGAACGCGCGCTGCTGCTGTACGGCACGCTGGCGCGCTACCAGCGTGATCTCCGCGGCCTGCTGGTCGAGTTCAAGGTCAGCAACGCGCAGGAGGCCTATGCCGCCATCGCCGCCGTCGCCGGCGTCGACGCCAGCGAGGTGGCCGAGGCGCTGCGCGCCGGCAGCCGGCTCGAACGCATCGGCATGGTCGAGAACCTGATCTCGGAGCAGAACATCACCGACCTCGCCGACCTCATGAAGGTGAGCGAGCAGCTGCCGCCGGTGCTGATGCGCGAATACCGCGGCCCGAACGACCTGATGGCGGTGTTCACGCGGCCTGCCACCAAGAGCGAGCTGACCACGGCCGACTTCGGCTTCGTCGCCGACGACGCGCAGGTGCTCACCGCCATGCTGCGCAACGCCGCCGCGCGCAAGGAGGCGGGCGTCAACGTGCTGCTCTACGGCCCGCCGGGCACCGGCAAGACCGAGCTCGCGAAGGTCTGCGCCGCCGCCGCCGGGCTGGAGCTCTATGAGGTCGAATACGCCGACCGCGACGGCAACAGCCTTTCCGGCCGCGACCGCTACCGCAGCCTGCAGATCAGCCAGGTGTTCCTGAAGGGCAGCCCCGGCGTGGCGCTGCTGTTCGACGAGGTGGAAGACGTCTTCCCGCCCATCAGCACCGAGGCGGCGCAGCTCATCGCGCGCCTGGACAGCAGCGACGCGCAGCCTTCGGGCAGCGTGAGCGGCAAGGCCTGGGTGAACCAGATCCTGGAGACCAACCCGGTGCCGGTGATCTGGGTGACCAACCGCATCGAGCAGATCGACCCCGCGTTCCGGCGCCGCTTCCAGTACCACCTGCTGCTGAAGAGCCCGCCGCCGGGCGCGCGCGAAGGGCTGGTGCGGCGTGCGCTGGAAGGTGCGGCGGTGAGCGAGGACTTCGCCGCGAAGCTGGCCGAGCGGCGCGCGCTCACGCCGGCGCAGATCCGCACCGCGGTGCGCTTCGCGCAGCTGGCGGGCGAAGGCGGCGCCGACGCCGAGGCGCTGATCCAGCGCCAGCTGGCCAACGCCGACCGCGCGCTGGGCACGCAGGGCCAGGAGCGCGGCGCGCGGCCGGTGGTCACCAACTACGACCTGTCGCTGCTCAACGTGGAATGCCGCTTCGAGGTGCCACGCATCGTGGAGGCGCTGGCGCGGCGCGGCCACGGCACGCTGTGCTTCCACGGCCCGCCGGGCACCGGCAAGACGGCGCTGGCCGAGCACATCGCGGCCGCGCTCGGCCGGCCGCTGATGGTGCGCCAGGCGAGCGACATCGCCAGCAAGTTCGTCGGCGAGACCGAGCAGAACATGGCACGCATGTTCGAGGAGGCGCAGACCGAAGGCGCGGTGCTGCTGCTCGACGAGGCCGACAGCTTCCTGCGCAGCCGCCGCATGGCCGAGCGCCACTACGAGGTGAGCGAGGTCAACGAGATGCTGCAGGGCATGGAGCGCTTCGCCGGCATCTTCGTGTGCACCACCAACCTGTTCGAGGACCTGGACGAAGCCGCGCTGCGCCGCTTCACCTTCAAGATCCGCTTCCACGTGCTCCAGCCCGAGCAGCGGCTGCGCATGTTCACGGCCGAGGCGCTGGGCGGCGACGCCGCCGCGCTGACGCCCGAACACCGGCAGCGGCTGGCCGCGCTGGACCAGCTGGTGCCGGGCGACTTCGCGGCCGTGAAGCGGCAGGTCGACATCCTGGGCACCGGCTTCGAGCCCGACGAATTCCTCTCCCAGCTGGAGAGCGAGCACCGGGTCAAGCCCGAGGTGCGGCAGCGGCGCGGGGTGGGCTTCCTGCGCTGAGGCGCATTGTCTTGGTGCCTGAAGGCACCACTTCGGCGTGCCGATGACCGTTCGCGGTGCGCACCAAGCCGGCACGCCACGCACCAAGCGGGAACGGTTCTTGCGCCCCTGGTGCGCCGCCCGAACGGGGTGGTGCACGCTGGAGGGCAAGACAAGTGGATTCGATCAGGCAGGGCGCCGACGCCCTGTTCATCCTGCTGGGCGCCGTGATGGTGCTGGCCATGCACGCCGGCTTCGCCTTCCTGGAGCTGGGCACGGTGCGCAAGAAGAACCAGGTCAACGCGCTCGTGAAGATCCTGGTCGATTTCGCCATCTCCACCATCGCCTACTTCTTCGTCGGCTACACGGTGGCCTACGGCACCAGCTTCTTCACCGGCGCCGAGACGCTGGCGGCGAAGAACGGCTACGAGCTGGTGAAGTTCTTCTTCCTGCTCACCTTCGCGGCGGCGATTCCGGCCATCGTCTCCGGCGGCATCGCCGAGCGCGCGCGCTTCGGCCCGCAGCTGGCGGCCACGGCGGCGCTGGTGGGGCTGGTGTACCCGCTGTTCGAGGGCCTGGCCTGGAACGGCCGCTTCGGCGTGCAGGCCTGGATCAAGGCCGCCACCGGCGCCGAGTTCCACGACTTCGCCGGCAGCGTGGTGGTGCACGCGGTGGGCGGCTGGATCGGGCTGGCCGCGGTGCTGCTGCTGGGCGCGCGCCGCAACCGATACCGGAAAGACGGCGCGATCAGTGCGCACCCGCCTTCGAGCATTCCCTTCCTCGCGCTCGGCGCCTGGATCCTGGTCGTGGGCTGGTTCGGCTTCAATGTGATGAGCGCGCAGACGCTCGAGAAGGCCTCCGGCCTCGTCGCCGTGAACTCGCTGATGGCGATGGTCGGCGGCACGCTGGTGGCCGTGCTGATGGGACGCAACGACCCCGGCTTCGCCTACAACGGCCCGCTCGCCGGGCTGGTGGCGGTGTGCGCCGGCTCCGACGTCATGCACCCGGCCGGCGCGCTGGTGGTGGGCGGGGTGGCGGGGGCCATCTTCGTCGCCCTGTTCACGCTCACGCAGAACCGCTGGAAGATCGACGACGTGCTCGGCGTGTGGCCGCTGCACGGCCTGTGCGGCGCCTGGGGCGGCATCGCGTGCGGCGTGTTCGGCCTGCCGGCGCTGGGCGGTGCCGGCGGCGTGGCGCCGGCGGCGCAGCTGATCGGCACCGCGCTCGGCGTGGGCTGGGCGCTGGTGGGCGGCTTCGTCGTCTACGGCGCGCTCAAGCTCACGGTGGGCCTGCGCCTGGGCGCCGAGGAAGAGCACGAGGGCGCCGACCTCTCGATCCACCGCATCGGCGCCACGCCGGAGCGCGAAGCGGCCTGGTAACGGCGCGCCGGCGGGCGCGCCGGCGGACGCGGCGGAAATCCGCCGGAACCCCGCCAGCACGATGCCCCTGCAACGGGTGGCCCGACGGCCACCCGGTCCAACGCAGGAGGTGTTCATGAACGTTCGCAGGTCCTTGCCCCTCGGTTTGTTGTGCGCGGCGGCCCTGGTGGCAGGCTGTGGTGGCGGCGGTGTCGACGGCGTGGTGCCCGTCACGGTGTCCAGTCCTCCGCCGGTGTCGCCGCCATCGGCCACGGCGCCGGTCATCGACACGCAGCCGGCGGCGCAGACCGTGGCTGCCGGCGGCAGCGCCACCTTCACCGTGGTGGCCAGCAACGGGCCGCTGGTCTACCAGTGGCTGAGCGCGCCCACGCTGGGCGCGGTGTTCACCGAGATCCCCGGCGCCACCGGCGCCAGCTACACCGTCGGCAGCGCCGGGGCGGCGGAGAACGGGCGCTACTACTCGGTGATCGTCACCAACTCCTACGGCTCGGTGGCCGGCGACCCCGCGAAGCTCACCGTGACCGGCCTGACCGGTGGTGGCGGCGGTGGTGGTGGCACCGCGGCCGCTTCCAGCGCCTGCGCCCCCTGGTCCCAACCCGCCGGCACCGAGGTGCGGACTACCTACGCCAACGCGGTGCCGCCCTCCACCGGCGACACCGTGACCACCGTGGTGGGTGCCACCAGCTTCGAAGGCCACGCGGTCACCGAGGTGCGCGTGCAGACACCGCTGCTCACGGCCACGCTGGACGCGCACCTGTACGCCAGCGTCGACGCCGGCACCGGCGCCGTCACCGCCTACGGCAGCGACAGCACCAGCAGCGTCGGCACCACCTCGACGAGCACCCATTCGGTCTACGTCACGCCGTCGGTGCTGACCGAGCTCTCGCTGGCGCCCGGCGCGACCGCACCCGCCCACAGCGTGACCCTGATCGACACCACCGTCGCCAACATCGACGGCGTGGTGCAGCCGGCCACCACCGCGACCCACACCACCACCGTGGCGGCGACCACCTTCGACGGCTTCGAGTCGGTCACCGTGCCGGCCGGCACCTTCACCGCCTGCCGCTACACGAGCGGCGGCAACACGCAGTGGTTGCTGAAGGGCTACGGCACGCCGGTGAAGGACTCCGCCGGCGGCCAGGCGATGGTGATCCGGCTCAACGGCGCGGTCATCACCGGCAACTGAGGCCGGGGTTCCCTAGCGGCTTGCGCGTGCCGCTGCAAGCGATCGGGGGGAAGGCGTGGAAAGGCAGTGGGTGAATCGCGTGGCGCCGCGGGGCAGGGCCTACATTGATCCGGGCCCTCACTCCGCGGCGCCACGCCGCCCCACCCCGATGCCGGACGCCGAGCGCGACGATCCGCCCTTGCCGCCGCCCCGCGCCGGCGGCCTGTGGCGCGTGCGCCTGCTGGGCACGCTGGAGATCCGCAACGGCGACCTCGAAGTCGCGCAGCACCTCAACGAAGCGCACAAGCTGATCCTGCTGCGCCTGCTGATGGCGCCGCGCTCGGCGCATCCGCGCACCGAGGTCGCGCGCGAGGTCTGGCCGAACAGCGACAGGTCCGACGCCAGGCTGCGCAATGACGTGAGCAAGCGGGTCTCTGAAGTCCGCAAGCTGATGGAGCCGCGCGGCTTCCGGCCGGCCCAGGCCATCCTGGACGACGGCACGGGCCTGCGCCTCAACGCGGCCGCGTTCGAGGTCGACGTCGACCGCTTCGAAACCCTGGTGCGCCGGCGCCGCTGGGCCGAAGCGCGCGCCCTCTACGGCGGCGAGCTGCTGCCCGGGTTCGAGACGCCCGCCGTGCAGCAGCGCCGGCAGGAATTGGCGTCGCTGCTGGAACGGGTGGACAAGGCGCTCGAGCAGGGCCTCGGCCTCGGCCTCGACGACGACGACGAGGCGCCGCCGGCCGACGAACCGCGCGGCATCGTGGCCTACACCACCGCCTTCTACGGCCGCGCGGAGGAGATCGCGCGCCTGGGCGAACTCGTCGCCCGCCACCGGCTGGTGGTGGTGCACGGGGCGCCGGGCACGGGCAAGTCGCGCACCGTCTCCGAGGCGCGCAAGACCGAGTTCGGCGCCTTCGAGCAGGTCTTCCGCGCCGCGCTGGAAGACTGCCGCAGCACTGCCGACGCGCTGGACGCAGTGCGCGTGGCGGTCGGCGCGCAGCCGCTGGCCGGCGGGCCGCTGCGTGCCATCGCCACCCGGCTGCGGGGCGCGCGCACGCTGCTGATGCTGGACGACTTCGAGCGGCTGGCCGGGCCGGTGGGCAACGCCCTGCTCGACCTGCTGCTCGAAAAGCTGCCGCAGGCCCACCTGGTGGTGACGACGCGGCGCGCGCTGCGCCGGGCGGACGCGACGCTGGTGGCCCATGGCCCGCTGCCGTTGCCGCCCAAGGGCGAGTCTGCCGAGGCTGCGGCCGCCCACCCCGCAGTGGCGCTGTTCGAGGACCGCGCGCGCGGCGTGCGCGCCAACTTCAGCGTCAACGCACGCAACGCCGGCACCGTGGTGGAGATCTGCCGCCTGGTGGACGGGGTGCCGCTGGCGCTGGAGCTGGCCGGCGCCATGCTGCACCGGCTCCCGCTGCCGGCGCTGCTGGCCGAACTGCAGCGCGGCAGTCGCCTGCTCAAGCGCGCCATCGCGCGCGGCGACCGCCACGACTCGATCGACATGGCGCTCGGCCTCAGCTGGCGCCTGCTCTCGCCGCCGGCGCGTCAGCTGCTGCGCGCGCTCTCGGTCTTCCGCGGCGGCTTCACGGTGGACCAGGCGCAGGCGGTGTCGGGCATGTCTTCCGTGCGCAAGCCGCTGGCGGAGCTGGCGCGCGACGCGCTGCTGGTGAACCTGCCCACCGAAGGCGGCGCGCCGCGCCTGGGCCTGCTGGGCCCGGTGCGCGACCATGCCGGTGCCGGCATCGGGACCGCCGAAGGCCTGGCGCTGCGGCAGGCGCACCGGGACGTGTTCGCGGGCGTGGCGCTCGGACTGTTCCGCCGCCACGGCTGGCCGACGGCGGCCGACCACGCCAACGTGCTGGCCGCGATGGCGAACGCGCTCGCCGACGGCGACGCCCCCTGCGCGGCGCGGCTGGCGCTCGCGCTGGGCCCGATGTGGCGCGCGCGCGGCGCCGGCAGCGCCGAACTGCAGCTGCTCGATCGCCTGGCCGCCACGCCCGCGCTGAAGCCGCGGCGGCGTTCGCTGCTGCTCGCGTTGCTCACGGCGCTGAAGGTGAATGCCGGCCTGGCCGCCGAGGCGCGCACGCAGGCGGCGCAGGCGCTCAAGCTGGCCGGGCGCGACCGGCTGGCGCGCGCCGAGGCCCTGCTGGCCCAGGCCTACGAGCGCTTCCTCTCGGCGCAGGACGGCGAGCACGCGCTGGCGCTGGTGCTCCAGGCCGAAGGCCTGGTGCCGCAACGCGCGCCGCGGGCGCTGCGGGTGCGCTGGATGTTCCTGCGCGGCGCGCTGGCGACGGTGGTCGAGGGCCGGCACCAGGAAGCGCTGGATCTCGCGCGCGAAGCCGACGCCCTGTGCAACCGCGTGCGCCACGACCCGCGCGGCGCGCTGCTCGTGCTGCCGCTGCGCGTGGCGGCGCTGTTCGGGTTGCGCGACCTGGCGACGGCGCTGCACCTGTGCCTGAACGGCGGCGAGGAAGCCGAGTCGCTGGGCATGGTGAGCGTGCGCCAGCAGCTGTTCAACCGCCAGGCGCTGGTGCTGGCGGCGATGGGCCGCCACACCGCCGCGCTGGAGGTGCTGCAGCAGCAGGCGCGCGAGGCAGTGCGCCACGGCGCCACCTACCACGCCACCCACGCGGTGTGGAACCAGCCCGAGGTGCTGCTGGAACTCGGGCGCCACGAGGACGCCGCCGTGCTCATGGGCTTTGCCCACCGCTACTGGCTGCGCCAGTTCGAGGGCCTGACCCAGGTCGACGGCGACTACCTCGAGGCGGTGCGCGCGGCGGTGATCGCGCGCCACGACGCTGCCGCCTGGAAGCGCTGGTGGGCGCGCGGCCGCCGGCTGCCCGAACGCGAGGGCCTCGCGCGAGCCTGCGGCCCCGGCCGTGCCGGGCCCGACGCCGGGCTCAGCGCGCGCCCTCCGGGGCGTGGCGCGGGTTGGGGTCGTGGCGACCCTTGAACAGCGGGTCGTGCAGCACGTCGAGCCGGCGTGCCAGCACGGTGGCTTCGCCGGCGCGGTGCAGCGCCAGCTCGTCGCGGCCCATCTGGAACAGCATCTCGGCGCTCACGTCGCCCAGCGGGTCGGCCACCTGGCGCGCCGCCGCCAGGCTGGTGTTGCCGAAGTTCAGCCACAGGCCGCAGTTCTCGGCGATCGCCTCGTGGTCGCGCGGCCAGAGTGACTTCAGCTGCGCCATCGACTGCAGGAACAGCGCCACCCGCACGCCGTAGCCGCGCAGCAGCGTGATCGCCTGCTTGAGCTGCGGCATCGGCCCCAGGTGCGCCAGCTCGTCGACCGCGAACAGCGTGGGCAGCGCCGGCCGGCCGCGCCGCTGCACCATCAGCGCCAGCAGCGAGCCCAGCACGATGCGCAGCCAGCGCGCGTGCGATTCCAGCTTGTCGGGCGGGATCACCAGGTACACCGTGACTGCGCCGCCTTCGCGCAGCGTATCCAGCGGCAGCGTGGTGGTGGCGGTGGCCTGCTGCACGCGCTGCGAGCCGAACACGCGCATCAGCGAGACCGCCTCGCTGCGCACGCTGGTGCGCACCTTCTCGCCTTCGTGGCCGAGGAAGTTGACGAAGCCTTCGCGCACGAAGGAGGGGAACTCCGGGTGCTTGCCCACGGTGTCCAGCTGCACCGCGAGGTGGTAGGTCATGTCGTCGTGGTGCAGCAGCGACCACACCGCGCCCGGCGTGCCGTCGTCGGGCAGGCTCTGGCCGGTGATGCGCGGGCGCACCCAGGCCCAGCCGATCAGCGCCGTCATCAGGTGCAGCGCGCATTCGCGCCAGAACGGGTCCTGCGACGAGACCGGCGCCTCGCCGGCGATCAGCTCGGCCAGGGTGGCGCAGTCGTCGCCCAGGTCCTCGCTGCCGGCCAGCAGCACCTGCAGCGGGTTCAGCGCGTCGGCCGGCTCGCCGCGCGGCCGCCGCACCAGCCCCCAGGGGTCGACGATGCACACGCGCTGGCCGGTCTCGCGCCGCCAGCGCGCCGTCACGGCGGCGGCCTCGCCCTTGGGGTCGATGACGATCGCGCTGCCGGTGTAGCTCAGCAGCCAGGGCAGCAGCAGCGATCGGCCCTTGCCGGCACCGGTGGGCGCGACGGCGAGCAGGTGGCTTTCGGTGTCGTCGGCGATCAGCTCGCCGGCGGCACTGGCGGCCGCGCTCAGCACGAAGCCGGCGCCGCGCCGGCGGCTTTCGCCGCGGCGCGCCAGCGGCAGGCCGGTGGCGGCGGGGGCGGCGGGAAGGGGGTTGCGGTCTCGAAGCATCGACGGGCCCTCCAGGGCTTCGATGGTGGACCGCCTCGTCGTCCGCGGGTTCGGTAGGCGGGTGCCGCGCCGGGGCTTGCCGGCGCCTCGGCGGAATTCCGCCGGAACCCCTTCAGCACGATGCGCCTGCCGCCGCCGAACGGCCATGTCCTTCCGGTCACTGGCTGGTCACGGGGGCTTCAGCAAGATCGGTTCGCGCTGTCACACAAGAAGGCTCGATTGTTCAGGGAGAAGGGGCGGGCCGGCGCGCCAGACGCGCCGGCCCCGCCGGATTGACACCTCAGGAGGATTCCCATGTCGCGTCTGTTCCGCTTCTCGGTCCCTCTGCTGGCCCTGGCCGCCGCCGCGGCGCAGGCCGCCGGGCCTGCACCCGCCGCCACCACCGCACCCGGCGCGTTCAACTGGGGCCAGCGCTACTACTTCCCGCAGGGCTGCACGCGCAACGGCAGCACCGCCATCTGCTCGTTCCAGATGGTCAACCAGGGACCGCAGGCCACGGTCACGGCCTGGAACGGCAACGGCGCGTACAGCACGGGCGAACTCAAGGGCCTGCAGTTCATCGACAACGGCAACGTGCCGCACCTGCTGGCCAGCGCCTACTTCCGCAACCGCTTCGGCGACACCGTCCCGACGCTGGTGGTGCAGACCAAGGACCAGGTGACCTGGGTCGCCGAGTTCAACGACGTCAATCCGGCCGTGACATCGGGGTTCTTCGTCCTGGGCAACCAGACGCTGGCCAACATCGCGCTGACCAACCCGCCGCCGGTGCAGATGGCCGCGCCCAGCGGCGCGCCGGTGCCGAGTGCCGTCGGCGCCCCGGTCACGGTGGGCAACCCGGGTGGCGCGCAGCCGCCGGCGCCCGCGCAGGCCGGTGCCGCGCCGCAGCCCGCGCCTGCCCAGGCCGCCAACAGCAACATGCCGGCCGAGTGCCAGAACCCGGCGACGATGAACACCGCCGCCTGCCGCACGGCCGGCAAGCTGCAGCGCACGAACGACAAGGTCAATGCCGGCGCCGCCGCGGTCCAGACCACGGCCAGCACCGTGAACTCGCTGGCCGAGACGGCACGTTCGCTCAAGAGCCTGTTCGGGTCGAAGAAGGAGGAGCCGGCCGCGCAGCCGGCGCCCGCGCAGCAGCAGCCCGCGCCGCAGGCCCCTTCGCAATAGCCCACGGCCGCTGCGCCGGCGCGCCGCGGCGCGCGCCGGTCGACACCTACAATGCCGCGATGCACTACACCCGCGGTCAGGCCCTGCCCGCGCTGCTGGCCCAGCGCATCGCCATCATCGACGGCGCGATGGGCACGATGATCCAGCGCTTCAGGCTGACCGAGGCCGACTTCCGCGGCGCGCGCTTCGCGCAGCACCTGAAGGACCTGAAGGGCAACAACGACCTGCTGTCGATCACGCGGCCGGACGTGATCCGCCAGATCCACGAAGGCTACCTGGCCGCCGGTGCCGACATCATCGAGACCAACACCTTCGGCGCCACCTCGATCGCGCAGGAGGACT
>CAYVXO010000188.1:0-11719 GCA_964454485.1 uncultured Rubrivivax sp.
ATCTGGTACCACTCGCTGCCATCTTTGTCGACGCCGAGGATGCCGATGTGGCCGGTGTGGTGGTGGCCGCAGCTGTTCATGCAGCCGCTCATGTGGAGGTCGATGTCGCCGATGTCCCAGAGCAGGTCCAGGTCGTCGAAGCGCTCGTTCACGGCGGCGGCGATCGGAATGGAGCGCGCGTTGGCGAGCGCGCAGAGGTCGCCGCCGGGGCAGGCGATCATGTCGGTCAAGAGGCCGATGTTGGGCGTGGCAAAGCCGGCTTCGAAGGCCTCGACCCAGAGCGCGCGGAGGTCGGCTTCGTGCACCCAGGGCAGCAGCAGGTTCTGGTCGTGCGAGACGCGCAGCTCGCCGGCGCTGAAGCGGTCGGCGAGGTCCGCGGCGCGGTCCATCTGGTCGGCGGTGATGTCGCCCGGCGCCTGGCCGGCGCGCTTGAGCGACAGCGTCACCGCGCGCAGGCCCGGCCGCTTGTGCGCGTGCACGTTGCGCTGCAGCCAGCGCTGGTAGGCGCGCGGCTGCTCGCCTTCGTGCGCGCTCGCGTGAGCGGCCGGCTTCAGCACGGGCGTCTCGAAGCAGGCGGCGACGCGGTCGAACTCGGCCTGCGGTATGACGTGCGTGTGGCCGGGCAGCAGGGCGGCGAACTCGGCGTTGACCTCGTCGACGAAGCGCTGCCCTTCGGCCTTGACCAGGATCTTGATGCGCGCCTTGTAGGCGTTGTCGCGCCGGCCGTGCAGGTTGTAGACGCGCACCACCGCTTCCAGGTAGACCAGGATCTGCTGCCAGGGCACGAATTCGTTGGTCACGGTGGCGATGACCGGCGTGCGGCCCATGCCGCCCCCCACCAGCACCTTGAAGCCCACGGCGCCGGCGGCGTCGCGCACCAGCTGCAGGCCGATGTCGTGCCAGGCGATGGCGGCGCGGTCCTCACGCGCGCCGCTGACGGCGATCTTGAACTTGCGCGGCAGGAACGCGAACTCCGGGTGCAGCGTGCTCCACTGGCGCAGGATCTCGCAGTAGGGGCGCGGGTCGATCTCCTCGTCGGGCGCGATGCCGGCGAAGACGTCGGTCGTGATGTTGCGGATGCAGTTGCCGCTGGTCTGGATGCCGTGCAGGTCGGCTTCGGCCAGCAGCGCCATCACGTCGGCGGCGCGCGCCAGCGGGATCCAGTTGAACTGCAGGTTGTGGCGGGTGCTGAAGTGGCCGTAGCCGCCGCGTTCGGTGGGCAGGCCGGCGTCCTGGAGGTCGAACTCGCGTGCCACGCGGGCCAGCTGGCGCAGCTGGCGGCTGGCCAGTTCGCCGTACGGCACGGCGATGCGGGCCATCGGCGCGTGGCGCTGGATGTACCAGCCGTTCTGCAGGCGCAGCGCCCGGAAGTCGTCGTCGGAGAGCTGGCCGGCCAGGTTGCGCTGCAACTGGTCGCGGAACTGGGCGACGCGGGCCTGGACGAACTGGCGGTCGAACGGGGTGTAGCGGTACATGGCTCGGCCTGGGGATTTCGGACGAACTCTAGGTAACCCTTATATAGTTGAAAAGAACAAAGTAGTTCAATGCTTATGCCGCATTGGAATTAGGCGGTCGCCGCTCCTTCCTAGAATCGCGACCCATGCCCCCAACCGCCTTGCGGCGCCGCCTGCGCGCCGCCTCCGGCCTGGCCCTGCTGGCCTTGCTGGCGGCCTGCCAGACCGCGCCCGTGGCGCCGCCCGCGCCACCGCCTGCCGAACCGCCGCCCGTGGTGCCGGCGCCACCCCCCGCCGCGCCGCCGCCGCCGCCGGTGGTGGCCGCACCGAAACCGCCGCCGCGCCTGCCCCGCCTGGGCCTGGCGCTCGGCGGTGGCGCGGCGCGCGGCTTCGCGCACATCGGCGTCATCCAGGTGCTGGAGGAAAACGGCATCCGCCCCGACCTGGTCGCCGGTACGTCGGCCGGCAGCCTCGTGGCGGCCCTCTACGCCGGCGGGCGCACCGGTGCCGAGCTGGCGCAGCTGGCGCTGAACATGGACGAGGGCGCGATCACCGACTGGTCCTTCCCCGGCCGCGGCCTCATCCGCGGTGAGGCGCTCGCGCGCTACGTGCGCGAGCAGACCGCGAGCCGGCCGATCGAGCAGCTGAAGCTGCCGCTGGGCATCGTGGCGACCGACCTCGACAGCGGCGCGCCCATCCTGTTCCAGCGCGGCGACACCGGCACCGCGGTGCGCGCCTCGAGCGCGGTGCCGGCGGTCTTCCAGCCGGTGAAGATCGGCAGCCGTGAGTACGTCGACGGCGGCCTGGTCTCTCCGGTGCCGGTGCGCTTCGCGCGCCAGATGGGCGCCGAACTGGTGGTGGCGGTGGACATCTCGTCGCCGCCCGAAGGCAACCCGACGAGCGACCTCATGAAGATGCTGCTGCAGACCTTCGCGATCATGGGCCGCAGCATCAACCTGTTGGAGCTGAAGGACGCCGACGTCGTGATGCGGCCGTCGCTGGCCGGCGTCTCGAGCGCGGACTTCACGGCCCGCAAGCGTGCCATCCAGTCTGGCCGCGACGCGGCGCTGGCAGCGCTCCCGCAGCTGAAGGCGCGCATCGCGGCGCTGACGCGAGACGCACTCTGAGGTCCGGTGCGGAAAGTCGCCGCGCCAAACAAAACGGCCCGGTCGTTCGACCGGGCCGAAGGTACCCAAGAATGCGGAACTTCCGCGTGGTACCGAGGAGACAACCTTCCAGGGAGGTCCCGGCAGCGCCGGGACATCACTCAGATAGGGCTGCGTCTCGAAAGTTCAATCAGGCGGCGCGCTTGCCCTTGGTGGCGGTCTGCGACGCCTTGACCGCGGTGTTGGTGATCGCGGTGAAGTTGGCTTCGGCCACTTCGGCGGCCTGCTTGGCGGCCTTGGACACGCTCTCGTAGGCGTTGTTGGCGGCGGTCACGGCCGACTTCACCAGGGCGACGGCGTTCTCGGTGCCGGCGGGGGCGTTCTTGACGGCGTTGTCGACCAGCGACAGCACCTTCTTCTGCGCGTCGGCCATCTGCGCTTCGGCAGCGCGCGAGACTTCGGCGTTCGTGCCGGCCATGATGTCGTACAGGTGGCGGCTGTAGGCGGCGGCCTTCTCGGCGGCCGGTTGCAGCAGGCTGGCTTGCAGGGCGAGCAGCTCTTGCGCGTCCTTGACCGACAGGGCGGCCTTGGTGGTGTCGGCGACTTCGCCCAGCGTGGTCTTGGCGACCTGCAGGTTCAGTTCGACCAGCTTCTCGACGCCTTCGAAGGCCTTGTTGGTCAGGCCGAAGAGGGTCTCGACGTTCGCCTTTTGCGCGGCAACCAGTTGTTCAGCGGTGAAGGTCATGTTCAGCTCCGTTTGAGGGTTGAAAGTCAGGGCAGGAATGCTGGGTTTCGCATTGCTGCTCCGCTGATGTTGCAGTGCAGCATGAATCGAAGTATAGGGTCTGCCCTGACCAATGCAAGCACTTTTTGTTGCGCCGCAGCATTCTAGTGGGGTCTTTCTAGAATCCGCCCCGTGCTGGCCTTCCACTCCGACACCTTCGTGCTGCCGCTGCCCCCGGGGCACAGCTTCCCGATGAGCAAGTACCGGCTGCTGCGCGAGTCGGTCGAAGGCGCCATGCCGGGCCTGCGCGTGCGCGAGGCCGCGCCCGCCACTGAAGGCGAACTGGCGCTGGCGCACGAGCCGGCCTGGATCGGCGCCGTCTTCGAAGGCACCACCACTGCGGCGCAGCAGCGCGAGATCGGCTTCCCGTGGTCGGAGCGCATGGTCGAGCGCTCGCGCCGTTCGGTCGGCGCCAGCATCGCCGCCGCCCGCGCGGCGCTGCTGGAAGGCGAGGGTGTGGCCGCCAACCTGGCCGGCGGCACCCACCACGCCTATGCCCACAAGGGCAGCGGCTACTGCGTCTTCAACGACGTGGCGGTGGCCGCGCGGCTGATGCAGGCCGAATGGCACCGGCGCATGCGCAGCCTGCTGCGCGTGCTGGTGGTCGACCTCGACGTGCACCAGGGCAACGGCACCGCCTCCATCTTCCGCGACGACCCGACGGTGTTCACGCTGTCGCTGCACGGGGCGAAGAACTTCCCCTTCCGCAAGGAGGCGAGCGACCTCGACGTCGAACTGCCCGACGGCTGCACCGACACGCCCTACCTGGCCGCGCTGGACGGTGCACTGGCAGAAGCCTTCGCACGCCACGGCGGGCAGCCGCCCGGCCTGGCCTTCTACCTCGCCGGCGCCGACCCGCACGAGAACGACCGCCTGGGCCGCCTGAAGCTCACGCGCGCCGGGCTGGCCGAACGCGACCGCCGCGTGCTGCAGGCGCTGCGCGAGCGCGGCATCCCGGTCGCGCTGTCGATGGCCGGCGGCTACGGGCGCGACATCGCCGACACGGTGGCCATCCACCGCCGCACGCTGGAAGAGGCGATGCAGTCCTGGCAGGCCTGGCGCGACCGCCCGGCACAATCCGCGGCATGAGCCACCGTCCGCTGCCGCGCCCGCGCACGCACTTCAAGGTCTTCCGCCCCATCACCACCCGCTGGGCCGACAACGACCTGTACGGCCACGTCAACAACGTCGTCTACTACGCCTTCTTCGACACCGCGGTGAACGGCCACCTGATCGACGCCGGCGCGCTGGACATCCACGCCGGTGCGGTGATCGGCCTCGTCGTCGAGACCCACTGCAACTACTTCGAGCCGCTCGCCTTTCCGCAGCGGCTGGAAGCCGGCATCGCCGTCAGCCAGGTCGGCCGCTCCAGCGTGCGCTACGAAATCGGCCTCTTCGCCGAAGGCGCGCCGCAGAGCGCGGCGGCCGGCCACTTCGTCCATGTCTACGTCGACCGCGACACGCGGCGGCCGGTGGCGCTGCCGCCGGCGCTGCGCGATGCGGTCGAGGCCCTTCACCGACCGCACGCATGAACCCCACTCCCGAAAGCATCGCGGCGGTCGACGCTGCCATCACCAGCCGGCGCGCCGTGCGCGCCTTCCTGCCGACGCCGGTGCCGCGCGAGACGATCGAGCGCATCCTCGAAGTGGCCGCGCGCGCGCCCTCGGGCACCAACGTGCAGCCCTGGAAGGTGCGCGTGCTGATGGGCGAGGCCCGCCGCCGGCTGAGCGAGAAGATCCTGGCCGCGCACAACGACCCCGCGCAGCTGGCGCAGCACACCGAGGAATACGCGTACTACCCGACGCAGTGGGTGTCGCCCTACATCGACCGCCGGCGCAAGGTGGGCTGGGACCTGTACACGCTGGTCGGCATCGCCAAGACCGACAAGGCCGGCATGCACCGCCAGCACGGCCGCAACTACGAGTTCTTCGGCGCCCCGGTGGGCCTGATGTTCACGATCGACCGCATCCTGCAGCAGGGCAGCTGGCTGGACTACGGCATGTTCCTCGAGAACATCATGGTCGCCGCGCGAGCGCGTGGCCTGGACACCTGCCCGCAGTTCGCCTTCACGAAGTTCCACAAGATCATCGAGGCCGAGCTCGACATCCCGCCCACCGAGATGCTGGTCTGCGGCATGTCGCTCGGCCATGCCGACCCGGCGGCGGTGGAGAACACGCTGGTCACCGAACGCGAGCCCGTCTCCGGGTTTGCCCGGTTCGTCGAATAGGGTCCGGTTCAGCCGCCTCTCAGCCGCCGCTTCCTAGAATCGGCGCACACGAAAAGAGGGGACGATGCACCGATTCCGTTGGCTCGCGGCCGCCTGGCTGGCCGCATCACCCGCATTCGCGTTCGCGGCCGGCGGCTTCGGCGGCCCGGCGATCGGGCCGGTGCCGGTGGAGTTCATCCTCTTCGCCTGCGTGCTGGCCGGGGTGGCGCTGTTCCATCACCACACGCTGCCCATCGCGGTGGGCGGCGCGGTGCTGATCTCGCTCTACAAGATCGTCGCCTCGCCGTTCCACGAAGGCGCGGGGGTCGGCGGCTTCTTCGCCCACCTGGGCCACGAGTGGGTGATCTTCACGAACCTGCTGCTGCTGCTGCTCGGATTCGCGCTGCTGGCCAAGCTGTTCGAGGACAGCGAGATCCCGGCCGTGCTGCCCGACTACCTACCCGACGACTGGAAAGGCGGCTTCCTGCTGCTGGTGATGGTGTTCGTGATCTCCAGCTTCCTTGACAACATCGCCGCCGCCATGATCGGCGGCGCGATGGCGCACACGCTGTTCCGCGGCAAGGTGCACGTGGGCTACCTGGCCGGCATCGTCGCCGCCTCCAACGCTGGCGGTTCGGGCAGCGTGGTCGGCGACACCACGACCACGATGATGTGGATCGCCGGCATCCACCCGCTGGAAGTGCTGGAAGCCTTCGTCGGTGCCGGCCTCGCGCTGGTGCTGTTCGGCGTGCCGGCGGCGATGCAGCAGCAGCGCTACTCGCCGATCACCAAGGACACGGCGCCGGGCACCCGGGTCGACTGGGTGCGGGTCGGCATCGTCATCTTCATCCTCGCGCTGGCCATCGTCGTCAACATCGTCATCAACACGCGCTTCAACGAGGTCTCCGACACCTTCCCTTTCCTGGGCGCGGCGGTCTGGGTCGCGATCCTGCTGGGGGCGATGGTGCGCAAGCCCGACTGGAGCCAGCTGCCCGGCGCGGCGCGCGGCTCGGCCTTCCTGCTCTCGCTGGTGCTGTGCGCCTCGATGATGCCGGTCGAGCGGCTGCCCGCCGCTTCGTGGCAGTCGGCCTTCGGCCTCGGCTTCGTGAGTGCGGTGTTCGACAACATCCCGCTCACCGCGCTGGCGATCCGCCAGGGCGGCTACGACTGGGGCTTCCTCGCCTACGCGGTCGGCTTCGGCGGGTCGATGCTGTGGTTCGGCTCCTCGGCCGGCGTGGCACTGTCCAACATGTACCCGGAAGCGAAGAACGCCGGACGCTGGCTGAAGGAAGGCTGGCACGTGACCGCCGCCTACGTGGCGGGCTACTTCGTCATGCTGGCGCTCGTCGGCTTCCAACCCGGGCCGCCGGCGCGCGGCACCGGCGCCGCGCCCGCCGTGGAGGCCCCCGCGAAATGAGCAAGCCTGCCGTCCTGGTCGCGCGCGCCGTCTTCGAAGACGTGCTCGAGAAGCTGCGCGCGCACTTCGAGGTCGAGTCCAACCCGGCCGACACCATCTGGGGCGCGGCCGAGCTGGCGCAGCGCCTGCGGGGCAAGGCCGGCGCCTTCCTCACCGCCAGCGAGCGCATCGACGCCTCGCTGCTGGACGCCAACCCGCAGCTGCGCGCGCTGTGCAACATGGCGGTGGGCTACAACAACATCGACGTGCCGGCCGCCACCGCGCGCGGCGTGCTGGTGACCAACACGCCCGACGTGCTGACCGAGACCACCGCCGACTTCGGCTTCGCGCTCATGATGGCCACCGCGCGCCGCATCGCCGAGAGCGAGCATTTCCTGCGCAGCGGCCAGTGGAGCAAGTGGGCCTACGACATGTTCACCGGCCCCGACGTGCACGGCGCCACGCTGGGCATCCTGGGCATGGGCCGCATCGGCCAGGGCATCGCGCGCCGCGGCGCGCTCGGCTTCGGCATGAAGGTGATCTACCACAACCGCAGCCGGCTGCCGGCCGCGCAGGAAGCGCCGCTGGGCGCGCGCTGGGTCGACAAGGACACGCTGCTGCGCGAGGCCGACCACCTGGTGCTGGTGCTGCCCTATTCGGCCGAGAGCCACCACGCGATCGGCGCGCGCGAGATCGCGCTCATGAAGCCCACCGCCACGCTCACCAACGTGGCGCGCGGTGGCATCGTCGACGACGCCGCGCTGGCGCAGGCGCTGAAGGAACGCCGCATCGCCGCCGCCGGGCTGGACGTGTTCGAAGGCGAGCCGAAGGTGCACCCCGGCCTGCTCGAGGTGCCCAACGTCGTGCTGACGCCGCACATCGCGAGCGCCAGCGTGGCCACCCGGCGCGCGATGGCGCACCTGGCGGCCGACAACCTGGTCGCCGCGCTCACCGGCGGGGTCCCGCCCACGCCGGTGAACCCTCAGGTTCTCAAGCCTTCCTGAGCTGCGCCGGGTCCAGCGGCAGCGAGCGCAGCCGCTTGCCGGTGAGGGCGAAGATCGCGTTCGCCACCGCCGGCGCGACGGGCGGCGTGCCCGGCTCGCCGATGCCGCCCGGCGCTTCGGTGCTCTGCACGATGTGCACCTCCACCTTCGGCATCTCGTTCATGCGCAGCACCGGGTAGGTGTTGAAATTGCCCTGCTGCACCACGCCGCCCTGGTGGGTGATCTTCCCGTACAGCGCGGCCGAGAGCCCGTAGACGATGGCGCTCTCGATCTGGCGCTCGATCGTCAGCGGGTTGGCGAGCTGCCCGCAGTCGACCGCCGCCACCACGCGGTGCACCTTCGGGTGGCCGTCCTCGCCCACCGAGACCTCGGCCACCTCGGCCACGTAGCTGCCGAAGCTGGAGACCACGGCGATGCCGCGCGCCACGCCCTTGGGCAGCGGCGACCCCCAGCCGGCCTTCTGCGCCGCCAGTTCGAGTACCGCCTTGTGGCGCGGGCTCTTGCCCAGCATCGAGCGGCGGAATTCGTACGGGTCCTTGCCCGCCAGCGCCGCCAGCTCGTCGATGAAGCTCTCGCTGAAGAAGCTGTTCTGCGAATGCCCCACCGAACGCCAGAACCAGACCTGCGGCCCGGGCTCCTTGCGGCCGTAGCCGATGCGCTGGTTCGGGATGTCGTAGGGGTGGTCGGCCAGGCCTTCCACCGCGAACGAGTCGACGCCGTTGGGCGGGATCTGCATGAAGCCCGAGGCAGCCATGATCGAGGGCGAGCCGACGCCGGCCTTCAGCATCGTGAGCTGCCCCTTGTCGTCGACCGCGCCTTCGAAGCGCGCCACCGAAGCGGGGCGGTAGAACTGCGCCGCCATGTCGTCCTCGCGGCTGTAGATCAGCTTCACCGGCTTGCCGCTGATCTTGGACAGCAGCGTGGCGTCGATCGTGAAGTCGGGCGCGAAGCGGCGTCCGAAGCCGCCGCCCAGCAGCAGCGTGTTGATCTTCACCTTCTGCGGCGCCACCGAGGCCACCTGGCTCAGGATGCCCTGGTTCGGGCCCTGGCTCTGGGTGCCGGCCCAGATCTCGACCTCGTCGCCCTTCACCCAGGCGGTGCAGTTCATCGGCTCCATGCAGGCGTGGGCGAGGTAGGGCGCCTCGTAGCGCGCCTCGATGGACTTGGCCGCCATCGCGGCGGCGTCCTTCAGGTTGCCCTCGTCGCGCGCCACCGCGTCGGGCTCGCGCGCGCCTTCGTCCAGCATGTCCATCACGGCGGCGGTGTTCAGCTTCGCGGCTTCGCCCAGGTCCCACTCGACGGCCAGCGCGTCGCGGCCCTTCTTCGCCGCCCAGTAGCCGGTGGCCAGCACCGCCACGCCGGTGGGCAGCGTGATGACCTGCTGCACGCCCTTCACGGCCTTCGCCTTGGACTCGTCCACCGACTTCGGCTTGGCACCCTTGGCCGGCGCGCGCGCCATCACCGCCACCAGCATGCCGGGCACCTGGGCGTCGATGCCGAACTTGCCGCGGCCGTTCACCTTCACCGGCGTGTCCAGCCGCTTCGTCGGCTTGCCCAGGATCTTGAAGTCCTTCGGATCCTTCAGCTTTGGCGCCGTGGGCACCGGCATCTGGGCCGCCGCCTCGACGAGCGAGCCGTAGCTCGCCTTCTTGCCGCCCGGGCCCATGACGAAGCCCTTGGCCGTGCTCAGCTGGCCGGCGTCGACGTTCCACTTCGCGGCCGCGGCGGCCACCAGCATCTCGCGCGCGGCGGCGCCGGTGGTGCGCAGCAGCTCCCAGTGGCCGCGGATGGTGGAGGACCCGCCGGTGGCCTGCATCTTGAAGGCCGGGTTGGCGTAGGCCTGGTCCACCGGCGCCTGCTCGACCGCGACCTTGCTCCAGTCGGCGTCCAGCTCCTCGGCCAGCAGCATGGGAATGGCGGTATGCACGCCCTGGCCCATCTCGGCCGAGCCGCAGATGACGGTGACGCGCTCGTCGCTGCCGATGCGCACCCAGGCCGACAGCGGCGTGCTCTTCGCCGCCGCCGCGGCGCGGCCGGTGACCGGCAGCGTGAAGCCGACGACCAGCGCGCCGGCGGTGCCCAGGAAGCCGCGCCGGCTGGTCGTGCCGGCGCCTTCTTGTTGCAGGAGGGTGTCCATCGCTCAGCCCATCCTTTGCAGCGTGACCGCGGCGTCCTTGATGGCGGCGCGGATGTGGTTGTAGGTGCCGCAGCGGCAGATGTTGCCCGACATGGCGGAGTCGATGTCGGCGTCGCTGGGCTTCTTGTTCTTCGCCAGCAGCGCGCAGGCGCTCATGATCTGGCCCGACTGGCAGTAGCCGCACTGCGGCACGTCGTGCGCCGTCCAGGCCGCCTGCACCGCCAGGCCGGTCTTGCTGGCGCCGATGCCTTCGATCGTGGTGACCTTCTTGCCGGCCGCCGCCGACATCGGCGTCGAGCAGGACCGCACCGGCTGGCCGTCCAGGTGCACCGTGCACGCACCGCACAGGGCCTGGCCGCAGCCGAACTTGGTGCCGGTGAGCTGCAGGTTCTCCCGCAGCGCCCACAGCAGCGGGGTGTCGGGTTCGGCGTCGACCTTCACGGCCTTGCCGTTGACGTTAAGTGCGATCACGTTTCGTCTCCTCGTGGTTCAAGTGCGGGCGCAAGGCTACCGCCAGAGCACCGATCGTGCCGGCGCGTGGTCTTGCGACAATCGGGTCATGCCCGACTGGTTCGTCCCGGCGCTGCTGCTCGCGGTGCTGCTGCTCCTGCTGTGGATCGCGTTGCGCCGCCCCGACGACATCCCGCTGCGCCGGCTGGAAGACGAACTGCGCAACGAGCTGGGCCGCCAGGCCCAGGCCGGGCGTGCCGACCTCGCCGCCTTCCAGCAGGTGATGCTGGCGCAGAGCGGCGACGTCGCGCGCACGCAGAACGAACAGATCGACAGCTTCCGCGCCCAGCTGGCCACCACCCAGGCGCAGACCGAGGCGGCGCTGCGCCGCTTCAGCGAGACCCTGGCCGAGCAGTTGCAGAAGCTGGCCGAGTCGAACGAGCGCCGGCTCCTCGCCCTGCAGGAAGGCAACGAGAAGAAGCTCGACCAGATGCGCGCCACCGTCGACGAGAAGCTGCACGCCACGCTGGAGCAGCGCCTGGGCGAGAGCTTCAAGCAGGTGGCCGACCGGCTGGAGCAGGTGCACAAGGGGCTCGGCGAGATGCAGAGCCTGGCGCGCGACGTGGGCTCGCTCAACCGCGTGCTCACCAACGTGAAGACGCGCGGCGTCTTCGGCGAGATGCAGCTGGCCGCGCTGCTGGAGCAGGTGCTGACGCCCGAGCAGTACGCCACCAACGTCGCCACCCTGCCGGGCAGCGCCGAGCGGGTGGAGTTCGCGATCAGGCTGCCCGGCCAGCGCAGCGACGGCGTGCCGCTGTGGCTGCCGATCGACTCCAAGTTCCCGCGCGAGGACTACGAACGCCTGCTCGACGCCATCGAGCGTGCCGACGCCGACGGCGCCGCCGCGGCCGCGAAGGGCATCGAGGCCCAGCTGCGCAAGGAGGCGCGCACCATCCGCGAGAAGTACGTCGGCCCGCCGCACACCACCGACTTCGCGATCCTGTTCGTGCCCACCGAGGGCCTGTACGCCGAGGCGCTGCGCCGGCCCGGACTGGTCGAGAGCCTGCAGCGCGAATGGAAGGTCATGCTCGCCGGCCCGACCACGCTGCTGGCCACGCTGTCGAGCCTGCAGATGGGCTTTCGCACGCTGGCGCTGGAGCAGCGCTCGGCCGAGGTCTGGGA
>CAYVXO010000189.1:0-3254 GCA_964454485.1 uncultured Rubrivivax sp.
AGGTGACGCAAAGTGGCGGTTGCGTCCTCGGCTCTCTCTGGCCAAAGACGTCAACGCCACCGCTGTCGTGGGCCGCGCCGCCTCTCTGGCGGAGGCGTCGAATCGTAGGGCCACGAGTTCCGTGGCCGTCTTGGACGACTGGCGATCCGAGCCGACATTCTTACTGAATCGCGCCCCCGCCGGACACGGCCGTTGCGCCGGGTCAGTCAAATGCGCATGATGCTTCCATCTTGAGTGCGATGGAACCGTCGCCAAGACTTGACCACCACCGTGAACGACATGGACCCCCGCGACGCCAGCCAAGCCGAACTGATGCGAACCGGCCATCAGACCGCAGCTCACAGCCGATGGCTCGCAGCCGAGATCCAGGACGCGCTGGACGATGCGCGTCCGGGTCTCTCGTTCGACGAGGTCATGGTCGCCCTGGACGCCGAGATCGGCGCGGCCGAGCGCGAGCGCGCCGCCGATCGCTCTCGCGCGGGACGTCATGTCCCTTCCAGCGCTCCGCGACAGCGATGAATGACGGGAAGTTGTTCGCTTGGTGAGGTTTCCTGCAGGAGGTTTGCGCGCCATGATTCGTGGAGGAAACAAGCATCCGACTTCGGCACGAGGCGGCTTGGCGGCTGCTGAGGTTCGCGGTGCATCGGCGCGAGCTCAGTGGATCAGGGAAGGGCTGGTTGTCCTCGGTCCGCAACTGGCGCAAGCGTGGGGGATTCCCCAGGAGGCATTGGCGACGACCTCGGCAAGCGGCGAGGTGGTCAGCATCCACATCGACAACTGCCAGTACTACCCCGCGGCATTGCTGAGCATCGATCGCTTGACCGCAGGCGCGATCTGCCGCGATCTCCGGAACCTCCACGACACCGAGAGGGTGATGTTTTGGCTGCGCGATCACGGGGCCCTTGGAGGCAGGAGCGTGGCTTTGGCATTGAAGGCTGGAACACCGACGGCCAGGGTGAACGCACTGGCGGAAGCTTGGGCACGCGAGCGGACGTACGCCAGGAGCTTAGATGACGAGGATGTGGTCGAAAGTCGCGAACGCCGTACGTGACCGTGACTGTGCTTTGCGGCTTGGCGCCGAATGGTCGCCAGATTTGGACGCCTGGCCCGCCTCCTCCGACGACACCAGTGCACGGGCATCGCCAGCCTGGGCGGCCTTAGCGAACCTAGGCTCAGTCCATGAGAGGAAGCGGCGCCGGCCCCTTCCCTGGCGGGATGGGAGCACGGCGCCGTGATTGGGCAGTGAACTGCTTCAGCCGGCCACCAGCGTCATGGGTGGCCCATTGGCGGTGTGGCGCACGATGCGGTTTCCCGCGCGCCGCAGGCCGTCGGCTTCGACTTCGTCGAGCAACTGCGTCGGCAGCTGAAGGCCGAGATCGGCGACCTTGACGCGCAAGGTCGCGATGTCGGTCCAGTCCAGCAGGGGCTCCTGCAGGCTGGTGTAGAGCATGTCGTTGCGCTCGTCGACGACCTGGAGAAAGTAGTCCCCCAGGCGTCGATCGAAGCCGGCCACGATCTCGACGGGGTGTCCGTCGAGCGTCGCCGTCGCGAGGTGCTGGCTCATGGTCCCGGCTCCGCGCTGTCGAACACGGGCAGCCCGTCGATGACCGCCGCCTCGCGATCGAACATCAGCCAGGCCACGCCGGCGGATTCGGCCACCTCGAACAGCATGGCCAGATCGGGTTCCGACGGCACCCGGTACTTCGGTGCCCCGACATAGACGAACCCGCCGCAGTCGGTCGGGTAGGCGTTCACGGACAGGTCGTCATCGGCGAGCTTGTTGCGCGTCGCCGAACTCAGATGCTTCAGGGACAGGCTGGCCAGCATCTCGGCCTGCTGTCGCAGGCCGGTGGCGGGCAGGGTATGCATCGTGGCTTCCTCCTCGGGATGAACTGGGAGATGTGGGGGATTCGGTCGCCCGCGTCACGGTCGAGGGCGCACGGGGCGTGCACTTCGATCCTCCGGCGCGGGCGAACGTCATGCCGCAGTCGCGGCAGCGGAACCAGTGCAGGCGACCGAGCGCGCCCAGAGGCACGCCGTGGCCGGCACAGCAGGGGCAGGTCGGGGGTCTTCTCTCCGACATGGGCATCCTTGGTTGGGGTGGGATCGGCGGGAGGGGCACCGCCTCGGCGGCGCCCTTCTCGCAACTGGGTCGTGCAGGGCGTGACTGCCGCACATGGCGTCAGAGCAGTCCGCGCTCCGCGAAGCTGACGCACTGGTCGCCGGCGACGACGAAGTGGTCGATCAGGCGGATGTCCACCAGCGCCAGCGCCGACTTCAGCGTCTGCGTCAGGAACTCGTCCGCGCGGCTCGGCTCGGCCTGGCCGCTCGGGTGGTTGTGGGCCACCGCGATCGCGGCGGCGTTGCGGGCCAGGGCGCTCTTGACCAGTTCCCGCGGGTACACCGAGGTCTGGGTGAGCGTGCCGCGGAACACCTCCTCGTGGGCGATCAGCCGGTGGTTGGCATCCAGGTAGAGCGCGAGGAAGACCTCGTGCTGCAGGCCTGCGCAGCGCAGTCGCAGCCAGTCCCGAAGGACCTGGGGCGACGACATCACGGGCCCCTGCGCCATCCGGTCACGCAGCTCGCGCATCAGCAGCTCCCGGGCGACACCGAGTCGGCGCGTCAGGAGCTGCTGCGTGGCCGGGTCCTCGTGGGGCGTCTCCCGGTCGCTGACGCGCAGCGCTGCCGGCGTGGGGCCTGGCAATGGGTGGGCCCGCAGGCCCAGCATCTCTGCCACCAGGTCCTCCCGCGACGCATGGGCGGCATCGGGCAGGTCCGGCAGATTCTGAAGACCCTGGAAAGGGTGGAAGTTCATGGCGTTCTCCTCTCGTGGCGAAAAGGAAGACGGGAACGCCGTTCCCGGTGGGGACTGGTGTCCCCGCAAGGGAAGGATGTGCAGACACACGACGGAACGTGGCCGGCACGGTGGCTCAGATGATCATCCGAGGCAGGTAACGACTGCGACGCCGCTGCCGCCGGTTCGGTCGGCATCGGAAACACTCCTGTCGGGAGTGGGTGTGAGCCCGTCAAGTCTGCGCCATCGGCGCCGGGGATTCAACCGGGGTGGTGCCAGCGACAGAGCCTTTGCCGCGCTTGCCCGCGCAAAGGGCGCCAGGGTCCGTGCCTTGGTCGGGCATCGGTGCGCGGGGAGGTGACACGGTTCGCATGACCGCACTGCGCGTGGCCGCGCCGTTGTGGCTGGGCCACGGCCTACCCGGATGTCTTGGCGGGCAGACCGCAAAAGTGACACCGCA
>CAYVXO010000189.1:3354-5976 GCA_964454485.1 uncultured Rubrivivax sp.
TACTGGGGCCACTCCGATGACACCCGCTTCCTGCACTGGCTGATCGAGCGTGAGGTGCAGTCCCTGACCGGACGCTGAGCGCCCGTCGCCCTATTCGCAGTTGCGGAAACAGGAACGCCCCCGGTGCTGGACCGGGGGCGTGCTGGGTGACGGCCTAGCGTGGATCTGGATCGTGCCGTCTGAAGGCCTCGAACGTTCGACCGAGTGGTTCAGCGGAACACGCGCGGCTCGACGCTCGCCCCGCGCATGAACGCGAGGTACGCACCGGCCTTGCCGATGTCGTCGAAGGTCGCCACGGGCTGCTCGTGCAGCACCACGGCCCAGGGACGGTCATCGTCATCACTGGCGCGGATGCGCAGTTCCGGTGGCTGCCAGCGCGGGTGGCGGTAAAGGGACAGGCCGGTGTCCCAGTCCATCAGTGCCAGCACGTGCGCACAGAGGATGGCCGTGCCGGCTGCCTCGCCCGGCTCGACGAGCAGCGGCACCTTCAGCAGGCCGGTCGAGCGGCCGACCGTGCCGACCACGTCGAACTCGTCGAGCCAGCTCGCGCCGGTGCCGGTGTCGCCCAGCACCAGCCGCACCTTGCGGCCGTCCCGGCGGCAGGTCTCCAGCACCCTCGCCAGGCGAGGGTCCGTGCCGGGGTCGAAGTAGGTGCCGTGGCCCTGGGCGGACTCGCCCCAGGCACGCACCGCAGCGAGGTACTTCTCGTAGCCGGTGAGGCTGGCCGCGTCGTCGGCGGTCGGCATCAGGTCGGGACGATCGAGGCGCTGCGCGATCTGCCGGGCATGGTCGCGGGCGTTGTCGAAGCCGAAGCAGGTCAGGCCACCTTCGGTGGCGATCACATACAGGCGTTGCTCGGGATTCAGGGTGATGTCTCGCATGGGGAACTCTCGAAGTTGGGAGGGCGGACACCGGCCCTGGCGGGCGGACCCGCGGGCGGTTGGATCGGGTGCCGGTCGTGCCAGGCCGTTGGACGTCAGTCCATGGCCGAGGCACGTCAGCGATCGAACCCGGTGCAGCCGATGGGGCTGCGCCGGGGCTCGGTCTTCGGATCAGCGCCGGCTGATCTGGACGGCGGGTGCGGGGCCGTCGACGGGAGGTTCCGGGGCACGCTCGGAGCCGCCTTCGGAGCCACTGACCGGCGACGCCGGGGACATGCCGGCCTGGTGCTGGAAGCGGGCGTGCGCGTCGGCGAACTCGGCATCGCCCAGCAGCTGACGAACCTGCGCGGCGGCCGGTTCGGGCCTGCCGTCGGCGTCACGGGCCGCGGCTGGGCGCGCGCCCCGCTTAGATGTCGCAGGCGAGGCCGGCGGTGCAGCGGCAATGGCCTCGTCCAGGACGTCCGCAGTGCGGTGGTACGCCTTCTGCGTGACGCCGCCGACGAAGGCTGCGGGTCGCTGCAGCGTCCACTGGACCAGCAGGCGCAGCCACTGCCCGATGCGCTTGTCGCGGGCCTGGCGCGCCTTGTGGACGCGCAGCGACTGCTTGCAGGACAGGTACAGCGCCAGGTGGCGACGCTTCATCTCGGCGTCGCCGTCGAGCTGCGCCATCACCTCGGCGGCGAGGGCGACGTCACGGCCGACGCGTCTGTAGAAGCCGACCCAGGCGCGCTGTTCCTCGATGTCGATGGTGCTGCGCCGCGGTGACGAGCTCTGGAAGGATCTGTCTGGGAAAGCATGACTCATGGGGTTCTCCAAGAAGGCGAGGGAACCCCGACCCCGACGGGAGACGGTGACTCCCGGAGGGTGGATGGCGAGGACGGCCGAAAGCCGCAGGAAACGGGGTGTCGGGTGATGGCGTCCCGATGCCATCGCTGGCGGTCGGTTCACCATCCCCGAGACCCGAGGACTCGATCGGCACGAGTTGGACCCGCCGGCGGCGCCGCGACGGACGACTCGATGCCCGCGAACATCAGGTCGTGAGCACGCGAGCGGCGCCTCGGCGCAGGCCCTCGGCAATGCCGATCCAGCGGTCGGCGATCCGGTCCAGGTAGACCAGGTCGTCGGCCGCGATCTCGCCCGAGGCGCGGAGCCGGGCGATGACTTCCTTGACCAGGAGGGGATCCTCCCGGGCCAGCACGATGGCCGTCGAGGCGATGCGGCTGCGGTAGGTGTCGACCGTCATGGTCAGCACACCGTCGTGCAGCGGTCGGACGCCAGAGGGTCCGCGGCCTCGCACACCATGCGGATGGACGCATGGGGCGTGCAGGGCCGGGGCCGGAGCAGCGCCGGAAGGGTGACAGGCCGCCGGGCGGGCACACGGGCAAGCCCGGTACCACCCAGCAGTGCACACACCGGCGCATTCCTCGGTGGAAGGGCGCGGTTCCAGGGAACGGGACTCATGGGGGTTCTCCTTCAGGGGTGAAGGGGAACGCCCATCCCTGGCGGGGAACTGGGGTTCCCCGTCTGGGATGCCCTGCCGGGAAGGCAAGGCGCTTCGTCGCGCACAGGTGCGTGCGCGAGCTGCAGAGGTCCGCGTCCGAGAGGACGGGGCCAGGGCAGATGCGTGCGTCAGGCCAGGCTTCTGATCGAGATCAGGCCGGGCTGGTGAGCGCAGGGCGCGTCACGACGCGGAGGTCGTGGTCGGCGCATGCGAGGAGGGGCCACGACACGGGGTCATGGC
>CAYVXO010000189.1:6076-9444 GCA_964454485.1 uncultured Rubrivivax sp.
ACGCGGAGGTCGTGGTCGGCGCATGCGAGGAGGGGCCACGACACGGGGTCATGGCTGGCTCCTGGTTTCGGATCCGGAAGGATCGGAGTCGGTCCGGCACACGGAGGTGCCGGGCAGGACACGAGGCAGGTAACGACTGCGACGCCAGCTGGGCTGGACTTCAGGGCGACCGGAGCCACCGATGAAGGCTGAGCAGACGCGATGTCCGCAGGAAGCCGGGTCAGTATGGGACGGGGTCCCTCGGACGGCAACGGATCCGAGGCCTCATCGTGGCAATGCCCGTTCAAGCGACCGGCTCGGCAGACGCTTGGGCGGGCAATCGATTCCGACTCCTCCGCGTCGCTGGCCCGCAACGCTGCGCTGCCCGGTTGCAGGGCGTGCGGGCCGGCTGACGGTTCGTATAGTGGGCGGATCAACATCTCCTGCAGACCGGTTCCGCCCTGTCCATGACCATCGAGCGCTATGCCTTCCATGACTGCGAAGCCACCACCGCGGCAGGGGTGCCGCTGCGCATTCCTGCTGGCGTTCACCACGTCGAGCGGCGATCGCTGGTGTTCCGCCTGCGTCTGGGTGGCCGCGAACTCGATCTGACCCTGGCCGAGTGGGAACGCCTGCTGCACGCGGGTTGTGTCGAGCCGATCTCCGTCGTGGTCGCGGATCCGCAGGGGACCGGCGATCTCCATCCTCGCTGAAGCGCGCACCGTGGCGAAGGCAGAGTGGAACGTCCGGGCCGGGAACTCAGATCGCCAGATCCCTGCGACCCCGGGACCCGTGCCGCTCAAGTGGGCCAGCGACGCGGCAACGGGTGCTCCCCGGTACATCCATGAGCCGGACATCGTCTCGCAGGCTGCGAGTGCCATATGTCCCGGCTGTGGCAGCAAGTTGTGGACGGTCCTGGCGGGTGAGCCGCAGCGCGTTCGACCGACGGCGCATTTCCGCCACGTGGCCGGCACGCCGCGAACTGCGTGCGTCGTTGTCGCAGCGCGTCTTGCCGCCTCGCACCACCTGGCGTCGCTGGGCTACATCGACCTGCCGCGACGGCGGGTGACCGCCGTCTCGAAGGGTTTCAGCGGTGAGGGTTACGAGGGATGGGTGGAGGAGCCGGCGCAGCGTGTTCGGATCAGTGATGTTCGGATGGTCGATCCGGCCGCGGCGGAGCTGACGCTGGACGATGGCAGGACCATCCTGGTGGACCTGACCGGCGAGCGCGTCGAAGGCGAGGCAGGCCGCGCGGTCATCACGATCAATCTGTCGGACCCGGCGCTGGCGGAGATGGACGTGGACGAGCTGCGAGCGCGACTTCGGCTGCTGCCTCCTGCGAGTTGGTGCTCCCACTGGCGTGATCGCGAGTTGACGTCGCAGGCGCGGGTCCGGGCCGCGGACGAGGCGCGCCAGTCGCTCGACGCCTGGACCGACGAGGACGAGGCGCTGTTCCAGGCGCAACTGCCGCCGGGCATGGACCCGGACGCGACCGCGACGATGCGTCGCGAGACCTTGCTGCACCTAACCGTCAAGTCGATCCTCGAAGACGCGAGGCGCATCCGAGCACCTGGCCTGCATGTCGCCGTGCAGCGTGACGCACCTGATGGGTATGGCGACGGCTGGGATGACCATCGCGTCGAGATCCTGTGGTGGAGCGCGCCTGCCGAACTGAGGTTCGAGGCCGTGGAACTGGAGAGGCGCCTCGGCCGCATCGTGCCGGATGTTGTCGGGCGTCTGGCGGAGCCTCGGCCGCGCATCCTCGGCGGCATCGCCACCCGGGTTCAACGGGGCGATGACGAAGAAGAGGACGAGCAGCACGATGAGTTCCCGGCGCACTGGTCGGAGACGGTGCTGATCGAAGTGGCGGTCACGCACAAGGTGGATGAGGAGAAGCTGCGGAAGGTCCGGCACCTCGATCTGCCGACGCTCGAGATCGATCTCGGTTCGATGGGCGGACGCATGACGCTGGACGGTCTGCGCAAGCTGGTCGTGGATGGAACGGAGGGGAAGCAGTGGCTGCACCACCCTGCGCTGAGAACCCGCCGTGCCGCGCTGCGCTACAAGCTCCGTGAACATGCCGAGGTACTGGCCTACCAGGCCCACATCCGGGCACACCGTCTTGAGCGGTTGCTCGAAACGCCCTCATCACAGTGGGCGCAGCGGTACCTGCTGGCACTCAGGGCGTTCTGCGACGCCAACATCAGGATCGAGCGGCTTCGAAAGACGGAAGGACCGCGATACCTCGAACATTTGGACGAGGACAGCGAGGAGTGGGCGGAGGTTGCCCTGGCCGCAGAGGCCCTGGAAGCTCACGGGTTCCATGGCGGTGCCGAGCACGTGTTCGCCCGCACGATCGTGCCGCGCATCCTGTCGATCCAGCTGAACACAGGGGTCGGCTATGCCGTGTCGAGCGCGATCCAGGTGGTGAACGCGATCATGAACACCCGCAGCGACAACAGCACGCAGTGGCTGTCGCTCTACCTCATTGCCGCCAAGTCCTTCGATGTCGAGCAGCACTTCAGACCCGAACAGGTTCGACGTTTCCGCGAGTGGCGGGCGGAGGTCGTTCGGCAGATCGAGGCAGGGACACACGAGTATCTGCGGCCGGCCCGATTCGATGCCATCCTGTCCTTGCTGTTTCCGGCGATGGCGAGGGGCATTGCTCATGGGAAAGGGCGAGCGGACTGAGATCCTGCAAGCGGTGCGCTGTTTGCAACGGGCTGTTCCGTCGCCTTGGCACAATCGATCCATGCCCAACATTGCATCCGTCCTGAAGGCCGAGATCGTTCGTCTGGCTCGCAAGGAACTGCGCAGCGAGGTCGATTCGATCAGGAAGGCGCTCGCGGCTTCGCGCGCGGAAAGCGCCGCGTTGAAGCGCAGGGTCGGCGAACTGGAGCGGTCCGTGCGGCAGTCCGCGCGCGCCGCCCCCGCTCGGCCGCCATCGCCACCTGCGGTCGAGGATGCGGACGGCGCCGACAAGTTCCGGTTCCGCGCCTCCGGCATGGCCAGCAATCGCAAGCGCCTGGGCTTGTCGGCTGCGGATTTCGGGCTGCTGGTCGGCGCATCGGGACAGAGCGTGTACGCCTGGCAACAGGGCAGGGCACGCCCCAGGGGCAAGAACCTCGCGGCCATCGCTGCCTTGCGCGGGGTCGGCAAGCGCGAGGTGGTGGAGCGGCTGGCAGCCCTGAAGTCAGGCGGGCAATCGTAGGCTTGCCAGCGCCCGGTCCGGTGTCCTGACCGGACCAGCGGCGAGTGCGCCTCGCCACCCTTGAAGCGCACGGCCTCAATGGGATCCTGACTGCGTGGTGGGCCGCCGGCCTGCCACGCAACTGATCAGGAGTCCCTCATGAAATTCTCCAAAGCCGAGGTCGACGCCATCATCGAGG
>CAYVXO010000189.1:9544-11673 GCA_964454485.1 uncultured Rubrivivax sp.
GATCAGGAGTCCCTCATGAAATTCTCCAAAGCCGAGGTCGACGCCATCATCGAGGCGTCCCCTCGCACCTTCGTTCCCTTCAACAAGCTGGTGCTGTCCGAGGACCACCAGGCCCGCAGTGCCACGACGCCCGCGATGTCGCTGCCGGAACTGGCCGCGTCGATCAAGGACAGCGGCGTGCTGCAGAACCTCGTCGTGGTCCAGGCGGCGCGCGGGCGCTACGAGGTCTGCGCCGGCGGACGGCGGCTCGCCGCGCTCACGCTGCTCGTGCAGCAGGGCGACATCGCCGACAACTACCCCGTGCCGGTGCTCGTCGTGCCGGCTGACAAGGCGCTCATCGCGAGCCTTGCCGAGAACTGCTTCCACGTGCCGATGCACCCGGCCGACGAGTTCGCCGCCTTCGCCAGACTGCTCGCGCAGGGCAAGTCCGTCGAGGACGTGGCCGCAGCCTTCGGCGTGACGCCGCTCATCGTCAAGCGGCGCATGAAGCTCGCCACCGTCTCGCCCCGGCTGATGGCCCTGTACCGCGAAGGCGGCATCGGCCTGGACTGCCTCATGGTGCTGGCCTCGGTCGACGATCACCAGCGCCAGGAGCAGGCCTGGGCCGGTCTGCCGAGCTGGAACCAGCGCCCGGAGCATCTGCGGCAGTTGCTGACCCGGGGCGAGATCGAATCGGACGCCGACCCGCTGGCCCGGTTCGTCACCGTCAAGGCCTACGAGAAGGCCGGCGGACCACTGCGCCGCGACCTGTTCAGCGACGACGACCGCAAGGCCTACCTGCTGGACCCGGCCCTGCTGGAGCGCCTCGCCGCCGACAAGCTGGGCAAGCGCGCGAAGCAACTCCTGTCTGAAGGCTGGAAGTGGGTCGACATCCGTCCGCGCTTCGCCTACGACGAGTACGTCAAGCACGGCGAGCTGCGCAAGCCCCGCCGCGCACCGACGTCCGAGGAGGCTGAGGCGCTGAAGGATCTGGACACGCGCATCGCTGCCCTGCACGAGCAGATGGACGCGCTGGTGGACCGCGACGGCGATGGCGATGCCGGCGAGGGCGTCAGCGGCGCCAGCGAGGCGAACGACGCCGCCGACGAGGACGACGCGTCGCGCGACCGTGCCTTCCTCGCCCTGGAGTCCGAGGCCGATGGGCTGGAGGAAGAGCGCAAGGCGAGACTGGAAGCGCTGACCGAATGGCCCGTGGCCTGGATGGCGCTCGCCGGGTGCGTGCTGCATGTGGGCGCGGACGGCCGTGCCGCGATCAAGGCAGGGCTCATCCGTCCCGAGGATCGGGCCGATCTGGCGCAGGCCATCACCAAGGCTGCCGAACAGAAGTCGGCCGGTGGAGGCGGCTCGGAAGGCGACGCGGAGGCTGCGCGCGGCTCGGGGCTCCCGGCCCTGCAGTCGCTTCCATCGGCAGCCGGCGCCACGGCACGGCCCGTGCACTCCGAGAAGCTCATGCGCCGCCTCACGGCCCACCGCGTCGCCGCGATCCAGGCCGAACTGCTGGACCGACCCGAGGTTGCGCTGGCGGCACTGACGACCCACCTGACACTGAAGCTGCTGGCCGACCCGCTCCATGGCGCCTACCGACTGCCCAACTTACTGGCGATCAGCGCGACCGGCAACCAGCACGACCTGCGGGGCGCGGCCGAGGACATCGAGGCGAGCCCGGCGGCCCAGCGCATCGAAGCCGACCGGATCGCCTGGATCGAGCACCTGCCCAAGGAACCCGACGCGGTGTTCGACTGGATGCTGCGGCAGCCGCCGCAGACGGTACAGCGGCTGCTGACCTTCCTGGTCGCGTCCACCGTGAACGGCATCACCGGCACCGACGCCGGCCGACCGGTCAATGACGGTCTGGCCCGTGCCCTCGGCCTGGACATGACGCGATGGTGGTCGGCGACGGGGGAGGCCTACCTTCAGCACGTGTCCAAGGCGAGGGTGGTCGAGGTGGTGCACACCGTGGCCGGCGCCAAGGCGGCAGGTCCGCTCACGGCGCTGAAGAAGGATGCCGCGGTAGAGCAGGCCGAACAACTGCTCGCCGGGCGTGGCTGGTTGCCCGACTGCCTGCGCGTGCAGCCGCACGCCGATGCCCCGGCGACGGGTGGCGAGGAGGTCGACGCCAACGATCCAGC
>CAYVXO010000190.1:0-11469 GCA_964454485.1 uncultured Rubrivivax sp.
CCTGGTCACGGCCGGCGGCGCGCTGGCCGGCGGCGCGGCCGTGTGGGCGGCGCTGGGCGCCGCGGCCGCCAGCGCCGCCCTCATGGCCTTCGCCGTCTCGCGCTGGGTGCTGGCGCCGATGGACCGCCTGCTGCAGTTCGCCAACGGCATGGCTGCCTGCGACCTGACGCAGCGCCTGGCCGCCGGCGGCAGCGACAGCGCCGGCCGCATGGCGCGCGCGCTCAACCAGCTGAACGTGAACCTGCGCGCGGTCGTGCGCGACGCGCGCGACCAGGTCGACCACATGCGCAGCGCCACCGGCGAGATCGCGGCCGGCAACCAGGACCTCTCGGCGCGCACCGAGGCGCAGGCGTCGAACCTGCAGCAGACCGCGGCGTCGATGGAGCAGATCACCGGCACCGTGCGCCAGAGCGCCGACGCCGCGGTGCAGGCGGCGCGCCTGGCCGAGCAGGCCACCGGCGTCACGCAGCGCGGCAGCGCGGCGGTGCAGGAGGTGAACCTCACGATGCAGGCGATCAGCGACGCCTCCGGCCGCATCGGCGAGATCATCCAGGTCATCGAGGGCATCGCGTTACAGACCAACATCCTGGCGCTCAACGCGGCGGTCGAGGCCGCGCGCGCCGGCGAGCAGGGGCGCGGCTTCGCGGTCGTGGCCGGCGAGGTGCGCGCGCTCGCGCAGCGCTCCAGCGCCGCGGCGCGCGAGGTGCGGCAGCTGATCGCGGACTCGATCGGGAAGGTCGAGCAGGGCGGCCGCCTCACCGAGGCGGCGCGCACCACCATGGCCGAGGCGCTGCAGACGGTGCAGCAGGTGGGTGGCGTGGTCGGCGAGATCAGCCGCGGCGCGACCCAGCAGCTCGACGGCATCTCGCAGGTCAACGGCGCGGTCGCGCAGATCGACGGCATCACGCAGCAGAACGCGGCGCTGGTCGAGCAGGTGGCCGCGGCCGCCGACCAGCTGCGCGCGAAGGCGGTCACGGTCTCGGAAGCGGTGGCGGTGTTCCACCTCGACGAGCACGAGACGCTGCAGCTGCCCGACGCGGTGGCGCTGCGGCGCGCCGCGCGCGTGCCGGCCGCCGAGCCGATGCCGGCCTGAGCGCTACACTGCCGCCCCGCCCGCGGCACGCGGGCCGCGCGTCAGGAGGCGGCAGCTCATGGCAACCCGGGTTCATTTCGCGCTCGACGGGCGCGTGGTCGTCGTCACCGGCGGCGCGCAGGGCATCGGCGAAGCCTGCGCGCGGCGCGTCGCCGCCGATGGCGCCGCGGTCGCGCTGTGGGACCTGGCCGAGGAGCCCGGCCGCCGCCTCGCCGCCGAACTGCAGGCCGCCGGCAAGCGCGCGATCTTCTGCCGCTGCAACGTGGCCGTGAAGGCCGACGTGGACACGGCGCTCGCGGCCACGCTGGCGGCGCTCGGTCCCGTCGACGGCCTCGTCAACAACGCCGGCATCTTCAAGGCCGCCGAGTTCCTGGACATCACGGAAGCCGACTGGGACGCGGTGATCGCGGTCAACCTCAAAGGCTCGTTCCTCGTCGGCCAGGCGGTGGCGCGCGAGATGGTGAAGGCGGGCCGCGGCGCCATCGTCAACATGAGTTCGGTCAACGGCCGGCTGGCCATTCCCACCATCGCCAGCTACAACGCCAGCAAGGGCGCGATCGACCAGTTCACGCGCGTGATGGCGCTCTCGCTGGCCGACAAGGGCGTGCGCGTGAACGCGGTCGCGCCCGGCACCATCGCCACCGAGCTGGCGCGTGCCGCGGTGCTGACGAGCGAGGAGGCGAAGGCGCGCATCATGAGCCGCACGCCGATGAAGCGGCTGGGCGAGCCGGCGGAGATCGCCGACGTGGTGGCGTACCTGCTCTCCGACGCCGCCAGCTACGTCACCGGCGAGATCGTCGTCGCCGACGGCGGCCGCATGACGCTGAACTACACCGTGCCGGTCTGAAGCTTCGGCGGCGCCTCCCGGATCGGCAGGTGCAGCAGCGCCGCGCCGGCGGCGAGCACGATGTCGGCGTACCACATCCAGTCGAAGCTGCCGGTCGCCTCGAAGGCCTTGCCGCCGAGCCAGGCGCCGAGGAAGCCGCCGATCTGGTGCGTCACCATCACCAGGCCGAACAGGGTGGCCATGTGCGCCGGGCCGAAGAAGCGCGCCACCAGGCCGGCAGTGGGCGGCACGGTGGACAGGAAGGTCAGGCCCATCACGGCGGCGAAAGCCAGCACCACCGGCGTCGTCTTCGGTGCGAACACGAACGCCAGCACCGCGACCCCGCGTGCGGCGTAGATCAGCGACAGCAATGACTTCATGCGCCAGCGCCCGCGCGAGAGCGCCACGCCGATGAGCACGCTGCCGGCGATGTTGAACAGGCCCAGCATCGCCAGCGACCACGCACCCACCGCCGGCGGCAGCCCGCAGGCCGCCACCACGCCGGGCAGGTGGGTGGCGAGGAAGGCGACGTGGAAGCCGCAGACGAAGAAGCCCGCGGCCAGCAGCCGGTAGCTCGGGTCGGCGAAGGCGCGCGCGATGGCGGCGCGCGTGCCTTCGCGCGGCGCTGCGCCGGCCACCGCCGGCACCTGCGGCGGCGCGCGCAGCACCCAGGCCGCGGGCAGCGCCAGCAGCGTGATCGCGGCCAGGCTCTGCAACGCCACCGCCCAGCCGGCGGCCGCGGTGATGGCCTGCGCGACGGGCGCGAACACAAACTGGCCGAACGAGCCGCCGGCGTTGACGACGCCGGTCGCCAGCCCGCGCCGTTCCGGCGGCACCAGGCGCATCGTCGCCGCCATCAGCGTGGAAGGGCCGGCCATGCCGGCGCCGCCGGCGGCCAGGATGCCGATCGCCAGCACCAGCCCGCCGGTCGTCTTCATGAACGGGATCAGTGCGGTGCCCGCGGCCACCAGCAGCACGCCGACGACGATCACGCGGCCCGGGCCCCAGCGGTCGGTCACGATGCCGGCCACCGGCTGCGTGAGGCCCCACCACAGCTGGCCGAACGCGAAGGCCAGGCTCACGCTGGCCAGCCCCAGGCCGGTGGCGGTGTTGAGGGCGCCGACGAACAGGCCCATCGACTGCCGCGCGCCCATCGTGAGCGCGAACACGCCGGCGGCGGCCAGCAGCACCAGCGCCAGCGGCCGCCAGGCCGGGCGCGAGCCCGTTTCATTCATGGTTCGTCTCCGTGGTGTCCTGCTCGAGCAGCGCGATGCATTCGTCCAGCAGCGTGTGCAGCGCCGCCACGCGCTCGCTGCCCAGCAGCCGGTTGAGCGCCTGTTGCGCGCGCTGCCAGTCGCGCTGCGCCGTGGCGCGCAGCGCCTGCCCTTCGGGCGTGGCCTCGACGATGCGGGCGCGCGCGTCGGTGCCCGGCCGCACCACCACCCAGCCCTGCTCGACGAGCGGCTGCAGGTTGCGCGTGAGGGTGGAGGCGTCCAGCTTCATCGCCGCCGCCAGTTCGCCCGCCCCCACCGGTGCGAGCCGAACCACGTGCGAGAGCAGCGAGTACTGCGTGATGTTGAGCGCGCTGCTGCGGAAGCGCTCCTCGTAGTGGCGCGTCACCAGCCGGCCGGCCTGGCGCAGCTTCAGGTGGGTGCAGCCGCGGGGCGCGGCGGCCGCCGGGGACGGTGTCTTCACTTGCATATACAAGTTTATGCACGACCGCGGGCGCCACGTCGGCGACATCCGCAGCGTCCCTGCCGGGCGCAGGGTCGGTGGCCGAAGGCGGGGCCTGGCGCGGCCGTACCGGGGCTTCACAGTACTTTTCAGCGCCGGCGCGTCAACGCGCGGCTGAGCCCGGTCATTGAATCACCGTCGGCCGGGCGCAGAATCGCCGCCGGTGCCGGCATCGCGCCACCCACTGTCCCCCCCGGAGCCCCGACCATGAAGATCCCCACCGCCGCCCTGCTGCTCGTGGCCGCCGCCACCGCGTTCACGCTGCCCGCGCGCGCCGCCGCCACCGAGGAGCAGCGTGCCGCGATGAAGCAGAAGTGGGAGTCGATGACCCCCGAGCAGAAGGCCGCCGCGAGGGAGAGGATCAAGGAGCGCTGGGACTCGATGACGCCGGAAGAAAAGGCGGCCGCGAAGAAGCGCTTCGCCGAGCAGCACCCGCGCGCCGCCGCGCGCATGGCCGAGCACCCGCGCGCCGGCGCCGCCTCGGCGCCGGCGAAATAGGCGCCATCGCGCGCATGCGGCCTGACCTGCCCCTCGCCGCCACGGCCGCCCTCGCCGGCCTGGCCCTGGCGGGCTGCGCCACCCGCTCGGCCGACGTGCGGCCGTTGGCCACCCCGGCCGCCGCCTTCGCCGGCTGGAGCTGCGAGCGCATCGTCGAGGAACAGGACTCGGTGCAGCAGCGCGCCGCCGAGACGGCCTGGGCGGTCGACGAACGGGCCGGCAACAACGTGATCGCGCTCGGCGTCGGCCTCACCGTCTTCTGGCCCGCGCTGCTGGCGATGCGCCCCGACGGCCCCGAGGCGGCCGACCTGGCGCGCCTGCGCGGCCGCTACGAGGCGCTGCAGGCCGCGGCCGCCCAGCACGGCTGCCCGCCGCCCGACAGCACGCTGCCGCCCGAACGCGCCGCCCGCCTGCCGGTGGCGGTGGGCGACCGTCTGGTCTACGAGGAACGCGCCAACGGCCGCAGCACCGAATGGGTGCTGAAGGTGGCGGCGCTGCGGCGCGACGAGTTCGAGTTCAGGCTCGAGCAGCCCGCCGGCGCCGCCTGGCGCCAGGACCCGGCCGGCAACGTGACGGCCGCGCCGCCGGGCGCATTGCGCTGGCAGCACCTGCTGCTGCGCGAACCGGCGCTCGGCCAGGTGCTGGCGGGTGAGATCGACGTCGTCGGCGACCCGCTGGCGCGCGGCCGCGTGCGCGGACAGGTGGTGGCCGTCGGCCCGCAGCTGCTGGCCGAGCGCCACTTCGACGTCGCCGTGGTGGAGCTCTTCGGCGACGTGCTGCGCGGCGACGTCAGCACCCGGCTGGACGGCGCCATCGCGGTCGACCGTGCCAGCGGCGTGCTGCTGCGGCTGGACCTGCGCAGCGGCGCCCCCGCCTTCAACCTGCAGCGGCGGCTGGCGCGGGTCGAACCGGCCGCGCCCTGAAACGGATCTTTACCCCTGGCGCATGCCCAGTTCATGGGCCCTGCGCACCATCTCGACATGACGATCCGGCGTCGGACCGTCCAGCACCAAGGAAGCCCCATGAACACCCCGACCCGCATCCTGCCGAGACCCGCCTTCCCGCCCGCCTGGCGCCTGGCCGTGATCACGCTGCTGGTGGCGCTGGCCTCCGCCTTCGCGCTCGGCGCCCATGCCGCGCCGCCGCCCGGCGGCGGCCCGATGCCCATGGCCATGATGAACCCCGGCCACGTCGACCACATGCTCGACCTGGTGGGCGCCACCACCGACCAGCGCAACCAGGTCAAGAGCATTCTGGACGCCGCGCGCGCCGACCTGCGCGCCCAGCACCAGGCGAACCGCTCGCTGCACCAGCAGGCGCTGGACCTGTTCGCCCAGCCCACGGTGGACGCGCGCACCGCCGAGGCGCTGCGCCAGAAGATGCTCATCGAGCACGACAAGGCCAGCCAGCGCATGATGCAGGCCATGCTGGACGTGAGCCGTGTGCTCAGCCCCGGCCAGCGCCAGCAGCTGGTGCAGCTGGCGCAGCAGCATCAGGGCGCGATGGGCCGCCATCGCATGGCGCCCCCGCCCGCCGCGCCCACCAACTGATGGCGGCGCATTCGCTATCCTCCCTGTCGGCCGGCCGCCTTCCGCAGCGGCCGGCCGCTTCACTTGCCGAGGTGCCTGCCCCGATGAGCCGCCTGCTGCTGATCGACGACGACGCCCGCCTCACCGCGATGGTGGGCGACTACCTGCGCCGCAACGGCTACGAGGTCGACACCGCCGGCTCGCTGGCCGCCGGGCGCGAACAGCTCAAGCTGCGCCCCTTCGACGCCCTGCTGCTGGACCTGATGCTGCCCGACGGCGACGGCCTGGACCTCACGCGCGAACTGCGCGCCGACCCGCGCACGCGCCGCCTGCCGCTGCTGATGCTCACCGCACGCGGCGAGCCGATGGACCGCATCGTCGGCCTGGAGATCGGCGCCGACGACTACCTGCCCAAGCCCTTCGAGCCGCGCGAGTTGCTGGCGCGCGTGAAGGCGCTGCTCAGGCGCGCCAACCCCGAACCGGCGGGCGACGAGGTGCTCGCCTTCGGCCGCCTGGAAGTGGACCTGGGCGCGCGCCAGGCGCGGCTGGACGGCGTGCCCTGCGACCTCACGAGCCACCAGTTCGACCTGCTGGTGGTGCTGGCACAGAGCCCCGGGCGCGTGCTCTCGCGCGACCAGATCATGGACGCGCTGAAGGGCCACCCGCTGGAGGCCTTCGACCGCAGCATCGACGTCCACATCTCGCGCATCCGCGCCGTCATCGAAGACGACCCCAAGAACCCCAAGCGCGTGCTCACGGTGCGCGGCGCGGGCTACGTCTTCGCGAAGAAGCAGGACGCCGAAGGCTGAAGACCGCGCGGCCGTGAAGTCGCTCTACCTCCGCATCTACCTGACGGTGATCTCGGCGCTGGCGCTGTTCGCGCTTGTCTCGGGCTGGCTGCTGCAGAACCACCTGGAACAGGAGCGGCTGCGCGTCGAAGGCTCGCTCGGCGACCGCGCCGCGGCCTGGGGCGACCTGCTGCAGCGTTCGCTGCCCAGCGCCGACGCGCCGCGCGAGGAGCAGGCCGCGGCGCTGCGCGAGTGGTCGGCCCGGCTGCGCCTGCCGATGGCGCTGGACGACAGCCAGGGCGAGCGCATCGCCGCGTCCGACACCTACCTGCGGCGCGAGGCCGAGCGCGGCGGCCCCCCTGCCGGCCGCATGGCGCCGATCCGGCTCGACGACGGCCGCACCCTGCACGTGATGCGGCCGCTGGCCGCGCTGCGGCTCGCGCAGGGCGGCGGCCCGGGCGGCGCGCCGCCGCTGCCACCGCCGTGGTGGTCGCCGCGCGGCCTGACCAGCGGTTTCGGCATGGTGGCGCTGCTGGTGGTGCTGTTCGCCGCCGTCGCCGGCGGCGCCTGGCCGGTGGTGCGGCGGCTGACGCGCAAGCTCGAGGAACTGAAGCAGGGCGTGGAAGCCTTCGGCGCCGGCGACCTGCAGCGCCGCGTTGCCGAGGACGGCCCGGCCGAGGTGGCTGCCGTCGGCGCCAGCTTCAACCGCGCCGCCGCGCGCATCGAGGCGCTGCTGCGCTCGCACCAGAGCCTGCTGGCCAACGCCAGCCACGAACTGCGTTCGCCGCTGGCGCGGCTGAAGATGGCGGTCTCGATGCTGGAGGACGCCACGCCTTCGCAGCGCGAGACGCTGCACCAGGAGATCGGCACCAACATCGGCGAGCTCGACGCGCTGGTCGAGGAAGTGCTGCTGGCCAGCCGGCTCGACGCCGCGGAGTCGCTGGACCGGCGCGAGCCGGTCGACCTGCTGGCCATCGCCGCCGAGGAGGCCGCTCGTGTGCAGGCCGGCGTGCACGGCGACGACCTGTGCGTGAAGGGCGACGAACGCCTGCTGCGGCGCGCGCTGCGCAACCTGCTGGAAAACGCGCGCCGCTACGGCGGCGAGACGGTGGAGGTGGAGATCGCGCGCCGCGGCCCGGCCGTGGAGGCGCGTGTCTCCGACCGCGGCCCGGGTGTGCCCGAGGCCTTCCGCGAGCGCATCTTCGAGCCCTTCTTCCGCCTGCCTGGCCATGCCGAGCGCGAAGGCGGTGTCGGCCTCGGCCTGGCCCTGGTGCGCCAGATCGCCGAACGCCACGGCGGCAGCGTGCGCTGCGAACCGCGTTCGGGCGGCGGCAGCTGCTTCACGCTCGCCTTGCCCGCCTCGGTGTGAAGTCCGGGTGCGCGGCAGCGAACGCAGCTCGTCGCTCGCCATGCCGACCGGCAGCAGGCCCTGCGGCGCCACAGCGCCTGACCCAGAACCGCATGCAGGTCTCCCCGTGATCGTGGGCCGTCCATGGCTTGCGGCCCCGGCGGCCGGACCATTGCATGACGAAGACGAAACTCAGCGCGTGGCGGACTTCGCGCGCGTGCGCATCACCCAGCCCTGGAACAGCGCCAGCGCCAGTGCGGTCAGCATGAGGCCCGCGGTCGACGCGGCCCAGAAGCCGGGCGCGCCCTCGCCGCGCCCGAAGGCCAGCGCATAGCCGCCGCCCAGGCCCACGCCCCAGAGCGCGGTGGCGTTGATGATGAGCGGCACGGTCGCGATGCGCCAGGCCCGCAGCACGAAGGCCGAGACGGTCTGCAGCGCGTCGGCCACGTGGAACACGGCGACGAAGGCCAGCAGCGGCAGCGCCGCGGCGGCCACCGCCGCGTCGCGCGTGTAGAGCGCCACCACCTGCGGCCGCAGCACGAGCACCGTGCCGCCCAGCAGCAGCGCCACCCCGGCGGCCAGCGCCAGCCCGTGCCAGCCCAGGCGGCGCGCGTCGTCGATGTCGCGCGCGCCGATGCGCTGCGCCACCAGCGTGCCGGTGCCGTTGGCCAGCGCCAGCGGCAGCATGAACAGCATCGACACCAGGTTGGCCGCGATCTGGTGTCCCGCCACCGCGGTGGTGCCCAGGCGGGCGATGAAGACGGCCATCAGCGCGAAGCCCGAGACCTCGACCAGGATCGCGCCGCCCATCGGCAGCCCCAGGCGCAGCTGGGTGGCGATGGCGCGCCGGTCGGGCGCGTCCAGGCCGCGGCCGGCGATCCGGAAGCGCTCGTAGAACGGGTCGCGCCGCAGCACCCGCGCCGCCGCCAGCGCCTGCGTCCACATCGCCAGGCAGGTGGCGATGCCGCAGCCCGCCACGCCCAGCGCGGGCAGCCCGGCGGCCGGCCAGCCGAAGATGAGCAGCGCCGACAGCGGCACCTTCATCGCCAGCCCCACCAGCTGGATCGCCATCACCGCCTTCGGCCGCGAGACGGCGACGTTGAAGCCGCGGTACACCGTGAACAGCAGCGAAGCCGGCAGCGAACAGGCCAGCGCCAGCAGGTATCCCCTCACCTTGCCGGCCAGCTCCGGCGAAGCCTGCGCGAGCGCGAGGAAGGGGAACGGGAAGGCCAGCAGCGTGCTGCCCAGCGCCGCCAGGCCGATCGCGATCCACACCGCCTGGTGCAGCTGGCGGCCGGCGTCGGCATGGCGGCCGGCGCCGTGCAGCTGGCCGACGATGGGCCCGAGCGCCAGCACCACGCCCATGAAGCCGATGAAGGTGATGATGTAGGCCGCCGCGCCCACCGAGAGCGCAGCCAGGTCGCCGGCACCGTAGCGGCCCAGCAGCACGGTGTCGACGGTGGCGAAGGCCAGCACCGAGAGCTGGCCCACGAACACCGGCCAGGCCAGCGGCGCGATGCGGCGCGCGCTGCCTGCCAGCCCGGCGGTCAAGCCGCGCCCCGCGGCGCGGCGGCGTTCTCGAGCGCGCGCTCGGCGTAGCGGTTGAAGCGCCAGGCCGTGCCTTCGGCGGCGATGCGGCGCCAGACGGCGCGCTTCTCGGCCGGCGTGTAGACGGTCCAGTCCTGGACCTCGTCGAAGCGGCGCCCGCAGCCCTTGCAGACCGCGTCGCCCTGGCTGGTGGAGCAGATCGCGATGCAGGGCGAGTCCGGCGTCTGCGCGTACCAGGCCAGCCAGGCGTCGAGCGCGTCGGGCGCGAGCCCGGACTCGTCGACCTGCGTCTGGCCCTGCCAGGCCAGGCGGGCGTAGACCTCGGCGAGCGCGCGCACCTCGGCGCAGGCCTTCACGCCGTCGGGCGAGGGCGAGCGTTCGCGCCACCAGTTGATGGCGGCTTCGATGTCGGTGACGTGCAGTGCGGCCAAGGGCGTCCTCTGAGAAGCTGCAGAGGATAGCGCGGGCCCCGGGCGCCCTAAGGCGCCAGGCGCTTCTTCAGCTCGCGGCTTTCGCTGCGCTTGGCACGCGTGGCCTCGCGCTTGTAGGTCTCCTCGGCCTCGGCGCGCATCTCGACCGCGCGCGCCAGCGCGCGCTGGTAGCGCTCCACCGTGTAGGTGTTCTCGGTGCCGATGTAGATGGTCTTGCGCAGCGGCGTCTTGCCGAAGCGCGGCACCAGCACCGACAGACTGGCGTCGCGCACGCGCGAGCCCGAACGCTGCCGCACCACCGGGCCGAAGATGCCGGGCGGCAGGGCGCTGCTCTTGTTCTCGCTGGGGGCGCTCTGCAGGCGCACCGGCGCGTCGAGCTTGCCGATGCGGCGCACCAGTTCCTTCGTGGCCGCCGCCAGCGAGGCCGCGGCGCCGCTGCCGTCGCTGCCGCCGTCGGAGAACAGCTTGGTGCCGCCGTAGCGCAGCTGCCAGCCGTGGGTGGCGCGATGATCGATGCGCTGGATGCCCTGGGGTACTGAAAACTTCCTGCCGGTAAAGATGGTGACTTCTCGGAATTTCATGTCGGGTCGGGTCCTCTTTGCGCTGCCCAACCTCCCTGTGATTCGATCGATTCTAGCCAGCGTGCGCCAGCCAGAGGAGCAGCAGCCCCAACAATGCGGGGGCTGCCTGCACGAACAGAATCCTGCGGCTCGCGGTGGCCGCGCCGTACACCCCGGCGACCAGCACGCACAGCAGGAAGAACACCTTGAACGAGTGGCCCGCATCGCCCTGCGCCAGGCCCCAGAACAGCCCGGCGGCGAGGAAGCCGTTGTAGAGGCCCTGGTTGGCCGCCAGCACCTTGCTCGACTCGGCCGCCTCGGGCGTGAGCCCGAAGGCGCGCCGGCCGGCCGGCCTGGTCCAGAGGAACATCTCGAGCACGAGGATGTACACGTGCAGCGCCGCGACGAGCGCCACCACCACGTCGGCGGCCAGTTTCATGCCTTCTCCTCCAGATCTTGGCGGCGCCGATTGTGGCCCGCCGCGCGGCGCACGCTCAGGGCCGGGCCGCCGGCGGGTTCGTCTTCGCGGGCTTGGCCGGCAAGGCGGCCGGCGGCAGCGGGGCCGACCTGGCGGCGAGTTCGGCGGCACGATCGGCCGCCGCGGCGAGCTGGCCCTCGCGGTAGCGCGTGTAGCCGATGACCGCCCCGGCGACGACGGCAAAGGAGATCACGATCGCGATCCACATCGCGCCCAGCCCGCCCCGCTTCTGCGGCGGCCGCGGGCGCGCCACTTCGAGCGTGGAGTTGCGCGAGCGCGTGGAGGGTGCGAAGACGTGGCCGTACTGCGTCTGCGTCGACTCGGTGAACTCGCTCGGCCGCTCGCTCGAGGGTTCGGCCTCCCAGTCGAAGACCGTCTCGCCCTTGAAGCGGCGGACGGTCTGATGGGTTTGGTGGCGGTCACCGGGCATGGTCTTGAGGACCCGAGCCGAAGGCGGCGGGCCGACGACCATGGTAACCAGTTGTTGGCGGCTTCTCCAGCGCCGCGAGGCCCGGGGCTAGGGGGAACGCTGCGGCGCGTGGTCTGGCGGAAAGGGAGGGATTCGAACCCTCGGTACGGTAAAACCGTACACCGGATTTCGAGTCCGGCGCATTCGACCACTCTGCCACCTTTCCT
>CAYVXO010000191.1:0-11336 GCA_964454485.1 uncultured Rubrivivax sp.
TGGTGGACTGGCTGCCCTGGAACCACACCTTCGGCGGCAACCACAACGTGGGCATCGCGCTCTACAACGGCGGCACGCTGTACGTGGACGAAGGCAAGCCCACGCCCAAGGGCATCGAAGCCACGCTCGCGAACCTGCGCGAGATCGCGCCCACGATCTACTTCAACGTGCCCAAGGGCTTCGAGGAGATCGCGCGCGCGATGGACCACGACCACGCGCTGCGCGAAAGGCTGTTCTCGCGCGTGAAGGCCTTCATGTACGCCGGCGCCGGCCTCTCGCAGGCGGTGTGGGACCACCTGGACCGCCACGCCGTGGCCGCCGCCGGCGAACGCGTGCGCATGTTCACCGGCCTGGGCATGACCGAGACCGCGCCTTCGTGCACCTTCGCGGTGGGCGAGGACATCCGCTCGGGCCACATCGGCCTGCCGGTGCCCGGCGTCGAAGTGAAGCTGGTGCCTTCGGACGGCAAGCTCGAGATCCGCTTCCGCGGCCCGAACGTCATGCCCGGCTACTGGCGCGCCCCCGAGCAGACGGCCGAGGCCTTCGACGAGGAAGGCTTCTACAAGACCGGCGACGCGGTGAAGTTCGTCGACGAGGCGCACCCCGAACGCGGCCTCGTCTTCGACGGCCGCATCGCGGAAGACTTCAAGCTCTCCACCGGCACCTTCGTCAGCGTGGGCCCGCTGCGGGCCAAGGTCATCCAGGCCGGCGACCCGCTGGTGCAGGACGTCGTGGTGGCGGGCATCAACCGCGACGACCTCGGCCTGCTCATCTTCCCGCGCGTGGACGACGCGCGCCGCCGCTTCGGCCTGCCTGCCGAATGGTCGGCCGGCCAGGTGCTGGCGCACCACGACGTGCACGCCTTCTTCCAGGCCCTGGTGGACAAGCTCTGGGCCGAAGGCACCGGCAGCGCCAACCGGCCGGCGCACGCGGTGCTGCTGGTGGACCCGCCTTCGATCGACAAGGGCGAGGTCACCGACAAGGGCTCGATCAACCAGCGCGCCGTGCTGGCGCACCGCGCCGACCTGGTGGAGATCCTGTACGAAGAGCGCGGCGCCGACCCCTACGTGTTCCGCCCGCGCAAGGCCTGAGGAAGCGAGAGAGCATGAAGATCGAAGGACAAGGCGCGATCGTCACCGGCGGCGGCAGCGGCCTGGGCGAGGCGGTGGCGCGCGAACTGGCGCGCCTGGGCGCCAAGGTGGCCGTGCTGGACGTCAACGCCGAGGGCGCGCAGCGCGTGGCGGGCGACATCAAGGGCATCGCGTGCAAGTGCGACATCGCCGACAGCGCCAGCGTCACCGCCGCGCTCGACGCGGCGGAAGCCGCCTTCGGCAGCGCACCGCGCATCGTGATGAACATCGCCGGCATCGGCACCGCGAAGCGGGTGATCCAGAAGGACGGCTCGGCCGCGCCGCTGGAAGACTTCGAGCGCGTGATCCGCGTCAACCTGATCGGCACCTACAACGTGGCGCGCCTCGCGGCCGCGCGCATCGCGAAGCTGGCGCCGCTGGAAGACAACGAACGCGGCGTGATGGTCAACACCGCCTCGGTGGCCGCCTTCGACGGCCAGGTCGGGCAGGAAGCCTATTCGGCCAGCAAGGGCGGCATCGTCGGCATGACGCTGCCGCTGGCGCGCGACCTGGCGCAGTTCGGCATCCGCGTGATGACCATCGCGCCGGGCCTCTTCCAGACGCCGCTGATGCTGCAGCTGCCCGCCGAGGTGCAGCAGTCGCTCGCGGCCTCGATCCCGTTCCCCAAGCGGCTGGGACAGCCGGCAGAATTCGCCGCCCTGGCGGCGCACATCGTCACCAACACCCACCTCAACGGCGAGGTGATCCGACTCGACGGCGCCTTGAGGATGGCACCGCGCTAGCGGTGACGTCCACTTGCTGATCCGGCATGGCGCCGCGATGAACCTGCTCTTCCAAGAAGGAGACGACAAGCCATGATGAAGTTGAAGACCCTGGTGGCCGCGGCCGCCGCCCTGCTGGCCACGCTGCCGGCCTTCGCCGACGTGACGGTGGGTGTGAGCCTTTCGCTCACCGGCCCCGGCTCCGGCCTGGGCATCCCGATGCAGAACTACTTCAAGCTCTGGCCCGAGAAGATCGGCGGCGAGAAGGTCAACCTGATCATCCTGGACGACGCCAGCGACCCCGGCAAGGGCACCAGCAACGCGCGCCGCTTCGTCACCGAGGACAAGGTCGACATCATCATCGGCAGCTGCCTCACCCCCGTGGCCGCCGCGATGACGCCGGTCGCCACCGAGGCCAAGACGGTGCAGCTGGCCGCCAGCCCGGTGGGCGCGCCCCCGGGGCAGGACCAGTGGCTGTTCCGCCTGCCGCAGGGCAACGACGTGATGGCGCACGCGGTCGTGCAGCACATGGTCAAGCAGGGCGTGAAGACGATCGGCTTCCTGGGCTACACCGACGCCTACGGCGAGCTCTGGCTGAAGGCGCTGCAGCCCGAGGCCGAGAAGCACGGCATGAAGATCGTCGCCGTCGAGCGCTTCGCGCGTTCGGACACCAGCGTCACGCCGCAGGCGCTGAAGCTGACCTCGGCCAACCCGGACGCCATCGTCGTCGTCGCCTCGGGCTCGGGCGCGGCGATGCCGGAACTGGGCATCCTGGACCGCGGCTACAAGGGCAAGATCTACCAGACCCACGCCGCGGCCACGCCCGACCTGGTGCGCGTGGGCGGCAAGGCGGTGGAGGGCACCTTCGTCGTGAGCGGCCCGGCCGTCATCGCCGAGCAGCTGCCCGACAGCCACCCTTCGAAGAAGCTGGCGATCGACTTCGTCACCAAGTACGAGAAGGCGATGGGCCCGAACACGCGCAACCAGTTCGCCGCCCATGCCTATGACGCCCAGATCGTGCTCGACAAGGTGATCCCGATGGCGCTGAAGAAGGGCAAGCCCGGCACGCCCGAGTTCCGCGCCGGCCTGCGTGACGCCATGGAAACGATGGGCCGCACGATCTTCAGCCACGGCGTGATGAACTGGACCGCGCAGGACCACTGGGGCTACACCAACGAGACGGGTGTGATGCTCAAGGTCGTCGACGGCAAGTTCGTCGTTGAAAAGTGAATCGCCAAAGGCGATTCACTTTCGTCGCAGGCTAACTTGGCGCAGCCAAGTTAAGGGCCGAAGGCCCGGCCGTAGACAAAAGTAAGGGGACACATGGACTTCACCGTCGCCAGCATCCTGGCCCTCGACGGCGTCACCAACGGCGCGGTGTACGCGCTGCTGGCGCTGGCGACGGTGCTGGTCTTCGCCGTCACGCGCGTCATCTTCATCCCGCAGGGCGAGTTCGTCGCCTTCGGGGCGCTGACGCTGGCGCTGTTCCAGGCCGGCAAGGTGCCCGGCACGGTGTGGTTCCTGCTCATCCTGGCCGTTGCGGTGGCGGCGGCCGAGGTCTTCAACGGCCTGCGCCACCACGTGGCGCCGGCACGGCTGGCGCGCAACGCGCTGAAGACGCTCGCCTACCCGGTCGCCATCTCGCTCGTGTGCTTCTGGGCCGCCAAGCAGAACCTGCCGCTCCTGGTGCAGGCGGTGCTCACGCTGGCGCTGGTCACGCCCTTCGGCAATCTGATCTACCGCATCGCCTACGAATCGCTGGCCGACGCCAGCGTGCTGGTGCTGCTCATCGTCTCGGTGGGCGTGCACTTCGCGCTCGTCGGGCTGGGGCTCCTGTTCTTCGGCGCCGAGGGCTTCCGCAACCCCAGCTTCTGGGACCAGCGCTTCAGCGCCGGGGCGCTCACGCTGTCCGGGCAGTCGATCATCATCTTCATCGCGTCGATCGCGCTCATCGTCGCGCTGTACCTGTTCTTCGAGCGCTCGCTCACCGGCAAGGCGTTGCGCGCCACCGCGGTGAACCGGCTCGGCGCGCGGCTGATGGGCATCTCCAGCGCCGGCGCCGGCCGCCTGAGCTTCACGATGGCGGCCTTCATCGGCGCGCTTTCGGGCCTGCTGATCGGGCCCACCACCACGGTCTTCTACGACAGCGGCTTCCTCATCGGCCTCAAGGGTTTCGTGGCCGCGGTCTTCGGCGGGCTGGCGAGCTACCCGCTGGCGCTGGTGGGCGCGCTGGGCGTGGGGCTGCTCGAGAGCTTCGGCTCGTTCTGGGCGAGCGCGTTCAAGGAAGTCATCGTCTTCGGCGCCATCGTGCCGGTGCTGCTCTGGCGTTCGCTGCGCGACCCGCATTCCGAGGAGCACTGACCGTGCGCCGCTTCGCCTTTCCCGCGTTCGCGGTGCTGATGCTCGCGCTGCCGGCGCTGCCGGTGCCGGACTTCTGGATCACGCAGAGCATCTACATCGGCCTCTACGCCATCGTCGCCATCGGCCTCGTGCTGCTCACCGGCGTGGCCGGGCTCACCAGCTTCGGCCAGGCGGCCTTCGTGGGTGTGGGCGCCTATGCCTCGGCGTTTCTCGCCACCAAGATGGGCGTCTCGCCCTGGCTCACGGTCTTCGTCGGCGTGGCGCTGGCGGTGCTGGTGGCGCTGGCGCTGGGCGCGATCACGCTGCGCATGTCGGGCCACTACCTGCCGCTGGCCACCATCGCCTGGGGCCTGGCGCTCAACTACACCATGGCCAACATGGAGTGGCTGGGCAAGTACGACGGCCTGCTGGGCGTGCCCACGCTGCGGTTCTTCGGCATGGACCTGGGCACCGGCCGCGGGCTGCACGTGCTGATCTGGATCATCGCGCTCGGCGCCGCGCTGGCGTCCACCCGGCTGCTCGATTCGCGCGTCGGCCGCGCGATCCGCTCGCTCAAGAGCGGCTCGACGATGGCCGAGGCGATGGGCATCTCCACCTTCCGCTACAAGGTCGTCGTCTTCGTCATCGCGGCCGTGCTGGCGGCCCTCTCGGGCTGGCTGTTCGCGCACTTCCAGCGCACCGTGAACCCGACGCCCTTCTCGCTCGGCAAGGGCATCGAGTACCTGTTTATGGCGGTGCTGGGCGGCGTGGGCCAGGTCTGGGGCGCCTTCCTGGGCTCGGCGGTGGTGCGCATCGTCGACGACCAGCTGCAGGTGCTGCTGCCCAAGCTCATCGGCACCAGCGGCAATTTCGAGACCATCGTCTTCGGCATCGTGCTGGTGGTGGTGCTGAAGTACGCGCCCGACGGGCTGTGGACCTTCGTCGCCCGCCTGGCGCCGGCGGGCCAGCGCAGGCGCGACTGGGAAGGCGCCGAGCCGCTGGCCGCGCGCGACAAGCCGGCGCGCGGCGAGCCGCTGCTGGAAGTGGACAAGGTGCGCAAGCAGTTCGGCGGCCTGGTGGCGGTGAACGACGTCAGCTTCCAGATCAGGAGCGGCGACATCGTCGGCCTGATCGGCCCCAACGGCGCCGGCAAGTCGACCACCTTCAACCTCATCACCGGCGTGCTGCCGCTCACGGCCGGCAACGTGGTGTTCCGCGGCCAGGCCATCGGCGGCCTGCCGTCGCGCGAGATCGCGCGCCGCGGCGTTTCGCGCACCTTCCAGCACGTGAAGATGATCCCGGAGATGACGGTGCTGGAGAACGTGGCCATCGGCGGCTACCTGCGCAGCAAGGCGGGCACCATGCAGGCCATGCTGCGGCTGGACCGCGCCGAAGAGAAGCGCCTGTTCGCCGAGGCCGAGCGCCAGCTGGCGCGCATCGGCATGGCCGGCCAGATGCACGAGCTGGCGGGCAATCTGGCGCTGGGGCCGCAGCGGCTGATGGAGATCGCGCGCGCGCTCGCCACCGACCCCGCGCTGCTGCTGCTGGACGAACCCGCCGCCGGCCTGCGCCACAAGGAGAAGCAGGCCCTGGCCGCGGTGCTCAAGCAGCTGAAGAGCGAAGGCATGAGCATCCTGCTCGTCGAGCACGACATGGACTTCGTGATGGGCCTGACCGACCGCGTGGTGGTCATGGAATTCGGCACCCTGCTGGTGGAAGGCACGCCGGAAGAGGTGCAGGCCAGCCCCATCGTGCGCGCCGCCTACCTGGGACAGGAGCACTGAGATGTCGACCCTGCTCCAGGTCACCGACCTGCACGCCGGCTACGGCCGCGCCGAGGTGCTCACCGGCCTGAACTTCAAGCTCGACCGCGGCCAGGTGGTCACCATCATCGGCCCCAACGGCGCCGGCAAGTCGACCACGCTGGGCGCGCTGATGGCGGTGCTGCCTTCGCGCGGGAAGATCGTCTTCGACGGCACCGACCTCGCCGACGTCACGCTGGAGGAACGCGTGATGCTGGGCCTGGCGCTGGTGCCCGAGAAGCGCGAGCTCTTCGGCACCATGCCGGTGGAAGACAACCTGGTGCTGGGCGGCTTCAAGCCCATGAAGCAGGGCGTGGCGGGCTGGAAGAACGGCCTCGAGCGCGTCTACGAACTCTTCCCGCGCCTGAAGGAACGCCGCACCCAGCTGGCCGGCACGCTTTCCGGTGGCGAACGGCAGATGCTGGCGGTGGGCCGCGCGCTGATGTCGCAGCCCAAGCTGCTGATGCTGGACGAGCCCAGCCTGGGGCTGGCGCCGCTCATCGTGCGCGAGATCTTCAAGATCATCGAACGCCTGCGCGAGGCCGGCACCAGCATCCTGCTCATCGAGCAGAACGCGCGCGCCGCGCTGGAAGTGGCCGACCACGGCTACGTGCTGGAGACCGGCGCCATCGCGCTCGAAGGGCCGGCGTCGCAGCTGGCCGACGACCCGCGCGTCATCGAAACCTACCTGGGTGCCGCGCGCAAGCAGAGCTGAGATGGGCGCCGCAGTCCCCGTTCCCCGCCGCAACGACGAGGCGCTGGACGAGTCGCTGATCGAGCACGTGGTCGGCTACCTGCTCGCCATCTCGGCGGTGACGGTGCGCGAGTGCTTCCACCACAGCATCGGCCGCCCGATGGACCTGCGGCCGGTGGAGTTCACGCTGCTGATGCTGCTGCTGGGCAACCCCGGCGCGGCGCCCAAGCAGCTGGCGCGCGCGCTGCGCATGCCGGCGCCCAACGTCACCGCGCTGCTCGACCGCATGGTGGCGCGCGGCTACGTGCTGCGCCAGCGCAGCGCCGCCGACGGCCGCGCGCTCGAAGTGCGCCTCACGCCCGAAGGCGACGCCGTCGCGCGGCGCGCGCACGGCCTTTCGCTGTCGATGGAAAGCGGCCTGCTGGAGAACTTCACCCCCGGCGAACGCGTGCTGCTGCGCGAGCTGCTGCTCAAGCTGGGGCGGATCGGCTCGCCTTCCGCGGCAGCCGGGGCAACGTAGAGGCCTGGTCGCCCAGGTCCCAGAACAGCCCGGTCATCAGCGCCAGCGCCTCGCGCGCCACCGGCAGCAGCAGGTGCTCGTCGGGCGCGTGCTGGCTGCAGGCCGGGTAGCTGTGCGGCACCCACACCGTGGGCAGGCCCAGCAGGTCGGCGAACACGTCGTTGGGCAGGCTGCCGCCCAGGTTGGGCAGCAGCACGGGCTTCCGGCCGGTGCTGCGTTCGATCGACGCCAGCGTGAAGCGCACCCAGGCGTTGTCGGGGTCCAGCCGGGTCGCGGCCATCACCATCGGCTCGCCCACCTGCACGGCCTGGAAGCCGCGCGCGTCCAGGTGCTCGCGCACGTGGCGCTGCAGGTGGGCGACGTCGGTGCCGACGACGAAGCGCATGTGCAGCGTCGCCTTCGCTTCCGGCGGAATGGCGTTGACCGGATGGTCGGGGTTGCCGGTGCGGTAGGCCAGCACGTCCAGCGTGTTCCAGGCGAACACGCGTTCGGCGGGCGTCAGGCCCGGCTCGCCCCAGCCGGGGTCGATGGCGGGGTCGCCCGGGCCGCCGCCGGGGTCCAGCCCGGCGAGCGCGGCCTTCACGTTGGCGGGGATGGGCGGCGGGCGCAGCGCTTCGACGAGGATGCGGCCGTGCGCGTCCACCATCGAGGCGATCGCGTTCGCGAGGATCGTGCCCGGGTTGGCCAGCAGCCCGCCCCAGTTGCCCGAGTGGTGCGCGCCTTCGCGCAGCTTGAGCGTGAGCTCGAAGTTGACGACCCCGCGCGAGCCCAGGAACACCGTGGGTTCCGCGGCGTGCAGGCGCGGGCCGTCGCTGGCGATCAGCACGTCGGCGGCGAGCGCTTCGCGTTCGGCGGCGCAGAACTCGGCGAGGCCGGGCGAGCCGGTTTCCTCGCCGGTCTCGAAGAGCCACTTCACGTTGAAGCCGAGCCGGCCGCCGCGCGCGGAAAGCACCTGCGCCAGTGCGGCGAGGTTGATGCTGTGCTGGCCCTTGTTGTCGGCGGTGCCGCGGCCGTAGAGCTTGTCGCCTTCGGCCTGGGCCTGCCAGGGGCCGGCGCCGTGCTTCCAGCTCTTGTCCTGGCCGCGGATGACGTCGCCGTGGCCGTATATCAGCACCGTGGGCAGCGTTTCGCCTTCGTGGCGCGTGGCCACCAGCAGCGGGCCGTAGGGCGGCACCGGGTTCGGGTGGATCGCCCACGAGAAACCGAGCGCGGTGAGCGCAGGCACCAGCTCGTCGGCCAGGTAGGCGTGCAGCGCCGGGCCGCTCTCGGCTTCCTGGCTTACGGTGCGGAAGGCGACGCGGCGCGCCAGGTCACGCACGAAGGCGCCGCCGTCGAAGTGCGCGTGCGCGAGCGCCAGCGCGCCTTCCCGGCTCATGACTTGGCCAGCAGGTTGAAGTGCTCCACCACCGGCGGCTGGGCGAAGAAGGGGCCGACGATGGCGCGCCACTCGGGGAACAGCGGGCCCTGGCGGAAGCCGACCGTGTGGTCCTCCAGCGTCTCCCAGAAGATCTGCAGGACGTAGCGCTCGGGGCTCTCGATGCCCTTGTTGACCTCCCAGCCCTTCACGCCCTTGGCGCGGCTGATGACGGTCTTCAGGCCGTGCTGGATGGCGGCGTCGAACTCGGCCTGGCGGCCGGGGGCGATGCGGATGTCGGCGATTTCGAGGATCACGGTGCGGCTCCTTGCGGCAGGGCGGTCGCCGATTGTGCAGCCCGAAGCTGCAGCGCTGCCGGTGCCCGCCCCGCTAGCATGCCGGCCGATGCAGACGACCGACGAAGCGCGCCTGCGGCGGCGTGCCATCGCGCTCGTCGCCGTGTCCACCCTGTGCTTCGCCGCGCTCGACGCGGTGGCCAAGTGGCTGGTGCGGACGCTGCCGGTGGCCGAGGTGGTGTGGCTGCGCTTCGCCACCCACGTGCTGCTGATGCTGGCGGTGCTGCTGCCGCGCCGGGGCATCGCGCTGCTGCACATGAAGAGCGTGAAGCTCAACGTGCTGCGCGGCGCCATGCTGGCGTCGATGACGGGCCTGAACTTCTGGGCCCTGCAGTACCTGCAGCTGGCCGAGACGGGGGCGATCCAGTTCTCGGTGCCCATCCTCATCGCGCTGCTGTCGGCCTGGTGGCTGAAGGAACGGCTGGACGCGCGCCGCTGGGCGGCCGTCGTCGCCGGCTTCGTGGGCGTGCTGCTCGTCATCCGGCCGGGCTCGCACGCGTTCCAGCCGGCGATCCTGATCTCGGTCGTGCAGGCCTTCATCTACGCCGCCTTCAACCTGCTCACGCGCCGCATGGCCGCCACCGAGTCGCCGGAGACGATGCAGCTGGTCTCGGCGATGGCCGCGCTGGTGGTGCTGGCGCCGGTGGCGCTGCCGCAGTGGCAGACGCCTTCGGGCGCGTGGACCTTCGTGCTGGTGCTGTCCACCGGCGTCTTCGGCGGCATCGGCCACCTGGCGGTGGCGCAGGCGCACAAGTGGGCCTCGGCGGCGGTGCTGGGGCCCTTCCTGTATCAGCAGATCCTCTACATGACACTGTGGGGCTGGCTCGTCTTCGGCCAGGTGCCCGACGCCTTCGTCGTCGCCGGCGGGGCGGTGGTGGTTCTGTCAGGTTTGTACTTGCTTTGGCTGGAGATGCGCCGAAAGTAGCGGGCATGAAGTCCATCGTCGGGCTGGCCTGCCTTCTCGCCCTGCACGCGGTGCGCGCCGAAGTGACCGAAGAAGTCGTCTCGCTGCCCAGCGCCGGCGACGCGCGGCTGCCGGTGCTGTTCTCGCACGACGATGCGCGCGAGCCCTTCGCGGCCGCGGTGCTGTTCAACGGCGGTGGCGGCGCGGTCGGGCTGCTCAACCGCGTCCCGCGGCCGGGCGCCAACTTCCTGGTGCGCTCGCGTTCGCGCTTCGTCGCCGAAGGCGTGGCCACCGCGGTGATCGACGTGCCGACCGACCTGTCCTCGATGAGCGACGGCTACCGCATGGGCCGCCGCCATGCCGACGACGTGGCGCGCGTGGTGGACGAACTCGAGCGGCGCTTTCCTGGCAAGCCGGTGTTCCTGGTCGGCACCAGCCGCGGCACGGTCTCGGCGGCCTACGCCGGCGCGGCGCTGGGGGAGCGCGTGGCCGGCGTGGTGCTCACCTCCACTGTCTTCAACCGGGGCCCCGGCGGCAACGGCGTGATGGGCTTCGACTGGAACGGCCTCAAGCACCTGCTCTTCGTGCACCACGTCGACGACGCCTGCGCCGCCACGCCCTACGGCATGGCGCGCCACCTCTCGGGGCCTTCGCGGCCGCTCGTCAGCGTGCACGGCGGCGACGTGCCGCGGTCCGAACCCTGCGAGGCCTTCAGCGCCCACGGCTACCTGGGCGTGGAAGGGCCGGCGGTGCATGCCATCGTGCAGTGGATGCACGGCGAGCCGCCGCCGGCCGACGTGCCCTGATCAGCCTTCGCCCAGGTAGGCGTGCTGCACCTCGGGGCTGGCACGGATCGCCTCCGGCTTGTCGCTGGCGATGACCTCGCCGTTGACCATCACCGTGATGCGGTCGGCGATGCGGAAGACGGCGTCCATGTCGTGCTCGACGAGCAGGATCGCGTGGCCTTCCTTCAGCCGCGCCAGCAGCGCCAGCATGCGGTCGGTCTCCTCGGCGCCCATGCCGGCGAGCGGTTCGTCGAGCAGCAGCACCTTCGGCTGCGTGGCCAGGCACATCGCGATCTCGAGCTGGCGCTTGCCGCCATGACTCAGCAGGCCGGCGGGCCGCCCGGCGGCGTCGGCCAGGCCCGCGCTTTCGAGCGCGTGGCGCGCGATGCCGCCGCTCACCGCGCACCGGTCGGCGCTCTCCCACAGCGCCCAGGGCCGCGCGTGCGCCGCCTGCGCCGCGAGGCGGCAGTTCTCGAACACGCTGAACTCGGGGAAGATGGTCGTGCGCTGGTAGCTGCGGCCGACGCCGGCGCGCGCGCGCTTCGCCTGCGGCCAGGCGGTGATGTCGGTGCCGGCCAGCGCGATGCTGCCGGCCGAGGCGGGCAGCTCGCCCGAGAGCATGTTGATGAGCGTGCTCTTGCCGGCGCCGTTGGTGCCGATGACGGCGTGCACCTGGCCGGGTTCGAAATCGAGCGTGACGCCGCCCACCGCGGTGAGGCCGCCGAAGCG
>CAYVXO010000192.1:0-11308 GCA_964454485.1 uncultured Rubrivivax sp.
AGCGCTGGCGCGGGCCGCGGCCGAGCAGGCGCGCATCACCCACGCCGACCCGCGCTGCGCGGCCGGCGCGATGGCCGTGGCCGGCGCGGTGGCGGCAGCGCTGGAGGGCACTCTGGCCGACGCCGAACGGCTGTGCGCCGCGCTGGCCGCCGAGGCGCAGCCTTTGGATGTCGCACTGGCCGCGGGTCTGCAACGGCTGCCGCACTGGCTGCGGCAGCCACACGAAGCGGCGGCGCCGCAGATCGCCCTCGTCGGCCTGGCGCCCGCGGCGCCCGATGAAGGCCGCTTCGGCATCGCGCCCCACGTCACGCCCAGCGTGCTGTGGGCGCTCTACGCCGCACTGCGCCACCCGGAAGACATCGTCGAGGCGATCGCGGTCGCCATCGCGCCCGGCGGCGACGTCGACACCACGGCGGCGATGGCCGGCGCCATCGTCGGCGCCGCGGTGGGCGAGGGTGCGCTGCCGGCGGTCTTCGTCGAATGCGTGCACGACCGCGGCCGGGCGCGCCACGACGAGTTGCGCGCGCTGGCGCACGCGCTGGCGGCGCTCTAGGAGTCTGGGCGGCAGAGGGAAGGGCCAGCGCCGAGGCGAGTCGGGGTACCAGGCAAGGCGCCCGCGAGGCCGCGTGGCCACTCCACGCAACGAGCGGGCAACGCCGCCTGGCACCCCGAATCGCCTCGGCCCTTCGGGTTGGGCCTGCAAGGGCGCGCTGGCGTCGTTGCGCCGCTTGCGCGGGCGTGCAGCCCGCGCTGCGCGCCGCGCCTTGCCATCACACCCTTGCAGGCCCAACGCAGGCCCTTCCCTCTGCCGCCCAGGCTCCTAGCGCTGCATGCCGGCCAGCAGCGCCAGCACCACCGCCGCCGTTTCTTCCGGCCGCTCCATCGGGAACAGGTGCCCGCCCTCGACCGTGCGCCAGTGCGGCCCGGCGAGCCGGCGCACGAAGCCCAGGCCGAGCTGGCGGCTTTCGGGCGAGCGCGTGCCGGCCACGTAGGCCACCGGGCAGCGCAGCGGGTGGCGCGCCAGCAGCGGCTGCACGTGGTGCGGCAGGGTGTCGTAGATGCGCGTCTCCACGTCGCGCCGGAAGGCCAGCTGCACGCTGCCGCCGGGCGCGGGCTCGAAGCCCGCGCGCAGGTAGTCCTCGAAGCAGCGCGGGTCCCAGGCGGCGAAGGCGCGCTTGGGGGCCAGGTGCTCGCGCACCGCGTCGAGGTCGGGCCAGTGCTCGCGCCGCTTGCGCGAGATGCGGCCCGGCCCGCCGCGGCGGATGAGCCCGGTCGCCTTCAGCACGCCGAAGCCGTGGCGGCGCCAGCCGGCGACGATGGGCGCGTCCAGCAGCACCACCGCGCTCGCCAGCGCCGGCACGCGGCTGGCCGCCAGCAGGCTCATGTAGCCGCCCATCGAGTGGCCGGCCAGCACCACCGGGCCGGCGCCGGCCTCGCGGCGGACGAACTCCAGCAGTTCGTCGCGCAGGTGCGGCCAGTTGCTCGTGACCTTGAAGGCCGGGTCGTGGCCCAGCTTCTCCGGCGCCAGCACGCGCCAGCCGGCATGCCGCCAGGCTTCGAACAGCACGCCGTAGGTGCCGGCCGGGAAGCCGTTGGCGTGGCAGAAGACGAGGGTCTTCGCGCGGCGCGTCAAACGATGCGTTCCCCGGGGTGGGTGATCTTGCGCATCGGCTCGTAGCGGGCCGAACGCGTCATCAGCGGGTGCGTGGTGTCGCCGCCGTCCCAGCGCGGGTCGTCGATGCCTTCGAACACCTCGCGCAGGCGCTGGCCCCAGGTGGTGTGGATCATCCTGAAGTACGGGTTCGAATCGTCGATGCAGACGAACTCGCTGCTCGCGAAGGCGCCGGCGCGGTAGACCAGCAGGTCCAGCGGCAGGCCCACGCTGAGGTTGGACTTGAGCGTGCTGTCCATCGACACCAGCGCGCACTTGGCGGCCTCGTCCAGCGGCGTGGCGGGCGTGAGCACGCGGTCCAGGATGGGCTTGCCGTACTTGCTCTCGCCGATCTGGAAGAAGCAGGTCTCGCGCGTGGCCTCGATGAAGTTGCCGGCCGAGTAGACCAGGAACATGCGCATCGCCTCGCCCTTGATCTGGCCGCCGAAGATCATGCTGGTGTTGAAGTCGACGCCGCTCTGCTTGAGCGAGGGTCCGTCCTGGTCCCAGACGCGGCGCACCGCGCTGCCCAGCACGCGCGCGGCATCGAACATGCTGGTCGCGTTCCAGATCGTCAGCGGCTCGCCGTGGCCGTTGTCCAGCTTCTCCACCTGCAGGATCTCGCGCACGCTCTGGCTGATCGAGAGGTTGCCGGCCGACAGCATGACCATGAAGCGGTCGCCCGGCTTCTCGTAGATCATCATCTTGCGGTAGGTGCTGATCTGGTCGAGGCCCGCGTTGGTGCGCGAATCGGACAGGAATACAAGACCGGCATCGAGCCGGATGCCGACACAGTAGGTCATGGGCGGGCGTGGGTTGGCAGCAGCAGTCCGCTAGCGTAGCAGGCCGCCGCCGCCGGGCCCGGGGGCTTCAGGCCTCGTGTTCCGCGAGGTCGTCGCCGAAGCCGCTGGCCTGCACCTCGCGGTGCTGCACCCATTCGGCGGCACCGGCCGGCTCGGGGCCCGGCTCGATGCCCAGCCGCTCCAGCGTGCGCAGCAGGTCGGCCACGGTCTCGTCGCGCCGGCGCACGAAGGCGGATGCGAAGCAGCGCCAGAAGGTCCAGCCGGCGCGTTCCAGCACGCGCTGGCGTGCCACCTGCTCGGACCACGCGTCCGCGCCCTGGAGGCCGTCGCCGTCGCATTCGATCGCCAGCCGCCGGCCTTCGCGCCCTTCGACGACGAGGTCGATGGAGTGGCCTCCGCAGGCCACCTGCGGCTGCACGAGGAAGCCGCGCCCGGCCAGTTCGTCGAACAGCTCGCGCTCGAAGGCGGTGAGGCAGCGTTCGCGCGCCGCCTCGCCGCCGCGCGCCTCGCGCTGGAACGGCCGGGCGAAGTGGCGGATGACGCGGCCGTTGAGCGTGTCCTCGCCGAACTCGTGCCCGTCGACGGACCGGAACAGCACCATGCGGTCGCGCGCCCGCGAGAGCGCGACGTTGAAGCGCTGCAGCAGGTCGGCGCGCCGCGGCGCGGCGCGGTCGCCGGGCGCCAGCACCATCGAGACGAGCATGATGTCGCGCTCGCGGCCCTGGAACACCGCCGGCGGGCCGACGCTGATGCGGCGCGCCACCACGTCCTGCGGCGCGATGCGCTCGGCCACCAGCTTGTGGATGCACGCCGCCTGCTCGTGGCCCAGCAGCGTGACGACGCCGATCGTGCGGCCCGCGAGCCAGGGGTTGGCCAGGATGGCCACGATCTCGTCGACCACCGCCAGCGCCTCCGGCAGGTTGACGTCGCCCCTGCGGAAGCCGCCGCGCACGAACACGTCCACCAGCGGCGGGTCCAGACGCTCATGGGCGCCGGGCAGGCGCAGCGGCCGGATGCGGTGGCCGTAGAACTCGCGGTTGGAGAACTCGATGATCGGCGGCACGCTGCGGAAGTGCTCGCGCAGCATCACCGAGTTGCCGGCGAAGACGACGCGCGCGAGGTCGTAGACCGACTTGTCGGGCGTCATCTCGGAAGCGTGCGGCTGCTGCGCCAGGAAGCGCTCCGCGAGGTCGCGGATGCGTTCCTCGGCCAGGCCGACGGAGGAGGGCGAGACCTGCTGGTGGTCGCCCACCACCAGCAGCTTGCGCCCGCGCAGCAGCGCCGGCAGGGCGCCGATGTCGGACTGCGAAGCCTCGTCGACGATGACGAGGTCGAACAGCCCCGGCTCGGCCGGCACCGTCTCCGAGACGCGCCACTGCGGCAGCACCCAGCAGGGCACGGCCTTGTAGGCGCGTGCCATCGCGTCGCGCGCGATCTTGCGGTGGCGCAGCGCGCGCACGCCGGTGCCGGAGCCCATCACCTGCACCGCGTTCAGGTAGGCCTGCAGCGCCTGGCGCACGCTGTCGGGCGCGTTCCGGTGCACGCCCAGCCAGGTCTTCTCGGCCACCAGGTTCTGGTAGGCGCGTGCGAGCGAGGCCGTGAGCATGCGCCGTTCCTCGAACAGGTCGCGCAGCTTGTGGTGGCTGTCGATGCGGTCCAGGAAGCGCAGCGCCAGCCGCCACTTCCAGGCCATGCGCCAGGAAGCCGGCAGCGCCGGGTCCTCCAGCTCGCCGGCCGGCGTGCTGCGCAGCCGCTGCGCCCACTTCGGCGCGCCCGCGCGCTCGATCAGCGCGCAGGTGTCGCGGATGCGCTCGATCTCGGGCCACAGCTCGGCCAGGCGCGCATGCTCGGCCTGGATCGCCCGCCAGGTGGACTGCAGCACGCCTTCGTCGGCCGAAGGCCGGCCGACGGCGCCGCTCAGGAAGTCGCGCAGCTCGCCGCCGATGCCGCCCGACCGGGCGTCGACGAGCGCCAGCAGCGCCTGCAGGCGCTGCTCGGCGTGGCCGAGGCGGTGCCTGTCCAGGTGCGCCTGCAGGCTTTCGGTGGCGTGGCCGACGAGCGCTTCGGCGTCGCCGGCCAGCCGCTCGGCCACCGCGTGGCCGAAGACCTCGGCCAGGCGGGCGCCGAGCAGGCGCTCGTGTTCGAAGTCCAGCCGCCAGGCGAGGTCGACCGCGGACTGCGCAGGCCCCAGTTCGCGCACGCCCTGCTCGAGGCTCGTGCCCGGTGCCGGCGGCAGACCCAGTTCGGCCGCCAGCGCGGCCCAGCGCGCCAGCGCCCGCCGTGCCGCGAGCCGCCAGTCCAGCACCTCCTGCACCGCCTGCCAGTCCGCCGGCGTGCGCGCCGGCACGCCGGCCACCCGCACCGCGGCCAGCAGGCTGCGCGCCTGCGCCTTGCCGAAGAAGCCGGGGAAGGCGCCGCGGCCGCGCGCCAGGCGCGCCACTGCGGCCGGGAAGTCGGCGTCGATCTCGGCGTCGGCAGGCACCTCGGCCGCGTGCGCCACCTGGGCCGAACGCTCCTGGTCGAGCCGGCCGAGCGCGGCGCAGACCTCGCGCAGCGCGCGCAGGAGCGGGTCCCCGGGCGGCATGCCCTCGAGCCGCCGGCGCAGCGCGTCCAGCCAGGGCAGCCCGAGCGCGGCGAGCGACTGCAGCAGCTGCCGGCGCTCGGCCAGGAAGCCGGCAAGCGCGCGCGCGCGTTCCACCGTTTCCGGGCGCGAGTCGGCCAGGGCCAGGAAGGCCCCGCGCTGCACGTCGGCTTCGATGGCGCGCGCGCGCACCAGGTCGCGGTGCACCGCCAGCAGTTCGGGCCACGGCGGCAGCGCCTCGGCCGGCGGCAGCGTGTGCCCCACGTAGACGAGGTCGGCGCCCACCCGGCGCCGCGCCTCGCGCAGCGGGCCGATGTGCTCGGCTTCCGCAGGCAGGCCGTCGGCCGAAGGGGACTCGTCGTCGAACCAGGCGTGTTCGGCGGCCTGCGCCTGCACCATGCGCGCCATCTCCTCGGGCGTGACCTTGCGGCCCTGGTAGGTGTAGCTGCGCATCTGCCGGTGGGCGGCGTCGGCGATGGCGGCGTCGACCAGGGCGATGCGTTCGTGCAGCTGGGCCAGGCCCTGCTCGGCGGCGGCGATGGCCCTGCGCGCCTGCTCCGGGTCGAGCGCGGCCACGCGCGCCGCGATGGTCTGGATGGCGTGCTCGAACTGCTTCAGGCCTTCGCGCTCGTCGGACAGCAGCGCCACGCACAGCGGGCGGATGCGCTCGGGCAGCTTCTCCTGCACCACCGCCAGCGCCGACTCGCCCTTGGCGGTGACGAGCACCCGCTTGCCCTGCGCCAGGTAGTGGCAGATGACGTTGGCGATGGTGTGCGTCTTGCCCGTGCCCGGCGGTCCCTGCACGACCACGCCGTCGTTGGCCTCCAACTTGCGCACGATGGACAGCTGCTCCTCGTTGTAGGGCAGCGGGAAGTACAGCTCGCGCACCCCGGGCGCGCCGTCGCTGGAAGACAGGCCGCGGAACGGCACTTCCGGCTGCACGCGCACGCTGTCGTCGCCCGCCTCGACCAGGCTGCCGATCACCGGCGGCAGTTCGCCCGCCGCCTGCAGCGCCGTGCGCAGGCGGCGCACGTCGTCCAGGAAGACGTCGCCCGGCCGCTTGCGGCCGAACAGCACGCCGCTGCCGGTGACGAGGAGGTGCGGGCCGGGGGCGGGCAGCGGCGGCCCGTCCAGCTCGGGTTCGTAGGCGCCCTCCGGGTCCAGGTGGCCCACCGCCGCCTTCAGCGTGGCCTCGAAGGTGGCAGGCTCGAAGGGGTTGAGGCGCTGCGCGCCGCCGGAGCGCGCCAGCGCCCAGAAGGCTTCCAGCGGTCGCACGCCGGGCAGGCCCCATTCGGCATAGGCCTCGACCTCGAGCCGGGGCTCGGTCTCGCGCGGGCGCACCTCGAGCGCGAAGCTGGCCTCGTCGAGCCGCACCTCGCAGGCCTGCACCAGCAGCGGGTGGCGCACCGGCACCGGCGCGCCGTCCTTCTTCCAGACCGCGTAGCCGATGCCCCAGACCAGCTCCAGCGGCGTCTCGGCGCCTTCGGAGGCGATGGCCTGCTGGAGCGCGAACAGCTGGTTGTAGCGGTGGATGGTCCGGCGCCGCGGGGCTTCGGCGGCAGCCCAGGGGCGCCACTCGTTTTCGAGGTACGCCTGGAAACGTTCGTGCAGCGCCGTCCGCTCGGGCGCCGCGACGTCGGCCTTCAGCGCCGGCACGCGCTCGGGGCTGCGCGAGAGCGAGATCCACGGCGCCAGCGCCTCGCCGGGCGCCGGCGGCAGGGTCTCCTGCAGCCGCGGCAGGCGAAGCCAGACGTCGTCGCCCTCGGACTGCAGGTTGAGCTGGGCGCCGGGCAGGCCGGCCAGCTCGTGCTGGAAGGCGGAGAAGTAGTCGGCCGAGACGGTGTAGGCCGGTTTGGCCTTCAGCAGTTCGAGCTGCTCGATGTAGTTGAGCAGGTCGACCACGCGCTGGGCATTCAATGCGGGCCCTCTCCCCCCGTTCCGGGTATTGCCGGGCGGCGATTCTGCGGCGCAGCAAGGCGCGGCGCGGCGCCACCCCCCCCATTCGCGGTCCCCGCAGGGGCCGAGTCGCTGGAATCGAAACCGGCGCCGGGCCGCAGGGCCCGCCGTGCACCGGGCGCCACACCGCGGGTAAGCCCGGGCCGCGCCGGCATGTCACGCCACGTCGCGGCCGTCGCCGTCGGCGACGTGGCGTGACGGCCCGCGACACCCGCGTGCCGCCCGTGGCCCGCGGTCGCAGCAGCGCCAAACGCTGCTTCGGGCCGCGCCGCACCCCCTGCCTAGATTGCCGTGGCGAGACGCCGCCAGCGCGTCGCACCACGAGGAGTCGCCCCATGTTCACCCGTACCCCCGTCGCCTTCGGCGTGGCCCTGGCCTGCGCCGCCGGCGCGCTGCCCGCCGCCGCGCAGACCGTCGAGCGCGTCGAGATCACCGGCTCGGCCATCAAGCGCATCGACGCCGAGACCGCGCTGCCGGTGCAGGTGCTCACGCGCGAGGAGATCGAACGCACCGGCGCCGTCAACGTCGAGCAGCTGATGCAGACCGTGAGCGCGATGGTCAGCTCCGGCGCCAACATGGCGTCCACGGCTTCCGGCGCCACCACCGGCGGCATCTCTTCGGTGTCGCTGCGCGGGCTGACCTCGCTGCGCACGCTGGTGCTGGTGAACGGCCGGCGCCTCTCGCCCTACGGCATCGGCTTCACGAACGACTCGGTCTCGGTCGACGTCAACAGCATCCCGGTGGCGGCGATCGAGCGCGTGGAGGTGCTGAAGGACGGCGCCTCGGCGCTCTACGGCTCGGACGCGATCGCCGGCGTCGTCAACTTCATCCTGCGCAAGGACTACCGCGGCGCCGAACTGGGGCTCTCGGTGGGTGCCACCACGCAGGGCGGCGCCGGCGTCAAGCGCATCAACGGCGCCTGGGGCACCGGCGACCTGGCGAGCGACGGCTACCAGCTGATGGCGATGGCCTCGTACCAGAAGGAAAACGCGCTCTTCGGCCGCGACCGCGACTTCGCGCGCGTGGGCTACGACGCGGCGGCGAACAACGACACCACCTCGGGCAACACCTTCCCGGCCAACATCGCGGCCGCCGACGGTTCTTTCGGCTCCGTCAACCCGACCGCAGCCAGCGGCTGCGTGCTGCCGTATTCGTTCATCGACCCGCTGAAGTCGCCGGACTCCTGCCGCTTCGACCCCGCGCCGCTGATCACGCTGCTGCCGGCCACCGAACGCGCCAGCCTGTTCCTGGCCGGTCGCGTGCGCCTGGGCACCGACCTGGAGGGCTACGCCGAGCTCTCGTACAACCGCAACAGCGCGCGCACGGTGGTGCAGCCGGTGCCGATCTCGGACCAGTTCACGCTGCCGGCGAACAACCCGCTGTACGACCTGGACCCCTACCGCGTGCCGGGCGGCATCAGCACCAGCACCATCCTGCTCAACTCGTCCAGCCCGTACTACCCGACCGCCTTCGTCACCGGCCTCACCGGCGGCGCCACGCCCGACCTGCTGGTTCGCTACCGCGCGGCGGTGAACGGCAACCGCGACATCACCGACATCGCGGTCTCGCCGCGCGTGGTGGCCGGCGTGCGCGGCAGCGCGGCCGGCTGGGACTTCGACAGCGCGCTGCTGTACAGCGGCAGCCAGGTGCGCGAGCGGGCCAACGACGGCTGGCCGGTGCTGACGAAGCTGATGCCGCTGCTCAACAGCGGCCGCGTCAACTTCTTCGGCCCCAACACGCCCGACGTCGAAGCCGAGATCCGCGCCACCAACTTCAACGGCGACACCTTCAAGGTCGAGACCGCGCTCACCAGCCTCACGGCGCGCGGCAGCCGCGACCTGATGGACCTGCCCGGCGGCACCGCCTCGTTCGCGGTGGGTGCGGAGGCGCGGCAGGAGAAGTACCGCTTCTCGCCGAGCACGGCGCTGGAGCAGGGCGACATCGCCGGCTACGGCGGCAACTTCGCCTTCGTCGACCGTTCGCGCACCGTGGGCGCGGTCTACGGCGAGGTCACGCTGCCGCTGGCCAAGGGCCTGGAAGCCGACGTCGCCGTGCGCTACGACCGCTACCAGGGCGTGGGCAACGCCACCACGCCCAAGGCCAGCCTGCGCTGGCAGCCGGTGGAACAGCTGGTGGTGCGCGGCGCGGTCGGGCGCGGCTTCCGCGCGCCCAGCCTGGCCGACCTGTTCGCGCCCACCACCACCGGCGTCACCCCGCAGGGCCTGACCGACCCGTTGCGCTGCCCGACGACCAACGACCCGATCAAGGACTGCCAGACCCAGTTCCCCACCGCCAACGGCGGCAACGACCAGCTGCGGCCGGAGAAGTCGCGCAACATCAACCTGGGCATCGTGCTGGAGCCGACGAAGGGCCTCTCGATGGCGGTCGACGCGTTCCAGATCAGGCTCACCGACACCATCGCCAACGGCATCCCGGCGGCGGTCATCCTGGCCGACCAGGCCAAGTACGGCGTCTACGTGCAGCGGGGCGCCGTGGACCCGGCCTTCCCGACGCTGCCGGGCGCGATCAACACGATCGACCTGCACAACCTCAACACCGGCGAGTCGCGCCTTTCCGGGTTCGACTTCGACTTCCGCTGGCGCCTGCCGGCGGCGGAAGCGGGCGTGTTCACGCTCGGCCTGGCCGGCACCTACTTCAGCAAGTTCGACGCCCAGAACCCGGACGGCAGCTTCACCGGCACCGTCGACCAGGTGAACCCCAACACCGGCGGCGTGATCCCGCGCCTGAAGTCCTACCAGTCGGTGAACTGGGCGCTGGGGGCCGTGGACGCCACGCTGGCGGTGAACTGGCAGAAGCACTACTGGGACTTCAACGGCTCGCTCGAGGACCCCACCGACCCGGCCTACAAGCCGCGCCGCGTGAGCGACTACACCACCGTCGACGCCCAGGTGGGCTGGCGGCCGATGAAGGACCTCCGGCTGGTGCTGGGCGTGAAGAACCTGCTCGACCAGGACCCGCCGTACACCAACGCCGGCGGCCAGCTCTCGTTCCAGTCGGGCTACGACCAGCAGTACGGCGACCCGCGCGGCCGCTTCGTCTACGTCAACCTGAACTGGGCGTTCAAGTGAGCTGACCGCTGCGCGCCGCCCGCTTCAGGCGGCGCGCGCGGCCGGCGGCGGCTCGCTGCGCAGCACGAAGCCGCGGCCGCGCACCGCCTCGATCGCCAGGCCCTGCACGCCTTCGTCGCGCAGGCGCTGGCGCAGGCGGTGGATGTAGACGTCCACGCTGCGCACCTGCAGCCGCTCGCCGCGCGGCAGCGCCGCCATCAGCTGGGCGCGCGCCACCAGCCGGCCTTCGGCGTCGAAGAGGCACTGCAGCAGCAGCGTCTGCACCTCGGTCAGCGCGACCTCGCGCGTGCCGTCGGCCAGCACCTGGCGCAGCGGGTCCAGCGTCCAGCCGGCGCACCGCGCGGTCGCGCCTTCGGGCGCCGCGGCAGGCACCGGCCGCCGCATCAGCGCGGCCAGGTGGGCGCGCAGCCGGCGCGGTGCCACCGGCTGGGCCAGGAAGGCGTCGGCGCCCGATTCGAGCGCCACGATCTCGTCGATCTCGTCGGCCTGCGGCCCCAGCACGAGCAGCGGCGCGCGCAGCACGGCGCGCAGCTCGGCGAGGGCGCGGCCGTCGACGAGCGCGCCGTCCAGCACCGCGGCGTCGAAGCGCGCCAGGCGCGAGGCGCGCAGCGCCTGCTCGGGGCCGGCGAGCCAGAGGCAGCGCATGCCTTCGCGCGCCAGCACCTCGGCCAGCGCCTGCGAAGGGCGCAGCTCGGCGCCGACGAAGAGCACCAGCCGTGCCGCAAGCGCTCGGCGCGGCGGGGCGGTCCCGCGGTGGGGCTCGGCGATCAGCATCTCGGCGCCGATGATCGGCAGCGCGGCCACGGCGGGCAAGGGCCATTGCGCGGTCCGCGCGGCGGCCAATTTGGCCGCCCGCGCAGGCCGCGAACACAATCGCCGCGACCTTCAAGAGCGACCCGCAAGAGCGACCCCTTGGAAGACCCCGCCTTCGAAGCCTTCGTCGTCGCCTGCCCGCCCGCGGCCGAGGGCGAGGCGCCGCAGCGCACGCGCGTGTACCGGCGTGTGTTCGAGGCCATCCGCGGCGGCCGCCTCGTGCCCGGCACGCGGCTGCCTTCGGCGCGCCGGCTCGCGCTGGCCTGGCAGGTGGCGCGCGCCGCGGTCGACGACGCCTTCACGCAGCTGCAGGCCGAAGGGCTGATCGAGCGCCGGGTCGGCAACGGCAGCTTCGTCGCGCGCCGCCTGCCCGCCGGCGCGCGCACCGCCGCCGCGGCCGAGGCGCCGCCCGACG
>CAYVXO010000193.1:0-11035 GCA_964454485.1 uncultured Rubrivivax sp.
GCACGGTGCGGGTGTCGCGGCCGTCGATGCGCGGCTCGCCGGCGAGGATCTGGCCACGCACGATGCGGCTCTCGATCTCGAACAGCAGGCCTTCGACCTTCACGCTGTCGAAGGCGATGCCTTCGGCCTTCAGGCCATCCATCACGGCGGCGTAGGCCTCGCGGCAGGCCTGGGTGCGGGCCTGCTTGCTGCGGATCTGGTAGGCCGCGCGCAGCTTCTCCTCGCCGAGCGCGGTGACCTTGGCGATGAAGGCCTCGTCCTTGGCGGGCGCGGTCCACCGCCATTCGGGCTTGCCGGCTTCGCGCACCAGTTCGTTGATGGCGGCGATGGCGATCTTGCCCTGGTCGTGGCCGAAGACCACGGCGCCCAGCATCACCTCTTCGCTCAGCTGCTGCGCTTCGGACTCGACCATCAGCACGGCCGCTTCGGTGCCGGCGACGACCAGGTCCATCTGGCTCTGCGCCAGCTGGGTCTGGCCCGGGTTCAGCACGTACTCGCCGTTGATGTAGCCCACGCGCGCGGCGCCGATCGGGCCGTTGAACGGGATGCCGCTGATCGCCAGCGCGGCGCTGGTGCCGATCATGGCGGCGATGTCGGCCTGCACCTCGGGGTTCAGGCTCAGCACGTGCACGACGACCTGCACCTCGTTGAAGAAGCCGTCCGGGAAGAGCGGGCGGATCGGGCGATCGATGAGGCGGCTGGTCAGCGTCTCCAGCTCGCTCGGGCGGCCTTCGCGCTTGAAGAAGCTGCCGGGGATCTTGCCGGCGGCGTAGGTCTTCTCGATGTAGTCGACCGTCAGCGGGAAGAAGTCCTGCCCCGGCTTGGCCTCGGTCTTGGCGACCACGGTGGCGAGGACGACGGTGTCCTCGATCGTCACGACGACGGCGCCGCTGCTCTGGCGCGCGATCTCGCCGGTTTCCAGCGTGACTTGGTGCTGGCCCCATTGGAAGGTCTTGGTGACCTTGTTGAACATGCTCATGGACTACTGCCTTTCGCTGGTGGCCGGCCGGCGCAATGCCATTCCAGCGCGGCCCTGGCGAAGGCTTCGTTGGAATGACACGGCTGCGTCGTACCGGATGTGGGAAGGAGGAGCGGGCCGCCGCCTGGCGGCCCTTTCCGCGGGTTTACTTTCTCAGGCCGAGCTTGGCGATCAGCGCGGTGTAGCGCTCGGCGTCGGTGTCCTTCAGGTAGGACAGCAGGCGCTTGCGCTGGTTCACCAGCTTCAGCAGGCCCCGGCGGCCGTGGTGGTCCTTCAGGTGGGTCTTGAAGTGCGGGGTGAGTTCGTTGATGCGCGCGGTGAGCAGCGCGACCTGCACTTCGGGGCTGCCGGTGTCGGCGGCGCCACGGGCGTGGGCCTTGACGATCTCGGCTTTCTGGGTGGTGGCCAGGGGCATGGGATTTCCTGTGTGGACTTGGAAACCGCCATGCGCGGACCTGGCAAGGACCGGCGGATGGAACGGTTTCGCGGGTTTCGACTTGCGGTCACCAGTGAAACCGACCGGTGCCGTGCTGAACCCTCCAACGGAGGGAACGGCCGGGATTATAGACGCAGCGCCGACGCCAGCCGCTCCAGGCCGGCGTCCAGGCGTGACGGGTCGCGCGCCGCGAAGCACCAGCGCAGCCAGCCTTCGCCTTCGGGCCCGAAGGCGGCGCCCGGTGCCAGCCCCAGGCCGTGCTGCGTGACCAGGCGCTTGGCGAAGGCCAGCGAATCGCCCTCGCCTGCGACCTGGAAGAAGGCGTACATGCCGCCCGGCGGCGTGGCCACGCTCACGCGCGGCAGTCGCTGCAGGCCGGCCAGCAGGCGGTCGCGGCAGGCCTGCAGGCGTGCCACCAGCCCGGGCACGAACGTGTCGGCCATCTGCAGGCCGGCCAGGCCGCCGCGCTGCACGAAGACCGGCGCGCAGGAGGTGTTGAACTCGATCAGCTTGCCGATCGCGTCTTCGTGGCCGGCCGGCAGCACCAGCCAGCCCAGGCGCCAGCCGGTCATCAGGAAGCTCTTGCTGAAGCTGTGGGCGACGACCAGCCGGTCGTCCGGAGTGGCGATGTCGAGAAAGCTCGGCGCCGCGAGGCGGCCAGCTTCGCCGGAGGCAAAGCTCGGCGCCGCGGCCCCGCCCTCGAAGTACAGGCGTTCGTAGACCTCGTCGGCGATGATCCAGGTACCGGTGCGGCGGCAATGGTCCAGCAGCGCCTGCTGCTCGGCGCGCGTGAGCGTCCAGCCGGTGGGGTTGTTGGGCGCGTTGACCAGCAGCACGCGGGTGGCCGGCGTGACGCGCGCGACCAGCTCGTCCAGGTCCAGCTGCCAGCGCCCGCCCTGCGGCCGCAGCGCCACCCGCGTGACGCGCGCGCCCAAGATCGCCGGCTGCGCCGTCAGGTTGGGCCACACCGGCACCACGGCCACCACCTCGTCGCCGGGGCCGGCCAGCAGCTGCATCGCCAGCATCAGCGCGTTCACGCCGCTGGAGGTGATGGCCACGCGCGACGTCGCCACCGGGCCGTGCAGCCGGCTCGCGTAGCCGGCGACGGCCTGGCGCAGCTCGGGCAGGCCCAGGTTGTGGGCGTAGAAGGTCTCGCCGGCGGAAAGCGAGGCCGCGGCCGCGGCGCGGATCGGCTCCGGCGTGACCTCGTCGCTTTCGCCGAACCAGAAGGCCAGCACGTCGCTGCGGCCGAGGCCGGCGTTGGCCACCTCGCGGATCTTGGAGCCCGGCAGGGCGGCGATGGCGTCTCTCATGGCGTGGGTTTCGTGGGTGAGTTCGGGATCGCGTCCAGCGGCCAGCGCGGCAGGACGTCGAAGGCGCCGTCGTGCCGCAGGTCGGCCAGGCCGGCCTCGAGGCGCAAGGCCGCGGCGAGCGCGATCATCGCGCCGTTGTCGGTGCACAGCGCGGGCGGCGGGTAGTGCACGCGGGCGCGCAGCCTCGCGGCACCGGCGTCCAGCCGCTCGCGCAGCAGCGTGTTCGCGCCCACGCCGCCGGCCACCACGATGCGCTTCAGACCCGTGTCCTTCAGCGCGCGCAGCGACTTGGCGACCAGCACCTCGACGATGGCCTCCTGCGTCGCCGCCGCCAGGTCGGCCTTGGCCTGCTCGCAGACGTTGCTGCCCAGCTTGCGCAGCTGCGTCATCACCGCGGTCTTGAGGCCGGCGAACGAGAAGTCGAGGTCGCCGCTGTGCAGCAGCGGCCGCGGCAGGCTGAACGACGCGGCATTGCCGAACGCGGCCAGCCGCGACAGCGCCGGCCCGCCGGGGTAGCCCAGGCCGAGCAGCTTGGCGCTCTTGTCGAAGGCTTCGCCGGCGGCGTCGTCGATGGTCTCGCCCAGCAGTTCGTAGCGCCCCACCCCTTCCACCCGCATCAGCTGCGTGTGGCCGCCGGAGACGAGCAGCGCGACGAAAGGAAAGGCCGGCGCCTCGTCGGCCAGGAAAGGCGAGAGCAGGTGGCCTTCCAGGTGGTGCACGCCCAGCGCCGGCTTGCCGAGCGCGGCCGCCAGCGCCACCGCCACCCCGGCGCCCACCAGCAGCGCGCCGGCCAGGCCGGGGCCGCGCGTGTAGGCGACGACGTCGACCTCGTCCACCCGCGCGCCGGCGCGCGACAACACCTCGCGCGTGAGCGGCAGAACGCGCCGGATGTGGTCGCGCGAAGCGAGTTCGGGCACCACACCGCCGTAGGCCTGGTGCATCGCGGCCTGGCTGTGCAGCGCCTCGGCGCGCAGCCGCGGCACGCCGCCGGCGCCGGCCTCGACGAGGGCAACGCCGGTCTCGTCGCAGGAGGATTCGATGCCGAGGACGATCACGGGCCGGCAGTCTAGTGGAGCTGGCACGCGGCTTGCGAAAGTGCACCCGACACCTTCGTCCGGTGTCTGTCTATCTCCTCAGCAGGGCTTGAGCGGCCCTTTCGTCCGACCTCCCCGTTCCCAAGACGGGGAGGCTTTTTTTCGCCCATGCGCCGCCTCGGTGCCCGTGTGCCCCGCTTCAGTGCTTTTCCTTGGCGTGGTTGACCGAGTACTTCGGGATCTCGATCGTCACGTCCTCGTTCGACAGGATGGCCTGGCAGCTCAGGCGCGAGGTGGGCGTCAGGCCCCAGGCGCGGTCGAGCAGGTCTTCCTCGGCCTCGTCCATCTCGCCGAGCGAGCGGAAGCCTTCCTTCACGACGACGTGGCAGGTGGTGCAGGCGCAGCTCATCTCGCAGGCGTGTTCGATCGCGATGCCGTTTTCGATCAGCGCCTCGCAGATGCTGGTGCCGGCGGGCGCCTCGATGGTGTCGCCCTGCGGGCAGTACTCGGCGTGCGGCAGGATGCGGATGACGGGCATCAGACTTCCTCGACCCGGCGGCCCGCCAATGCCTGGCGGATGCCGTGGTTCATGCGCGCGGCGGCGAAGGCTTCGGTGCCGACGGTGAGGGCCTTCGTCGCCGCCTCGATCGCATCGGCGTCGTCGCCGCGCGCGGCCATCTCGGCGGCGGCGGCCAGCGCTTCCACCTTCGCACGGTCGTCGTCGTCCAGCAGCTGGCCGTCGGCGGCCAGCGCCGAGCGGGTGGCCAGCGCCAGCCGCTCGGCCTCGACACGCGCCTCGCGCAGCCGGCGGCGCTGCATGTCTTCCTCGGCGTTGGCGAAGCCGTCCTTCAGCATCTGCGCGATCTGGTCGTCGGAAAGGCCGTAGCTGGGCTTGACGGTGATCGAGGCCTCGACGCCCGAGGTCTGCTCGCGCGCCGAAACGCCCAGCAGGCCGTCGGCGTCGACCTGGAAGGTGACGCGGATGCGCGCCGCGCCGGCGGCCATCGGCGGGATGCCGCGCAGCTCGAAGCGGGCAAGCGAACGGCATTCGCTGACCAGTTCGCGCTCGCCCTGCACCACGTGGATGGCCATCGCGGTCTGGCCGTCCTTGAAGGTGGTGAAATCCTGCGCCTTCGCGACCGGGATCGTGGTGTTGCGCTCGACGACGCGCTCGACGAGACCGCCCATCGTCTCCAGCCCGAGCGAGAGCGCGATCACGTCCAGCAGCAGCAGCTCGCCGTCTTTCGCGTTGCCGGCCAGCGCGTTGGCCTGCACCGCGGCGCCGATGGCGACCACCTCGTCGGGGTTCACGTTGGTGAGCACCTCGCGGCCGAAGAGTTCGCCCACCGCGGTGCGCACCAGCGGCATGCGCGTGCTGCCGCCGACCATGACGACGCCCTGCACCTCGTCGCGCCCGACGCGGGCGTCGCGCAGCACCTTGCGCACCGCGGCCAGCGTGCGGTCGACGAAGGGGCGTGCCGCCGCCTCGAGCTGCGCGCGCGTGACGGCCAAGGCCAGCTCGCGGCCGCCCACCGTGCAGCGCCATTCGGCCGCGTCGGCCGACGACAGCGTTTCCTTGGTGCGCCGCGCGGCGACCAGCGCGGCGCGCTTGTCCTGCGGCGTCACGGCCGCGGCGCCGCATTCGGCCATCGCCCAGTCGGCGAGCGCGCGGTCGATGTCGTCGCCGCCGAGCGCGGCGTCGCCGCCCGTGGCCACCACCTCGAACACGCCGCGCTGCAGGCGCAGCAGCGAGATGTCGAAGGTGCCGCCGCCCAGGTCGTAGACGGCGTAGAGGCCTTCGGTACCGTTGTCCAGGCCGTAGGCCACCGCGGCGGCGGTGGGCTCGCTGATGAGGCGCAGCACGTTCAGGCCGGCCAGCTGCGCCGCGTCTTTCGTCGCCTGGCGCTGCGCGTCGTCGAAGTAGGCCGGCACGGTGATGACGGCGCCGAAGAGCTCGGCGTCGAAGCTGTCCTCGGCGCGCTGGCGCAGCCGCGCCAGGATCTCGGCCGACACCTCCACCGGCGACTTCTCGCCGTCGCGCGTGGCCAGCGCCAGCATGCCAGGGCGGTCGACGAAGCGGTACGGCAGCTTGCCCGCGCCGGCCACGTCCGCGAGGCCGCGGCCCATGAAGCGCTTGACGGAGACGATGGTGTTCTCGGGGTCGTCGGCCTGGCGCGCCAGCGCGTCGTAACCCACCTCGCGGCGGCCGCCTTCCAGGTAACGCACCGCCGAAGGCAGCAGCACGCGGCCTTCGGCGTCGGGCAGGCATTCGACGAAGCCGTGGCGCACCGCGGCGACGAGCGAATGCGTGGTGCCGAGGTCGATGCCGACGGCGACGCGCCGCTGGTGCGGGTCGGGCGACTGGCCGGGTTCGGAGATCTGCAGCAGGGCCATGGTGATGTCGTCAGCGGGCTTCCAGGCTCTCGAGCCGGCGGCCGATGTCTTCGCGGAAGCGGCGCACGAACATCAGCGCGCGCACCTCGGCGGCGGCGGCGGCGGGGTCGGCCGCGTCGTCGAGCAGGCGCTGCAGTTCGGCCAGCATGCGGCCTTCGGCGGCGGCGACGTCGGCGTCGATCTTCTCCACCGCGGCCAGGCCTTCGGCGTCGTCGAGCGCCTCGCGCCACTGCATCTGCTGCATCAGGAAGGACGGCGGCATGGCGGTGTTGCGTTCGGCCTCGATGGCGGCGCCGCGCAACTCGCACAGGTAGGCGCCGCGCGCCAGCGGCTCCTTCAGGCGGCGGTAGGCCTCGTTGACGCGCACCGCCCATTGCATGGCCACGCGCTGCGCGGCAGCGCCCTGGGCGGCGAAGCGGTCGGGGTGCACCTCGCCCTGCAGCTGGCGCCAGCGGCGGTCGAGCTCGGCGCGGTCGAGCGCGAAGCGCTGCGGCAGCCCGAAGAGGGTGAAGTCGTCGTCGGTCAGGTTCATAGGCGCTTGGCCATGAAGAGCGACAGGCCGTTGTCGGGGTAGCCGCCGAAGGCGGCGCGCGGCTGGTAGCCGCAGCGTTCATACAGGCGCACCGCCGCGGTCTGGTCGCGCCCGGTCTCCAGCAGCGCCAAGCGCACGCCTTCTTCGAGCAAGCGGCGTTCCAGCGTCTCGAGCAGGCGTTCGCCGGTGCGCCGGCCGCGTTCGGCCGGGTCGACGAACATGCGCTTGATCTCGCCGTAGCGTTCGCCCGCGGTATCGGGTTCGCCTTCCATCAGCCGCACCGCGCCCGTGCCCACCGCGCGCTCGCCGCGCCGCGCCACGTGGAAGCGCACCGAAGGCGCCAGCAGCGCCTGCACGTCCAGCAGGTGGTTCGCCTCCGGCGGGTAGAGCGCGGCCAGGTAGTCGTCCAGCGCGCCGAGCAGCGCGATCACGTCGGGCTGGTCGGGGCTTTCGGGGCGGATGGTGAGCATGGTGTCGTCAGACAGACAAAGGCGCGGTCACCTGGACCGCGCCCGTCGGCGGGAAGCTCCGGATTGTTTCAGACCCGGAACGACTCCCCGCAGCCGCAGCGGTCCTTCTCGCGCGGGTTGTGGAACTTGAAGCCTTCGTTGAGGCCTTCGCGCACGAAGTCGAGTTCGGTGCCGTCGATGTAGGGCAGGCTCTTCGGGTCGACCAGCACCTTCACGCCATGGCCTTCGAAGACGATGTCTTCCGGCGCCACGTCGTCGGCGTATTCCAGCTTGTAGGCCAGGCCCGAGCAGCCGGTGGTCTTCACGCCCAGGCGCACGCCGACGCCCTTGCCGCGCCGTGCGAGGTAGCGGGTGACATGCCGTGCCGCCGCTTCGGTGAGGGTGACGGCCATGGGAGTCAGTGGCCCTCCACCGCCGTGCTGCCGTGCTTGGCCTTGTAGTCGCTCACGGCCGCCTTGATGGCGTCCTCGGCCAGGATCGAGCAGTGGATCTTCACCGGCGGCAGTGCCAGTTCCTCGGCGATGTGGGTGTTCTTGATCTCCATCGCCTGGTCGAGCGTCTTGCCCTTCACCCATTCGGTGACGAGCGAGCTCGACGCGATGGCCGAGCCGCAGCCGTAGGTCTTGAAGCGCGCGTCCTCGATCAGGCCGGTGGCCGGGTTCACCTTGATCTGCAGCTTCATCACGTCGCCGCAGGCGGGCGCACCCACCATGCCGGTGCCGACGGTCTCGTCGCCCTTCTCGAAGGAGCCGACGTTGCGCGGGTTCTCGTAGTGGTCGACGACCTTTTCGCTGTATGCCATTTGAAGGTACTCCTAATGCGCGGCCCACTGGATGGTGCTGAGGTCGACACCGTCCTGGTACATCTCCCACAGCGGCGAGAGCTCGCGCAGCTTGGCCACACGGTCCTGCAGCGTGGAGACGGCGTAGTCGATCTCCTCGGCCGTGGTGAAGCGGCCGATCGTCATGCGCAGGCTGGAATGCGCCAGCTCGTCGCTGCGTCCGAGCGCGCGCAGCACGTAGCTGGGCTCCAGACTGGCCGAGGTGCAGGCGCTGCCCGAGCTCACGGCGATGCCCTTGATGCCCATGATGAGCGACTCGCCCTCGACGAAATTGAACGAGGCGTTCACGTTGTGCGGCACCCGGCGTTCCAGGTCGCCGTTGATGAAGACCTGGTCGATCTTGCCGATGCCGGCCAGCAGCCGCTGCTGCAGCATGCGGATGCGTTCGCTCTCGGTGCCCATCTCGGCCCGCGCGATCGCGAAGGCCTCGCCCATGCCGACGATCTGGTGCGTGGGCAGGGTGCCGCTGCGCATGCCGCGCTCGTGGCCGCCGCCGTGCATCTGCGCCTCCAGCCGCACGCGCGGCTTGCGCCGCACGTAGAGCGCGCCGATGCCCTTGGGGCCGTAGGTCTTGTGGCTGGCCAGGCTCATCAGGTCCACCGGCAGCGAGTTCAGGTCGATCGGGACCTTGCCGGTGCCCTGCGCGGCGTCGACGTGGAAGACGATGCCGCGCTCGCGGCAGATCTGGCCGATGGCGGGGATGTCCTGGATGACGCCGATCTCGTTGTTGACCAGCATCACCGAGACCAGGATCGTGTCCTTGCGCAGCGCGTCCTTGAACCGGTCCAGGTCGAGCAGACCGTTCTCCTGCACGTCGAGGTAGGTCACCTCGAAGCCCTGGCGCTCCAGTTCGCGCATGGTGTCCAGCACCGCCTTGTGCTCGGTCTTCACCGTCACCAGGTGCTTGCCGCGGCTGGCATAGAAGTGCGCCGCGCCCTTCAACGCCAGGTTGTTGCTCTCGGTGGCGCCGCTGGTCCAGACGATTTCCCGCGGGTCGGCGCCGATGAGCGCGGCGACCTGGCCACGCGCCTTCTCGACCGCCTCTTCGGCTTCCCAGCCCCAGGCGTGGCTGCGCGAAGCCGGGTTGCCGAAGTGCTCGCGCAGCCAGGGGATCATGGCGTCGACGACACGCGGGTCGACCGGCGTCGTCGCGCCGTAGTCCATGTAGATCGGGAAATGCGGCGTCATGGTCCTTGCAGGCTCACTTGGTGATGCTGTTGCCCAGCGCGAACACCGAGTTCGGCGCGGTCACCTTGATCGGCTTGACCACCGGCTGCGAGGAGATCGCGCGCTTGACCGGCGTCTCCTCGATCGAGATGCCCTTGGCGATCTGGTCGTCGACCAGCTTCTTCAGCGAGATCGAGTCGAGGTACTCGATCATCTTGGCGTTCAGGCTGGTCCACAGGTCGTGCGTCATGCACTTGCCGGCGTCGTCGCCCATGCAGCTTTCCTTGCCGCCGCAGCCGGTGGCGTCGATCGGCTCGTCGACGGCGACGATGATGTCGGCCACCGTGATCTCGGCAGCGCTGCGGCCGAGCGAATAACCGCCGCCGGGGCCGCGGGTGCTTTCGACCAGTTCGTGGCGGCGCAGCTTGCCGAACAGCTGTTCCAGGTAGGACAGCGAGATCTGCTGGCGCTGGCTGATCGCGGCCAGGGCCACCGGGCCATTGTTGGACCGCAGGGCGAGGTCGATCATCGCGGTGACGGCGAAACGGCCTTTGGTGGTAAGTCGCATGAGGGTTCTCCTGAGGCGAGAGAGGGTCCGGGTCGTGTCAGCTGCGGGATCGCGGGCACCAACCTGGTGCAAACCGGACAAGACCGTCGTTTCCGACTAGTTTTGTCAAGTATACCCGAAGCTGACCAATTTGGTCAAGCTTTGCTCAGGAAGTTCCCTCGCCGGCTTCGCGCGCCAGGCGCGCCACCAGGCCGTCGCAAGCGTCTTCTACGAGGTCGAGTACCTCGTCGAATCCGGCCGGCGGCCCGTAGTACGGGTCCGGGATCTCGCGCACGCCGGCGAAGCGGGTCGCATGCGACATCAGCAGTTCCAGCCGCGCCACCCCACCCTTGGGCACGCCCTGCCGCATGTGGGCGAGATTGTCCTCGTCCATCGCGAACATCCAGTCGAAGCGGGCGTAGTCCGCTTCCACCAGACGCCGAGCGCGCAGGCGGGAGAGATCATAGCCGCGCGCGGCCGCGTGCTTGAGCGCGCGCGCGTCCGGCGGCTCGCCGGCGTGGTAGTGGCCGTGGGTGCCGGCGGAGTCGACCTCGAACGCGCCGGCCAGGCCGGCCGCCTTCAGCTTGTGGCGCAGCACGCCTTCGGCGGTGGGCGAACGGCAGATATTGCCCATGCAGACCATCAGGATGCGCCGGGAGGCGGTCATCACTTCGACCCCGTCAGCGGCACGACGTTGCTGTCGTGGCCGGAAGCGCCGAAGGCCTGCTCGCGCAGCAGCGCCAACTGGTCGCGCACGCGCGCCGCCTTCTCGAATTCGAGGTTGCGCGCATGGTCGAGCATCTGCTTCTCGAGCGTCTTGATGCGCTTGCCGAGATCCTTCTCGGACAGCGCCTCCAGTTCGGCGGCGGCCTTGGCGGCCTGCACCTCTTCCTTCTCGGTCTTGGCCGAGACCACGCCGTCGATGAGGTCGCGGATCTGCTTGTTCACCGTGCGCGGCACGATGCCCTGCGCCAGGTTGTGGGCGATCTGCCGGGCGCGCCGGCGTTCGGTCTCGTACAGCGCCTTCCTCATCGAGTCGGTCATCTGGTCGGCATAGAGGATGGCGCGGCCGTTAACGTTCCGTGCCGCGCGTCCGATGGTCTGGATCAGGCTGCGTTCGGCGCGCAGGAAGCCTTCCTTGTCGGCATCGAGGATCGCCACCAGGCTCACTTCCGGCAGGTCCAGCCCTTCGCGCAGCAGGTTGATGCCCACCAGCACGTCGAAAGTGCCCAGCCGCAGGTCGCGCAGGATCTCGACCCGCTCGACGGTGTCGATGTCGCTGTGCAGGTAGCGCACCTTGACGCCGTTGTCGGCCAGGTAGT
>CAYVXO010000194.1:0-10994 GCA_964454485.1 uncultured Rubrivivax sp.
CATCCAGGTCACCGGCAGCCACAACCCGAAGGACTACAACGGCTTCAAGATGGTGATGGCCGGGCGCGCCATCTATGGCGACGACATCCAGAAGCTGCGCCAGCGCATCGAGACCGAGACCTACACGAAGGCCGCCGGCCGCAGCGCGAGGATGGACATCGTGCCCGAGTACCGCGCGCGCATCGTCGGCGACTGCCGGCTCGCGCGGCCGATGAAGATCGTGGTCGACAGCGGCAACGGCATCCCGGGCGCCACCGCGCCCGGCATCCTGAAGGCGCTGGGCTGCGAGGTGATCGACCTCTACTCGAAGGTGGACGGCGACTTCCCGAACCACCACCCCGACCCCAGCAAGCCCGAGAACCTGGCCGACCTCATCAAGGTGGTGCAGGCCACGGGCGCCGAGATCGGCCTCGCGTTCGACGGCGACGGCGACCGCCTGGGCGTGGTCACCACCGGCGGCAACATCATCTACCCCGACCGCCAGGTGATGCTGTTCGCGCGCGACATCCTCTCGCGCCACAAGGGCGCGCCCATCATCTTCGACGTCAAGTGCAGCCAGCGGCTGCCGGTGGCCATCCGCGAAGCGGGCGGCGTGCCGGTGCTGTGGAAAACCGGCCACTCGCTCATCAAGGCCAAGCTCAAGGAGATGAAGGCGCCCTTCGCCGGCGAGATGAGCGGCCACCTCTTCTTCGGCGAACGCTGGTACGGCTTCGACGACGCGATGTACACCGCGGCGCGGCTGCTGGAGATCCTCTCGCGCCATGCCGACCCGAGCGCCTTCCTCGACGCGCTGCCCACCAGCTTCTCCACGCCGGAGCTCAACGTGCCCTGCGCCGAGGGCGAGCACCACCGCGTGGTGGCCGAGCTGCTGGCGCGTGCGGCCGACGGCAGGCTCACCTTCCCCGGTGGCGAGATCGGCACCGTGGACGGGCTGCGCGTGGACTATGCCGACGGCTTCGGCCTCATCCGCGGGTCCAACACGACGCCGGTGCTGGTGCTGCGCTTCGAGGGCCACACGCCCGAGGCGCTGCACCGCATCGAGGAGACCTTCATGGCGGCCCTGCGCAGCGTGAAGCCCGACGCGCAGGTGGCGGCGGCGGCGCACTGAAGGCGCGCGGGCGCCGCATGGCGATGCTGGCGCGAGCCGCCTATTCGGCGCTGCTGCGCGTGGCGACGCCGCTGTACCTGGCGCGCCTGCGCTGGCGCGGCCGGCGCGAACCCGGCTACCGCGAGCACCTGGCCGAACGGCTGGGTTACGGCCCGGCGCAGGCCGGCGGGGCGCTGTGGATCCATGCCGTCTCGCTGGGCGAGACACGCGCCGCGGCGCCGCTGGTGGAAGCGCTGCGCGCGCGGCTGCCGGGGCTGAAGCTGCTGCTCACGCATGGCACCGCCACCGGCCGCGAAGCGGGCGCGCGGCTGCTGCGCGAAGGCGATCGCCAGGCCTGGCTGCCCTACGACACGCCGGGCGCGGTGCGGCGCTTCCTCGCCCGCCAGCGCCCCGCGCTGGGCGTGCTGATGGAGACCGAGGTCTGGCCCAACCTGGCGCTCGAGGCGGCGCGCGCCGGCGTGCCGCTGGTGCTGGCCAACGCGCGCCTGTCGGAACGCAGCCGCGCCAAGGGCGAGCGCATGCGCGCGCTCATCGGCCCGGCGGTGCGAACGCTGGCGCGCGTGCTGGCGCAGACCGAGGCCGACGCCGAGCGCATCCGCGCGATGGGCGCGCCCCACGTCACGGTGGCCGGCAACCTGAAATACGACATGTCGCCCGACGCCGCGCTGGTGGCGCGCGGCCGTGCCTGGCGCGCCGCGCTCGCGCGGCCGGTGGTGCTGGCCAGCAGCACGCGCGAAGGCGAGGAGGCAGGCCTGCTCGCCGCCTGGCAGCGCCTGCCGGTGCCGCGCCCGCTGCTGCTGCTGGTGCCGCGCCATCCGCAGCGCTTCGACGAGGTGGCGGCGCTGGTGGCCGCCGCGGGCCTGTCGCTCGTGCGGCGCAGCGGCTGGGGCGAAACACCGCCGGCCGAGGCTTCGGCCGCCGACGTCTGGCTCGGCGACTCGATGGGCGAGATGCCGCTCTACTACGGCGCTGCCGACAGCGCGCTGCTCGGCGGCAGCTTCGCGCCGCTGGGCGGGCAGAACCTGATCGAGGCCGCGGCCTGCGGCTGCCCGCTGGTGATGGGGCCGCACACCTTCAACTTCGCCGAGGCGGCCGAGCTCTCGCTCGCGGCACAGGCCTCGATGCGCGTGGATGACATCGACAGCGGCGTGCAGCGCGCGGCGGCGCTGGCGCTGGACCCGGCGCGCGCCGCATGGGTCGAGCGCGCGCTCGCCTTCGCGGCCCGCCACCGCGGCGCGGCGGCGCGCATGGCCGACGCGATCGCGGCGCTGATCGACGCTCGGGATCAGCCCGCCGGGCGCACGTCGTCGGAGTGGATGTTCAACGCCTCCAGGAAGCGCGAGACCAGGTTGTAGCCGGCGATGGTGGCGACCAGCTCCACCGTCATGCGTTCGCCCAGCAGCGCGTGGACCCGGCGATCTGCGCCGCGCCCACCTGCACGTCGCGCGTCATCGTGTCGCACAGCGCGAGCGCGGCGCGCTGGGTGGCGTCGTAGGCGTCGCTCGCCTGCCAGTCGGCGAGTGCGTCGAGCTGCCGCTGCGTCAGCCCTTCCTTCAGCGCGATCGGCGCGTGCTGCTCGGCTTCGTAGGGCGCGCCGTTGAGCAGCGCCACCCGCATGATCACCAGCTCGCGCAAGGCACCGGGCAGCGAGAGGCGCTGGCGCACCGCGGTGAAGAAGGCGAGCCAGCCTTCGGCCAGCGGCGGGCTGTGCAGCAGCATCTGGTACAGGTGCAGCAGGCTGCCACGCTCGGCGACGATGCGCTCGACCAGCGCGCGATGGGCGGGGTCGTCGGGGCGGGCGTAGGGCAGGTGGGCCATGGCGCATTCTCGCCGTGGCGATGGCACGCGGCTGCGCTATCGTGGCCGCATGGAAGCGCAATCGAGGCAGGCCACCCGCCGCGCCGGCTGGTGGACGAGCGGCCTGCTGCTGCTGGCCGTGGTGCTGGCCGGCTGGCTGATCTGGCGCTGGCTGGACCCGCTGCCCACGCGGCGGCTGGTCATCGCCGGCGGCCCCGAACGCGGCGCCTACGAGCAGTTCGCGCGCCGCTACCTGCCGCTGCTGAAGGCGCAAGGCGTTGCCGTCGAGATCCGGCGCACGCAGGGCTCGGCCGAGAACCTGGCGCTGCTGCGGCACGGAGGCGACGGCGTCGAGGCCGCCTTCGTGCAGGGCGGCGTGGACAGCGCGCCGGTGGGCCCCGACGGCGAACGCGACGACAGCCTGCTCTCGCTGGGCAGCGTGGCCTTCGAGCCGCTGTGGGTGTTCTACCGCGAGGACAGCGCCAGGCGCCTCTCGCCCGGCCAGCCACCGACCGACCTGGCCTCGCTGCGCGGCTGGCGCATCAACATCGGCCCGCCGGGGTCCGGCACCGGGCCGCTGTTCCGCCAGCTGGCGGAAGCGAACCGGCTGGACATGTCGGCGCTCAAGCTGGGCGAGCAGGCCGCGGTGCTGGGCGTGGTGGACCTGGTGGAAGGGCGCACCGACGCGCTGGCCATGGTCTCGGCCGCCGAGGCGCCGCTGGTGCAGTACCTGCTGCGCACGCCGGGCATCCGGCTGCTCGACTTCGCCCACGCCGAGGCCTACGCGCGCCGCTTCGCCTTCCTGCGCGCGCTCACGCTGCCGCGCGGCGTGATCGACCTCGCCGACGACCAGCCCGCGCACGACGTGCAGCTGGTCGCCACCACCGCTTCGCTGGTGGTGCGCGGCGACCTGCACCCGGCGCTGCAGCAGCTGCTGCTGCAGGCCGCGCGCGAAGCGCATGGCGGCGCCGGCTGGTTCGCGCGGCCGGGCGAGTTCCCCAACCCGAGCACCGCCGAGTGGCCGCTGGCGCCCGACGCCGAGCGCTACTACCGCAGCGGCGCGCCCTGGCTGCAGCGCTACCTGCCGTTCTGGCTGGCGCACTTCGTCGACCGCGTGTGGATCGTGCTGCTGCCGCTCCTGGCCGCGCTGCTGCCGCTGTCGCGCGTGCTGCCGCCGCTGGTGGAGCACCGGCTGCGCTCGCGCGTGTTCCGATGGTATGCGCACCTGCGCCGGCTGGAGCAGGCGCTGGACAAGCCCGACGCCGATGTCGAGCGGCTGCGCGAGGAACTCGACCGCATCGAACGCCAGACCGAGCACATCGGCGTGCCGCTCAGCTACGCCAACGAGCTGTACGACCTGCGCAGCCACATCGGCCTGGTGCGGCGCCGGCTGCAGGCGCGCAGCGCCGAGAGGCCGGCCGCCGGCTGAACCGATCAGGCGCGCAGCAGGTCCGGCTTCGGCAAGGCCGCGCTGCCGGGCAGCACGGTGCTGTCCAGTGCCGCGCGCGGCACGCCCAGGTGGTCGGCCAGCAGCACGCGCTGCAGCGCGCGCAGGTCGGTCGTGATGCGCAGGTCGCGCCCTTCGAAACGGTCCTTCTTCGCCAGCCCGGGCCAGTCGGCGAGCACGCGGCCGCCGGCGATGGCACCGCCCAGCACGAAGGCGGCGCCGCCGCTGCCGTGGTCGGTGCCCTGGGTGCCGTTGACGGCGACCTCGCGCCCGAACTCGGTGGCGACCAGCACCGCGGTGCGGCCCCAGGCGCTGCCGGCCTGCAGGCCTTCGCGCAGCGCGGCCAGCATCGCGTCGAGCGTGCGCAGGTTGTTCGAGAGCGCGCCGTTGGGCGCCGCCTGGTTGGCGTGCGAGTCCCAGCCCGCCAGGTCGAGCACCGCCACCGTGCTGCCGCGCTGCAGGAAGTCGGCCGCGCGGCGCGCCAGTTCCACCGCCGCCGCGCGGCTGCCGCCGGGGCCCATGGTGCCGCCCATCGCGCCGTCGGCGTGCAGCATGCGGGCGCGCTCCAGCGCCTGCGCGAGCGCGCCGTCGCCGGCGTACATGCTCTGCAGTCGGGTCACGAGGTCGGCCGAAGGGTCGGGCAGCGCCGAAGGCGCCCAGGTGTCGACCTGGCTCGCGCCGCGCAGCACCAGCGGCACCGCGGTTTCCAGCGCGACCGCGCGCGTGCCGCCGCGCGCTTCTAGTGCGCGGCCCAGCCAGCCGGTGCTGAGTTCGTGCGGTTTCGTGCCGCCCGATTCGAGCACCTGCCGGGCGTCGAAGTGCGAACGCTCCTTGTAGGCGATGCCGGTGGCATGGGCGACGAGCAGTTCGCCGCGCCGGTACATCGCGTGCAGTTCGGGCAGCAGTGGGTGCAGTGCGAACGGGCCCGAAAGCGGCAGCGGCGCGGCGCCGAACTGCGCCAGTGGGCCGCGCGCTTCGGCGAAGGCGGGGTCGCCGACGGCCGGCACGGCGGTGAGCCCGTCGAGCCCGCCGCGCAGCACGACGAAGACGAAGCGGCGGTCGCCGGCGCCCGGCAATGCGGCCAGGCTGAGCGTGGGGGCGGCCGCGGCGGCGGCCAGCAGGTGGCGGCGGGTGAGCTTCATCAGCGGCGCTGGAATTCGGGGGCCAGCAGCAGCAGGGCGAGCGCCTGCGGGCCGTCGGCGGCACGTTCGATCTGGCGCCGGCTGGCTTCGGCCAGCACCGGGCCCAGGCTCTCGCGCGCGAGCGCGCGGGCGTCGGCGAAGCGGCCCAGGCGGTCGGCGAGGCGGGTGGACCACTCGACGCGCTTCCACACCGCGTCGGGACCCAGCCACTCTTCGGCGCGGTCAGGCCAGCCGGCGGGCGAGGGCGCGGCCTGCACTCGCTGGCCGAGCGCGCCGATGCCGGCGTCCGGCGCGCGCGCGGCCAGGTTCTCGCCCAGCCGGAGCAGCCTTGCCGTGCTGACGACGAACTCGACCGGCGTCTTCAGCTTCACCGGCGTGGCGCCCCGGCATTCGGGCGATTCGACGAGCGTGCCGTAGACGGAGGCGAGGTCGCCGCCGCTGCGTTCCCAGCTCCTGGTCAGCCGGTCGACCAGCGCCGGCGGCGGGTCGTCGGCGGCGAAGTGGCGCGCCAGCTTGGTGGAGACGAATCGCGCCGTCGATGGGTGGTGCGCCAGGTCGCGCAGCACCAGGTCCAGCGCCTGCGGGCCTTCGGGGTAGCGGCGGCCGAGCACGGTCTTGGGGCCGGGCTGGTGCCAGTCGGGGTCGAAGCGAACCGGCTCGTTCGCGCGCCCTTCGGCCAGATCGCGCGTGGGCGTGCGCCAGCCGGTGAGCACGGCGGCGAAGGCGGTCACGTCGGCCTGCGTGTAGCCGCCCCAGCCGCCGTAGGCGGCTCCTCCTCCGGTCACGCCCAGCGTGTGCAGTTCCAGCACCTCGCGCGCCAGGTTCTCGTTGAGGCCGGTGATGCGCGGCGCTTCGCCCTGCCGTTCGGCGCGCCGCGCCGCGAAGCGCACCGCGCGCGAATCGCGGCCGGCGGACTGGTCGTTGTCCAGGTAGCGCAGCATCGCCGCGTGGCGCGTGGTGGCGGTCAGCAGGTCCTCGAAGCGGCCGGCGATGCGCGGCCGCACCGCTTCGCGTTCGAAGGCGCCGACGAGGCCGCGCGCGCTCGCCTTGGCCATCGAGACCGTGAAGTGGTTGCACCAGAAGAGCGCCAGCCGTTCGGCGAACGGCCGGGTGGTGGCCGCCGCCGTCGCCAGGTGCGCGCGCAGGTCGGCCTGCACGAGCGCCTTGAAGTGCTCGACGAAGGCCTGCTCGGCCGGCCGCATGTCGTTCGCACGCGCCTCGCGCCGCGCGCGCACGAAGTCGGCGTGGGCGCGCAGGGCCGTCAGCGCGTTGGGCAGGTCGGTGCCGCGCTGCGCGTCGGCGGGGCCGACCTGCGCGTGCAGCCAGCCGGCGGGGTCGGCGCCGACGGCTTCGAGCGAAGGTTCGCCGAGGCCGAAGCGGTGGGCCGCGACGAACGCGGCGGCGGGTGCGGACATGGCCGCGAGTGTGCCGCCAAGGGCATGTCATGAACATGCCCCGGCCGTGAAGAAACGTTGCCCGGCGCTACTTCGCGATGAGCTGGTTCACGCCGTCGACGTCGGCCGCACCCAGCGTGCCGGAGGCCTGGCGCAGGCGCAGGCTGTTGACCAGTGTGTCGTAGCGCGCCTTGGCCAGGTCGCGCTGCGTGGTGTAGAGCTGGGTCTGTGCGTTCAGCACGTCCAGGTTGACGCGCACGCCCACCTTGTAGCCCAGCTGGGTGGCTTCCAGCGCCAGCTTGCTGGACGATTCGGCCGCCTCGAGCGCCTTCACCTGCGCCAGCTGCGACTGCAGGCCGAAGTAGGCCACGCGCGTGGCCTGGGCGACGCCACGGCGTGCCGCCTCGAGGTCGTTGCTGGCCTTGTCTTCCAGGGTCAGCGTTTCCTTGATGCGGTTCTGGGTGGCACCGCCGGTGTACAGCGGCCAGTTCAGCTGCACGCCGATGCTGGCGGTCTTGGCGATGCCGCGTGACGCCGCCGCGACGCCGCTGCCGTGCGAGTCGCTGGCGCCCACCGAGGCCACGGCGTCCACCGTCGGCTGCTCGGCGGCGCGCGCCTTGCGCGTCTCCAGGCGCGCCACGTCGAGGCCGACGCGGGCGCGGCGGATCGTCGGGTGGCGCATGTCGGCCTCGTTGACCCACTGCTCGGCGTCGGCCGGCATCGGCGCCGGCAGCACCACCGGTGTCGCCAGGCCGCGCGGCTCGACGCCGCTGCGGCCGACCAGCTGGTCGAGCGCGATGCGCTTGGCGCGCAGGTCGTTGTCGGCCGCCAGTTCCTGCGCCACCGCGAGGTCGAAGCGCGCCTGCGCCTCGCGCGTGTCGGTGATGGTGGCGGTGCCGACCTCGAAGTTGCGCTTGGCCGAGGCCAGCTGCTCGGTGATGGCCGCCTTGCCGGCGCGCGTGGTGGCCAGCGCGTCCTGCGCCGCGAGGACGTCGAAGTAGGCCTGCGCGACGCGCACGATGAGGTCCTGCTCCGCGCTGTCCAGGTCGGCCTGCGCCGATTCCAGGCTCTTGCGCGCCTGCTCGATGGTGGCGTCGTTGCTGCGGTTGAACAGCGGGTAGCGCCCGTTGAGCGCCCCCTGCGCGACGCGGCTCGTGCCGGGGTCGCCGGTGTCCACCGCGATCGGGATGGCCTGCCCGTTGCCGTTGAAGCCGATCGAGGCGATGGTGTTGTTCGGCGGGTCGATGCGGGTGCCGGTGGCCGAGGCCGTGAGGCTGGCCGACGGACGGTTCAGCGCCTCGCTCTGCTCGACCTTGTACTTGGTGGACTCGGCGAGCTTGAGCGCGGCCAGGTAGGTGGCGTCGTAGGCCCGGGCCGCGTCGTACAGCTCCTTCAGGCTCTGCGCGTGGGCGGCGGGCCACGCGGCGAACGCGAGGACGGCGGCGAGCGCGGTGGCCGAGCGGCTGAGGGGCGGGAATCGCATGGACGGGTCCTTCGGCGGGCAGGGTCAGTGGGGTTCGGCGGGCGAGCGCGCCGTTATAGGCGCCGCGGCGGCGCGTCGCCTGCGCGATGCGACGACCTGCGCGTTCGCGGGGGCGTGAAGGGTCCTGCGGGCGACGGACGGCACCGGGGCGGGCCCTTTCAGAAGCGGAAGCGCGAAGGCTCCTCGAAGCCTTCGAGGCGCGGCGCCAGGGTTTCGAACAGGTCGGTGGCGGCGAACGCGGCGTCGCCGGCGCGGCGCACCAGGCGGGCGGTCATCACCGGCTCGCCGCCGACGATGGCCAGCAGGCGGCCGCCGGGCTTGAGCTGGTCGAGCAGCGCGCGCGGCACCTCGGCCACCGAGCCCGAGAGCAGGATGGCGTCGAACGGCGCTTCGGCCGGCAGGCCCTTCGCGCCTTCGGCGGCGCTCACGTCCACCACGGTGGCGTTGAGCACGCCGGCGCGGCGCAGGTTCTCGCGCGCCTGGCGCGCCAGCTCGGGCCGGCACTCGAGCGTGAAGACCTGCTGCGCGCGATGCGCCAGCAGCGCGGCCATGAAGCCCGAGCCGGTGCCGATCTCGAGCACCTTCTCGTGCCGCTGCAGCTGAAGCTCCTGCAGCAGGCGCGCCTCGACGCGCGGCTCCAGCATGCGCGGGCCTTCGGCATGGCCGGGCAGCAGCGGCACCTGGGTGTCGACGAAGGCGAGCGCGCGCAGGCCGGCGGGCACGAAGTCCTCGCGCCGCACGCTGGCCAGCAGCGACAGCACCGCAGGATCCAGCACCTCCCAGGGGCGGATCTGCTGTTCGATCATGTTGAAGCGGGCGATCTCGGGGTTCATGGCGTATACCTATATGGGTATTGTGGCATGGGTCGCTTCATTCTAGGCGGCGGCCTTGACTTCACCCTTGCGCGCGCCGCCCAGCCGGCGCTTCGCCCAGGCGGCCAGGTCGTCCAGGTAGCAGTAGATGACCGGCACCACTACCAGCGTGAGCAGGGATGAGGTGATCACCCCGCCGATGACCGCCTGGCCCATCGGCGCGCGCTGCTCGGAGCCTTCGGAGAGCGCGAAGGCCAGCGGCACCATGCCGAAGACCATCGCCAGCGTGGTCATCAGGATCGGCCGCAGCCGCACTTCGGCGGCGTGCAGCAGGGCCTGCGAGCGGTCCATGCCCTGCTCGCGGCTGCGGATGGCGAAGTCCACCAGCAGGATCGCGTTCTTCGTCACCAGCCCCATCAGCATGACCACGCCGATGATCGAGAACATGTTGAGCGTGCTGCCGAACATCAGCAGCGCCAGCACCACGCCGATGAGCGTGAGCGGCAGCGAGGCCATCAGCGCCAGCGGTTGCAGGAAGCTCCTGAACTGGCTGGCCAGGATCATGTAGATGAAGACGATCGCCAGCGCCAGCGCGCCCAGCGCGTACTGGAACGACTCGGTCATGTTCTTCGTCGAGCCGCCGAAGGTGTAGCGGTAGCCCGGCGGCCAGGCGATGCCTTCCAGCACCTGGCGGATGTCGGCCGAGACCTCGCCGCTGGAGCGGCCGAGCGAGTTGGCGTCGAAGTTGATCTCGCGGTTGAGGTCGCGCCGGTTGATCTGGTTCGGCCCGGTGGAAGGCTTCAGCTCCGCCACCTGCGAGAGGCGCACCACGCGCGGGCTGCCGTCGGCGGCGCTGCCCACCAGCAGCGGCACGTTGGCCAGGTCGCCGGTGGCGTCGCGGTACTCGGGCGCCAGGCGCACGTTGACGTCGTAGTTCTCGCCGTCCTCGGCGCGCCAGTTGCCCACCGTGAGGCCGGCCACCAGGGTGCGCAGGGTGCCGGCGAGCGAGTTCACGTTCAGGCCCAGGTCGGCGGCGGCGTCGCGCCGCACCTCGATGGCCAGCGTGGGCTTGTCGGGCTTGAGCGTGCTGTCCAGGTCCACCAGGCCGGGGATGCGCTGCAGGCCGGCGGTGATGCTGCGCGACAGGCGCTCCAGCTCCGCCAGGTCGGGCCCCTGGACCGAGAACTGGATGCTCTTGCTGCCGCCCAGGTCGAGCTGGCCGATGTTGGTGACGGTGATGCCGGGGATGCGCGCCAGCCGCTCGCGCATCGGCACCACCAGGTCGGCCACGCTGCGCCGGCGCTCGTGGCGGTCGGTCAGGCGCACGTAGGTGGAGCCGTACATCTTGCCGAGCGCGAAGCCGGCGTTGATGGTGGTGACGGTGTGGCGCACCTCGGGCAGTTCGCGCAGCGCGGCGTCGATCTGCTGCGCGCGCGCCTCGGTGAGCTCGAGCGCGCTGCCCACCGGGGTGTAGAAGTTGATCTGCGTTTCCGAGTAGTCGGCCTTGGGCACGAACTCGGCGCCCAGGATGGGCACGATGAAGAAGCTGCCCACGAAGGTGGCCGCCGCCAGCGCCAGCGTCTTCAGCTTGTGCTTCAGCGCCCAGGCCAGGATCACCTGGTAGGCGCGCGAGAGCGCGTGCGTCAGGCGCTCGAAGAGGCCGGTCACGCGGCCCAGCGTGCGGTCGTAGAGCGTGGGCGGGCCGTCCTTGCGGTCGCCATGCGCCTGCGGGTCGTGCCAGACGCTGGAGAGCATGGGGTCGAGCGTGAAGCTCACGAACATCGAGATCAGCACCGCGGCGACGATGGTGA
>CAYVXO010000195.1:0-10806 GCA_964454485.1 uncultured Rubrivivax sp.
GGCGGCCGCGTGCTCGACCCCTTCGCGCCGGTGCGCTACCGGCGCACGCCGCAGCGCCTGGCCGAGCTGGACGCGCAGGCCCTGCCCGACCCCGAAGCCCGGCTGGCCGCGCTGCTGGCCGCCGCGCCGACGGGCGTCGACCTGAAGCGCCACGCCGCCGCGCAGGGGCGCGCACTGCCGCCGCTGCCCGAAGGCGCGCTGCGCCAGTCCGAGGCGCAAGGCGACTGGGCCCTGGGCGTCGCGCAGGCCGAGGCGGCACGCACGCAGGTGCTGGCGGCGCTGGCCGCCTTCCACGCCGCCCACCCCGACGAGGCCGGCCCCGACGCCTCGCGCCTGCGCCGGCTGGCGCTGCCGCGCCTGCCCGAGCCGCTCTGGCGCGCGCTGCTGGCGGCGCTGCAGGCCGAAGGCCGCGTGGTCCAGCGCGGCGCCTTCGTGCACCTGCCCGAGCACGGCGTGCGGCTGTCGGCGACTGAAGAACGCATCGCGCAGAAGACCGCCCCCGCGCTCGCCGGCTGCGGCTTCGAAGGCGCCTGGGTGCGCGACCTCGCGCGCGACGCCGCCGAGTCCGAAGCGCTGGTGCGCGTGACGCTGGCGCGGCTGGCGCAGCGCGGCGATCTGCACCAGGTGGTGAAGGACCTGTACCTGCCGCCGGCCACGATGGCGAAGCTGGGCGCCATCGCGCGCACGCTGGCCGCGGCGCAGGGCGGCGAAGTTACCGCGGCGGCGTTCCGCGACGCCACCGCGCTGGGCCGCAAGCGCGCGATCCAGATCCTGGAATACCTCGACCGCATCGGCCTGCTGCGCCGCGTCGGCGACGTGCACCGCCTGCGCGGCGACAGCCGCCTGTTCGAGGCCGCGGCATGAGGACAATGGTTTCAACGGAGGGGAAACGATCCTGGTGGGTCGGCCGGGCTTCAAACCCGGTGGGCGGCGCCATGCGCTGCCGGGTGGGTTCGACTCCCATTCCCCTCCGCCAAAGCACGCGCGCACCACGATGATCGCCGCCGGCTTCGAGTTTCCGGATGACTTGCACTACCTCGTGGACGAGCAGGTGTGGGCGCGCGTGGAAGCCGACGGCAGCGCCACGGTGGGCATCACCTCGCTGGGCGTGCATCTCGCCGGCGAGGTCTACATGTGCCGCCCCAAGGCGCCCGGCACCGAGGTGAAGCAGGGCGGCGGCGTGGCGGTGGTGGAGCTGGCGAAGTCGATCGTGTCCGTGAAGTCGCCGCTGAGCGGCCGCGTGCTCGAGGTGAACCCGCTGCTGGCCGCCGAGCCCGAACGCGTGCACCGCGACCCCTACGGCCAGGGCTGGCTGGCGCGGCTGCAGCCGGCTGACTTCGAAAGCGAGCGGACCGCGCTCCTGCACGGCGCGGCCGTCGTGCCGGCGATGGAGCGGCACGCCCATCTCTTCCGGGCCGACAACGCATGAGCGGCTACGTCGAGCACGCGGCCGAGGGTCTCGCGATCCTGCTCTGGTCCTGCGACCCCGAGGCGCCGCAGCGCCTGGCCACGCCCTTCCTGCACGCGGCGGCGGCGGCGGCGATGGAGGTGCCGGTTGAGCTGTATTTCGTGGCCCGCAGCGTGCACCTGCTGGTGCCGGGCGTGGCGGCGGCGCTGCGCGCTTCCGATCTCGCCGGCCACAGCGTGCTGGACCACATGCGCGAAGCGGCCTCGCACGGCGTGCGCTTCCTCGCCTGCAGCGAGGCGCTGCGCGCGCAGGGCCTCGAAGGCCGCGCGCTGATCCCCGAATGCCAGGGCCACGGCGGCGCGGTGCAGTTCATGGCCCGCGCGATCGACCTGCGCTGGCGCACCCTCGTGTACTGACTGCTCCAGCCTGGCACAGAGACATCCCTGATCGCCCGGGGGCGCCAACCGGCCCCGCCCCTGCTTAACATCCCCCAACCCAAGAAGGACACGCCCATGGAAGTCAAGCTCGACAAACGCTACCCGCTCGAATGCAGCGTCGAACAGGCCTGGGCCGTGCTGTCGGACATCCGCGCCACCGCGGCCTGCATGCCCGGCGCGCAGATCACCGAGCAGATCGACGACACCCACTTCAAGGGCATCGTGAAGAGCAAGATCGGCCCCGCGATGATGAGCTTCAACGGCGACATCGAACTGCAAGGCCTGGACCCCGCCACGCGCATGCTCAAGATGATGGGCAAGGGCGCCGACAAGGCCGGCTCGTCGGCGCAGATGACGCTGGAAGCGCGCGTCGAGCCCGAAGGCAGCGGGGCCGCGCTCGTCGGCCAGGCCAGCTTCGTCGTCGCCGGCAAGCTGGCGCAGTTCGGCAGCCGGCTGCTGGTGCCGGTGTCCGACGCGATGCTGGCGCAGTTCGCCGACAACTTCCGCGCCGCCGCCGCCGCGGTGCCCGCGCCTTCGGCCGCCGGCGCGCCCGCCCCGGCAGCGGCCCCGGCCGCGCCGCGCCCGGTGAAGGAACTCAACGCGCTCGGGCTGCTGTGGACGGTGTTCAAGGGCTGGCTCGCGCGCCTGTTCGGCGGCAAGAGCGCCTGAAAGTGCGCCTGAGCATGTCGTCACCCGAAGTCGTGCACAACGTGGCCGCCTCGCGCTTCGAGGCCGCGGTCGGCAGCGGGCTCGCCGTCTGCGTGTACCGCCGCCAGGGCGACGAGGTGCTGTTCACGCACACCGAGGTGCCGCCTGCCGCGCAAGGCCAGGGCCTGGCCGCGCTGGTGGTCAAGGAAGCGCTGGCCTGGGCCGCGCGCGAAGGCCTGCGCGTGCGGCCGCTGTGCAGCTACGTCGCGGCCTACCTGCGCCGCCACCCGCAGCCGCAGCCCTGATCGCCTCCGGAGTTCAGCCGATGGCCGGCCGCGCGCGGCGCGGCATCATCGGTTGAACCGTCCCCGAAGACGGAGGAGCGCGCTTGGCACGGATCCTGGGCTTCGTCGCCGATCTCGTCCGCGGCGCCGTGCGCTGCATGTTCCCGCTCGCCTGCGTGGCGGTGCTGGGGGGACTGGTCTGGAGCGACCAGGGCCGCGACGTGCTGGTCGCGCTGATCGAGTTCGCCGACGGCGCCGAGCATGGCCACAGCATCGCCGGCCTGCTGTTCCTGGGCGCCGGCTGCGCGCTGCTCGGCCTTTCGGCCTGGTATTCGATGCGCTGGCTGCTGCTGGCCGAACTGCCCGCGCTGCCGCTGCCCGACCCGCCGGGCTGGGGCCAGCGCTGGCTGCCGCGGCTGGTGGGCGCGCTGCCGCTGGCGATGGCCGCGGTCGGCCTGTGGACACGCGGCAGCGGCCACGAGTCGGTGGCGCAGGCCTGGGCCATCGGCTTCGGCGCGGCAGCGGCGCTGCTGCTGGCCGCCTTCGCGTGGCGCGGCGACCTGCTGCTGGCGCTGGCACGGCGCGGCTGGATCGCCAGCCTGCAGGGCCGCGAAGGCGCCGACCCCGGCCGCCTGCGCGCCGGCGACGCGACGCCCGCGCTCACGCTGCGCGTCATCGTCTGGAGCATCGTGCTCACGCTGGTGGTGGGGGCGATGATGTTGCTGTTCCGCGTGACGCTGCCGCGCGTGATCGGTGCCGCCGCGGTGGCGGCGCTGGCGCTGGCGTCGATCAACCTGTTCGGCAGCTTCGTGCTGACCTACTGGCCGCTGCGCCGCAACCTGCCGCCGCTGGCCGTGTGGGCGCTGCTGGCCGCGGCCCTGCTCGGTGCCTGGAACGACAACCACGAGGTCGCCACGCTGAGTCGTTCGGGCGCGCCCGAGCGGCCGCCGCTGAAGCAGGACTTCGAAGCCTTCCTCACCGGCGCGAAGACGCCGCCCGAAGGCGGCGTGCCCACCGTGCTCTTCGTCGCCAGCGAAGGCGGCGGCATCCGCGCCGCCTACTGGACGGCCGCGGTGCTGCAGGAGCTGGCGTCGAAGGCGCCGGAGCTCTTCGCGCACAACCTGTACGCGCTCTCGGGCGTTTCCGGTGGCAGCCTGGGCGTGGCGGCGTGGGTGATGTCGCGCCGCGCCGCGTACTGCCCGCAGGCCGCCGGCGAGAGCGCCAGCGCGCGCAGTCAGGCCGAACGGCCGCTGGCCACCACCCCGCTCGGCGCCGACTTCGTCTCGCCCGCGGTGGCCGGCATCTTCTACTACGACCTGCTGCAGCGCTTCCTGCCCTTCCCGGTGCCGGCCTTCGACCGCTCGCGCACGATGGAAGACGCCTGGCAGCGCGCCTTCTCGCATCTGCCCGGCGAACCGTTCGCCAAGCCGATGGACGCGCTCTATGCCGGCTGCCCGGCGCTGCCGCGCCTGCTGCTCAACGCCACCGTGGTCGAGACCGGCCAGCGCGCCGTGCTCGCCCCCTTCGCCGCCGACGAGCAGGCCGACCGCGACTGCCACAAGGACGCGCTGTTCCTCAACGCACTGCCGGCGATGAGCAGCGACCTCGCGACCCGCCAGCAGCCGCTGGCCGGGTTGGTGCACCACAGCGCGCGCTTCCCGGTCGTCAGCCCCGCAGGCACCGTCACGCGAACGCCCGGCCGGCCCGACTGCGCGCGGGCCTTCCGCCTCGTCGACGGCGGCTACTTCGACAACTCCGGCGCCGAAACCGTGATGGACCTGGTGCTGCGCCTGCAAAAGGACTTCCCCGGCCGCTTCCGGCCCCTGGTGCTGCTGGTGCGCAACGCGGCCTCGCCGCTGTGCGAGCAGCAGGTCGACGAGGACGTGGCGCCCGGCCGCATTGCGCCCGAGATCGGCTCGGTCATCGGCGCGCTCGCCGGCGCGCGCGGCTCGCACGCGGTGGCCGCGCGCGCGGCGCTGGCGCGCAGCGACATCCGTATCGTCGACGTTGCCGTGCAGCAGGACATGAAGGCGGCCAACGCGCCGCTCGGCTGGGCGCTGTCGGACCGCGTGCGCGCCGACCTCGACGCCGCCGCCAGGAGCGTGGCGGCCGACGCGGTGCAGCGCTTCCCGACCGGCGACAACGGCTGCGGGAAGAAGGCGCCATGAACGAGACGAACCCGACGACCGCGCCGCGCGACCGCGGCCTCATCGTGCTGCGCGTGCTGGTGGCCTGGGCGCTGCTCTCGGTCGTGCTGATGTCGCAGCTGCGCGTGGGCGGCAGCGACGTCGTGCGGCTGGAGATCGCCGGCAGCGCGCAGAACTTCGAGACCGAACTCAAGCGCTGGCAGGAACCCGGCGAAGCGCTGTGCGGCGTGGGCGCGAAGGACGACGGCCGCGGCCCCGGCTTCGGCACCCTGCGCTGCAACCTCTTCGTCGACTCGGTCGGGCTGGTGCCCGGCTACGTGGGGCTGCTGCTGCTGTTCACGCTCACGCTGGCGCCGCGCGCCGGCTGGCGCCACCCGCTCGCGCCGCACCTGCTGTGCGCACCGGCGGTGGCCGCGGGGCTGTTCGACATCGCCGAGAACGGCATGACCGGCCGCGCGCTCGAGGACTGGCAGCGCATCGTGCTGGCCGACGCCACCGTGCGCGAGGTGCTGTGGGCCAGCCTGGGCAAGTGGGCGCTGATCGCGCTCGCCTTCGCGCTGCTGGCGCTGCTGGCCTGGGGCGCCGCGCGCCGGGCGCTGGCCACCCGGCCGGCGCTGCTGAAGGCCGCGGCGCTGGCCGCGCTGGCCGCCGCCGCGCTGGGGGCGGCGGGCACCTGGCGCCAGGCGCCGCAATTGCTGAGCGCGGGCATGCTGGCCGGGATCGGGGCGCTGCTGCTGCTCACCGCGTGGCGCTGGCGCGCCGGGCCGCCGGCGGCCCCATGATCGAGTCGTTCGGGCTCATCGCCCTCGGCGCCGCCTGCGCCGGCTTCGTGCAGGGGCTCTCGGGCTTCGGCTTCAGCCTCGTCGCGCTCAGCTTCTGGGCCTGGGTGCTGCCGCCGCAGCTGGCGGCGGTGCTGTCGGTCTTCGGCGCCCTCACCGGCCAGCTGCTGGCCGCCTTCACCGTGCGGCGCGGTTTCGAAGCGAAGCGCGTGCTGCCCTTCATCGCCGGCGGGCTGGCCGGGCTGCCGATCGGCCTGCTGCTGCTGCCGCACGTGGACACGGTGATCTTCCGTGCCTTCGTCGGCGGCCTGCTCGCGCTGTGGTGCCCGGCGATGCTGTTCTCCTCTCGCCTGCCGCACCTGAAGGCCGGCGGCCGCGTGGCCGACGCCCTGGCCGGCTCGGCCGGCGGACTGATGGGCCCGCTGGGCGGGTTCACCGGCGCCGTGCCCACGCTGTGGTGCACGCTGCGCGGCTGGGAGCGCGACGCCCAGCGCGCGGTGATCCAGAACTTCAACCTCGCGATCCTGGCCGTCACCATGGCCAGCTACGTGGCCGGCGGCATGGTCAAACCGGCGATGTACGCCTCGATGGCGGTGGTGGCGCCCGCGCTGCTGCTGCCGGCGCTGGCCGGCATGAGGCTCTACGCGCGCATCAGCCCGCAGGCGTTCCGGCAGATCGTGCTGGGCCTGCTCACGCTGTCGGGCCTGGCGATGCTGGCGAACGCGTTGCCACGGCTGCTGGGACGGCTGACGTAGCGCCTTGCGACTCGCGCCGCGCGAGCCAGATCGTCGCCCCGCAGATCAGCCCGCCGCCCAGCAGCGCCGCCGGCTGCGGCAGTTCGCCGAAGACGATGAAGCCGAACAGCGCCGCCCACACCAGGTCCAGGAACTTGGCCGACTGGGTGGCCGAGATCTCGGCCGCCGCGAACGAACGCGTCAGGCAGTAGTGGCCCACGCTGCCCAGCAGGCCGCAGAACGCGAAGCCGGCCCACTGCGTGGCCGTCATCGGATGCCAGTGCCACCAGGCCAGCGGGGCGCTGAAGATCGTGATCGAGACCGCCTGCCAGAGCAGGATCACGCCCGCCCTCTCGGTGCGCGTGAGCGCCTTCGTGAGCAGGAAGCTGGCCGCGAACACCGGCGCCGAGGCCAGCATCGCCAGGTGCCAGCCGCCGCCGCTGCCGGAAATGCGCGGGCCGACCACGATGAGCACGCCCGCGAAGCCGGCCGCGGTGGCCAGCCAGCGTTCCCAGCGCATCGGCTCCTTGAAGAAGACGAGCGCGCCGATCATGGTGAAGATCGGCGTCGTGAAGCCGATCGCGGTGGTGTCGGCCAGCGGGATCATCGGCAGCGCCGCGAACCACAGCAGCAGCCCCACCGTGTGCACCGCGCCGCGCGTGAACTGCGCCGCCAGGTTCTGCGGCCTGTAGGCCGCGGCGCCGTGCAGCACGACGAGCGGCAGCAGCACCACGAGGCCGAAGAAGTAGCGCAGGAACTGGGCCTGGAACGGGTGCAGGTCCTGCATCAGCGAACGCACCAGCGCGTTCAGCAGGCCGAAGAACAGGCCCGCGCCGCTGGCCCAGGCGAGGCCGCGCGCGCCCGGGCTCCAGTGGGCGGTGCGGTGGCGGACGGCGAGGTGTAGGCGGGCGACGGGCATGACCCGCCATCATGCCCGGCCCGGGCGATTGCGCCGGGTCAAGCGTTCACGGAAGCTCTGCGCTAGCGTGCAGGGATGGACGGCGAATCTGCAGTCTCGGCCCAGGCGCGCCTGGTGGCGGCGCTGGCCGCGCGGCTGGCGCGCGAGCAGCCGGTGCAGCACCTGGAGACCCACATCTCGCACGTGCTGCTGACGCCGCAGTTCGCCTACAAGATCAAGAAGCCGGTGCGGCTGCCCTTCGTCGACTACTCCACGGCCGCCGCGCGCCGGCACTTCTGCGAAGAGGAACTGCGCCTGAACGCGCGCCTGGCGCCCACGCTGTACCTGGGTGTCTCGCGCATCACCGGCCCGGCCGACGCGCCGGCGCTGGACGGCGACGGCGAGACGCTGGACCACGCGGTGCGCATGCGCCGCTTCGCCGACGGCGCGCTGTGGAGCGAACGCCTCGCCGCCGGCACGCTGCGGCCGGTGCACGTGGACCACCTGGCGGCGCGCCTGGCCGCGTTCCACATCGGCGCCGCGCGCGCGCCGGCCGGCTCGCCCTTCGGCAGCGCGACCGAACGCCGGCGTGCCGCGCTGGAGGCCTGCGCATCGCTGACGGGCCAGGTCGACGAAGCCGCGCGCGCCGCGCTCGAAGCCTGGTTCGAACACCGCGCCGGCGTGCTGGCGCCGCTGTGGGAAGAACGGCGCGCCGCCGGCTGCGTGCGCGAATGCCACGGCGACCTGCACCTGCACAACCTGCTGGTCGACGGCGACGAGTCGCTCGCCTTCGACGGCATCGAGTTCAACGACCGCCTGCGCTGGATCGACGTCGTCGACGACATCGGCTTCGCGGCGATGGACCTCATGGCGCACGGCCGGCGCGACTGGGCCTTCCGCCTGCTCGACGGCTGGCTCGAAGCCACCGGCGACCATGCCGGCGTGCCCGCGCTCGCCTTCGCGCTCGCCTACCGCGCCACCGTGCGCGCCGAGGTGGCGGCGCTGCAGCGCCAGGACACGCTGCGCGAGCGCTACTTCGCGCTCGCCTGCGAACTGGCGGCGCGGCAGGACGCGCGGCTGCTCGCCACCCACGGTCTGCCGGGGTCGGGCAAGAGCTGGTGCGCGGCGCGCCTGCTGGAAGCCGCCGGCGCGCTGCGCGTGCGCAGCGACGTCGAGCGCAAGCGCCTCGCCGGGCTGGCTGCGCAGGCCGATTCGCGCGCGCAGGGGCTGGACCTCTACGGCGCCGAGCTCACCGAACGCACCTACGCAGCGCTGCTGGCGCGCGCCGCGCCCGCGCTCGCCGCCGGCTGGCCGGTGATCCTGGACGCGGCCTACCTGCGCCGGGCCCAGCGCGACGCGGCAGCCGACTTCGCCGCCGCCGCGGGCGTGCCCTTCGCCCTGCTCGACTGCCGGGCGCCGATGGCGCTGCTGCGCGAACGGGTGGCGGCGCGCCGGGGCGACGCGTCCGAAGCCGACCTCGCGGTGCTGGAGCACCTGGCGCGCGTGCAGGAGCCGCTGGGCGCCGACGAGCAGCGCTGCGCCCTCGTCGTCGACACCGCGGCCCCGTTCGACGCCGCCGCGCTGGCGGCGCACTGGCAGGCCGCCGCCGCTACCAGACCGTGATCGGGTCGGTCGCCGCCATCGGCGCGCCGGCCTTGCAGCCGAACGCGGCCGCGAAGGCCGGCATGTTCGACAGCGGCCCCTGCACGCGGAACGGCCCCGGCGAATGGGGGTCGGTGCGCAGCTGGTTGAGCAGCGACTCCACGCGCTGCTTGCTGCGCCACAGCGTCGCATAGGCGACGAAGTAGCGCTGCGCCTCGGCGGGCGCCACGGTCCGCCCGGCGCGCCGGGCGGCGATCTGCAGCGCGTCGAAGGCGATCTGCACGCCCGAGAGGTCGGAGACGTTCTCGCCCAGCGTCAGCCGGCCGTCGATGCGGCGGCCGGGCACGGGCTCGTAGCCGCCGTAGAGCGCGACCACGCGCTCGACACGCTCGCGGTAGGCGCGGTCGTCGGCGTCGGTCCACCAGTCGCCCAGGTTGCCGTCGGCGTCGAAGCGGCGGCCGCGGTCGTCGAAGTGGTGCGTGATCTCGTGGCCGATCACGCTGCCGATGGCGCCATAGTTGGTGGCGTCGTCGGCGCCGTCGTCGAAGAAGGGTGGCTGCAGGATCGCGGCCGGGAACACGATGTCGTTGAGCCCGCCGGCGAACGCGTTGACGATGTGCGGGCTGACGTTCCAGCGCGCGCGGTCCACCGGCCGGTCCAGTTCGGCCAGGCGCTCGGCGGTCTGCCATTCGGCGGCGGCGAGCGCGTTGCCGGCGAAGTCGTCGGGCGCGAACTTCAGCCCTTCGTAGCGCCGCCATTCGACGGGGCGGCCGATCTTGGGCGCCAGCGCGTCGAGCTTGGCGAGCGCGCGCGCCTTCGTCGGCGCGCTCATCCAGTCCAGCCGCTCGATGCGCGCGCGCAGCGCGGCGCGCACGTCGGCCACCAGCGCGAGCGCGCGTTCCTGCGCCTTCGGCGAGAAGGCGCGCGCCACGTAGAACTCGCCCAGGCCTTCGGCGGCCGGCGAGTCGCCCACCTGCCGCACCACGCGTTCGCCGCGCGGCGGCGGCTGGCGCAGGCCGCGCACGGCGGCGTCGTGGAAGTCGAACGCGGCCTGCTCGAAGCGCTTCGGCAGCCGCGGGGCCAGTTCGTCGAGCAGGCGCACGCGCAGGTACAGCCGCCAGGTGGCGGGTGGCGCCGTGGCCGCCAGTTCGGCCAGCGCGCGCGCGAAGCCGGGTTCGCCGACGATCACGCGCCGCCCGCCATGGCCGGCGTAGGCGGCGAGCCATGCGGCCCAGTCGAAGCCCGGTGCCAGCGCGGCCAGGGAGGCGGCGTCGTGCGGGTTGTAGCTGGCCATCGGGTCGCGCTGCTGGGCGCGCGGCGTGGCCGCTTCGGCGAGGCGGCGCTCGAAGGCCATCAGCGCATCCAGCGCGTCGCCTTCGGGCGCGGCGCCCGCGCCTTCGAGCAGGCGGCGCGCGTAGCTGCGGTAGGCCTCGCGCAGGCGGCGGCCGCGTTCGCTGTCGTCGAAGTAGTCCTCGCGGTCGGGCAGGCCCAGGCCGCCCTGGCGCAGCCAGATCGCCTGACGCCGCTTGTCCTTCGCGTCGGGTGAGACGTAGACCTGCAGCGGCACCGCCACCTGCCGCCGCGCCAGCGCGCCCAGCAGCGCGGGCAGCTCGTCGGCCGACTTGAGCGCCGCGATGCGCGCGAGCCAGGGCGCCAGCGCCGCCAGGCCGCGCGCTTCGATCGCGGCCTCGTCCATGCCGGCGGCGAAGTCGGCGGCCACCAGGCGGCGGCCCGGCGTGGGCTCGGCCGCGGGGTCATGCGCGGCCTGCGCGAGTTCCTTTTCCAGCAGCCGCGCCACGCCGATGCGCAGCGCGTCGAAGCTGCCGATGCGCGCGCGGTCGGGCGGCAGCTCGGTGCTGTCGATCCAGC
>CAYVXO010000196.1:0-10792 GCA_964454485.1 uncultured Rubrivivax sp.
GCTCAAGCGCTTCAAGGACGACGTGCGCGAGGTCAAGGAAGGCTTCGAGTGCGGCGTGAAGCTGAAGAACTTCAACGACATCAAGGAAGGCGACCAGCTCGAGTTCTTCGAAGTCAAGGAAGTCGCCAGAACCCTCTGACGGAGCTTCCGCCTAGCGCAGGCCCCGTCTTCCCGGCGGGGCCTTCGTGTTTTGGGGATGCCCACCATGCGCCACAAGAAGTCCGCTCCCAACCGCAGCTTCCGCGTCGCCGACCAGATCCAGCGCGACGTGGCCGAGCTCATCCGCGAGCTGAAGGACCCGCGCGTGGGCATGGTCACGATCAACCAGGTCGAGGTCTCGCCCGACTACGCGCATGCCAAGGTGTTCTTCTCGGTGCTGGTGGGCAGCGCCGAGGAGAGCCAGACCGCGCTCAACGAAGCCGCCGGCTTCCTGCGCAACGGCCTCTTCAAGCGGCTGGCCATCCACACCGTGCCGACGCTGCACTTCGTGTTCGACCGCAGCACCGAACGCGCGGCCGACCTGTCGGCACTGATCGCACGCGCGAATGCCACGCGGGCCAAGGACGACTGAGGTGGCGACGAAGACCCGGCTGCCCCGGCGCGCCGTGCACGGCGTGCTGCTGCTCGACAAGCCCCTGGGCTGGACGAGCAACGACGCGCTGCAGAAGGCCAGGGGCATCCTGCGCGCCGAGAAGGGCGGTCACACCGGCACCCTGGACCCGCTGGCCACCGGCCTGCTGCCGCTGTGCTTCGGCGCCGCCACCAAGTGGAGCCAGGCCAACCTGGACGCCGACAAGCGCTACCGTGCCACGCTGCGGCTGGGGCAGCGCACGATGACCGGCGACCTGGAAGGCGAGGTGGTCGAGGAACTTCCCGTCGCGGTGGAGCGCAGCGCGCTGGACGCCGTGCTGGCACGCTTCACCGGCCCGTTGCTGCAGCGCCCGCCCATGCATTCGGCGCTCAAGCACGAAGGCCGTGCGCTGTATGAATACGCCCGCGCCGGCATCGAGGTCGAACGCGAGCCGCGGCCGGTGACGATCCATTCGATCACGCTCGTCGACTGGCTCGCGCCCACGCTGGTGCTCGACGTCCACTGCAGCAAGGGCACCTACGTCCGCACGCTGGCCGATGACATCGGCGCCGCGCTCGGCTGCGGCGCCCACCTGGCCGCGCTGCGCCGCACCGCCAGCGGCCCGCTGACGCTGGAGCGTGCCGTCACGCTCGAGGCGCTGGCCGCGCTGGACGAACCCGCGCGCGACGCGCTGCTGCTGCCGCCCGATTCGCTGCTCGCCGGCTGGCCCGAAGTCCAGCTGCCCGACGACGAGGCCGGCCGCTTCCTCACCGGCCTGCGCCGCCGTGTCGCGCTCGCCGACGCGCCCGCCGTGCGCGTCTACGGCACCCACCCGCGCGCCTTCCTGGGCAGCGGCCACATCGCCGGCGGCGAGCTCATCGCCGACCGCCTGCTCAGCCCGCAAGAAGTCCTTCTTCAGCCATGACCCGCCAGATCCGCAACATCGCCATCATCGCCCACGTCGACCATGGCAAGACCACGCTGGTGGACCAGCTGCTGCGCCAGAGCGGCACCTTCCGCGACAACCAGCAGGTGGCCGAACGCGTGATGGACAGCAACGACATCGAACGCGAGCGCGGCATCACCATCCTGGCCAAGAACTGCGCCGTGGAATGGAAGGGCACGCACATCAACATCGTCGACACGCCGGGCCACGCCGACTTCGGCGGCGAGGTGGAGCGCGCGCTGTCCATGGTCGACGGCGTGGTGCTGCTGATCGACGCCCAGGAAGGGCCGATGCCGCAGACCCGCTTCGTCACCAAGAAGGCGCTCGCGCTGGGCCTGAAGCCCATCGTCGTCGTCAACAAGGTCGACAAGCCCGGCTCGCGGCCGGACTACGTGATCAACGCCGCCTTCGACCTCTTCGACAAGCTCGGCGCCAACGAGGACCAGCTCGACTTCCCAGTGGTCTACGCTTCTGGCCTGAACGGCTGGGCCTCGCTCACCGAAGGCAAGCCGGGCGAAGCCTGGGGCAGCGACATGGCGCCGCTCTTCGAGACCGTGCTCGCCCACGTGCCGGCGCACGAAGGTGACCCGGCGGCGCCGCTGCAGCTGCAGATCTCCTCGCTCGACTACTCCACCTACGTCGGCCGCATCGGCGTCGGCCGCGTCAACAGCGGCACCGTGCGCCCGGGCATGGACGTGCTGATGATGGAAGGCCCCGAGGGCAAGGTCACCAAGGGCCGCATCAACCAGGTGCTCACCTTCGAGGGGCTGGAGCGCAAGCTGGCCGACGAGGCGGGCCCCGGCCACATCGTGCTCATCAACGGCATCGAGGACATCGGCCTGGGCGTCACCATCACCGACCCGGCGAACCCGCAGCCGCTGCCGATGCTGAAGGTCGATGAGCCGACGCTGACGATGAACTTCTGCGTCAACACCAGCCCGCTCGCCGGCCGCGAAGGCAAGTACGTCACCAGCCGGCAGATCTGGGACCGGCTGCAGAAGGAACTGCAGAGCAACGTGGCGCTGCGCGTGAAGGAGTCGGGCGAGGACGGCATCTTCGAGGTCTCCGGCCGCGGCGAACTGCACCTCACCATCCTGCTGGAGAACATGCGCCGCGAAGGCTACGAGCTCGCGGTGAGCAAGCCGCGCGTGGTCTTCCACGACGAAGGCGGCGTGCGCCACGAGCCGATCGAGCTGGTCACGGTGGACATCGAGGACCAGCACCAGGGCGGCGTGATGCAGGCGCTGGGCGAACGCAAGGGCGAGCTGGCCAACATGGAAACCGACGGTCGCGGCCGCGTGCGGCTGGACTACCGCATCCCGGCGCGCGGGCTGATCGGCTTCTCCAACGAGTTCATGAACCTGACGCGCGGCACCGGCCTCATCAGCAACATCTTCGACGGCTACGAGCCCTACAAGGGCGAGATCGAAGGGCGCAAGAACGGCGTGCTGATCAGCCAGGAGGACGGCGAGATCGTCACCTACGCCCTGGGCAAGCTCGACGACCGCGGCCGCATGTTCGTGAAGCCGGGCGACCCGGTCTACGAGGGCATGGTGGTCGGCATCCACACGCGCGACAACGACCTCGTGGTGAACGCGGTGCGCACCAAGCAGCTCACCAACTTCCGCGTCAGCGGCAAGGAAGACGCGATCAAGATCACGCCGCCGATCGAGCTGACGCTCGAATACGCGGTCGAGTTCATCGCCGACGACGAGCTGGTCGAGATCACGCCCAAGAGCATCCGCATCCGCAAGCGGCACCTCAAGGAACACGAGCGCAAGCGCGCTTCGCGCGAGGCGGCCTGACCGCGGTCTGATCAGCCGAGCTTGTCGAGCTCGGCGCGCAGCGCCGCGCGCGCCCTCGGGTCGTCGACCGCGGCTTCCAGCGCCTCGAAGAAGGCCAGCCGGCCGCGGCTCCTGGCGGCCGCGCGCTTGGCCACCACGGTCGCGATCGGGCCCAGTTGCGCCAACAGCAGGCGCGTGCTCTGCGCCAGCAGCGCCTCGGTGACCGGCCCGCCGGCCTCCGGCGCTGGCGGCAGCGGCGGCAACACGCTGTTGCCGCCGGAGCGGGCGGCGCCGCCCGTGCCGGCGCCGGTCTGCGCGACGAAGGCGCTGCGCGCGCCGGGGTCGGTCACCTGCTCGGCCAGCTTGGCGTAGAGCGAGGGCAGGTCGGCACATTCGCGCGCGGCGCGCTTGACCAGCACGCCGGCCAGCGGGCCCAGGTGGCGTGCCAGCGACGCTTCCACCTGCGCCAGCACCGCGCGGTCCCAGTGTGTGGCGGTCGAAGGCGTCGGCGGCGGCGGCCGCGTCTTCGCGCGCAGCGCCTCCACCAGCGTGGCGCTGGAGATCGTGGCCTGCACCGGGCGGCCGGCCGCGGCCACCAGGGCCTCCTTGAAGGCCCCGGCACTCGGGTAGCGCCGGTTCGGTTCCTTCGCCAGCGCGGTGGCGACCACGGCGTCGAAAGGCACCAGGTGCTCGAAGCCGGGCAGGGTGGACGGCAGCGCCGGCGGCTCGTTGAGCACCTTGTACATCAGCGCCTCGGTGGTGCCGGCGAAGGGCGGCTTGCCCACCAGCAGGTGGTAGAGCACCACGCCGGCGGAGTAGATGTCCACCCGGCGGTCGACCCCCTTGCCCTGGAACTGCTCGGGCGCCATGAAGCCCGGCGTGCCGACGACGCTGGTCACCTGCGTGAGCGCCGCCGACTCGATGCGCGCGATGCCGAAGTCGGCAATCTTCAGCCGCCCGTCCTTCGCGAGCAGCAGGTTGGCCGGCTTCACGTCGCGGTGCCACACGCCGTGGGCGTGCGCGTGCTCCAGCGCGTCGAGCAGCTGCGCCATCAGGCTCAGCATGTCGTCCTCGGCGAAGCGGGTGCCGCCGGCGAGCGCGCGCGCCAGCGTGTTGCCCTCGACGAACTCCATCGCGATGTAGGCCACGTCGCCTTCGTCGCCGAAGTCGTAGACCGCCACGATGCCCGGGTGCATCAGCCGGCCCGCGGCCTGCGCCTCGTTGCGGAAGCGCGCCGCGATCACCTGGCCCGAGTCGGCGCCTTCCAGCAGGTGGCGGCGGATCGTCTTCAGCGCCACCGTGCGGCCGATGCCGGGGTCGAAGCCCTTGTAGACGACGCCCATCGCGCCCTCGCCGAGCACGTCGGTGATGCGGTACTTGCCGAGCGTCTGCGGGTGGGGCATGTCGGGGTCGGCGAAGGCCTCAGTTCTCCAGCATCTTCATTGCCTGCACGACGCTCGTGCGCATGCGGCCGAAGCTCCGGGCCAGGTTGCCGATCTCGTCGCGGCCGCTGCGGCCGAACTCGGGCGCGTCCAGCTCGCCCTGGCTCACGCGGTCGGCGAGCTTGGACAGCCGCGTCACCGGGCGCACGATGACGAGCCAGATCATCAGGTTGAGCACCAGGCCCACGGCCGCGAACACCGCCACCTGCGAGATCATGAAGACGCGGAACGAACGCTCGGCGCGCGCCAGCGGCACCGCCATCGGCACCGAGACCACCTGGGCGCCGATCACCTCGTTCAAGTTCCAGCCGAAGCCGTTGGCCGGGCCGTAGCGCTCGAGCAGGGTCTTCGGAGCCGCCTCCAGGCTGCTGTGGCACGCCAGGCAGGCCGGGTTGGTGATGCGCAGCGGGCGCGCGATCCACAGCGAAGGCCCGGTGGCGGTGTCGCGCTGGCCGCTGGCTTCCTTCAGCTCCGCATTGGCGCGGAACTGGCTCACCACGTCGACTTCCCAGCCCACGGCGCGGTCGCGCGGGTTGGTGGGGTTGAGCGTGGCTTCCTTGTAGCCGAAGTCGGGGTACTTGGCCTGCAGGCGGCCCAGCACCTCCACCGCCGAATAGCTGGGCACCGACTGCGGCAGGAACTCGTACTGCATCTTCGTCTGCAGCAGCGGCGTGATCTGCTCGTTGGTGTAGGCCCGCACGGCGAGCGCCTTCTCCATCAGCAGGCGGCCGTTGTTGAGCACCTCTTCCTTGGCGTTCTCCTGCAGCAGGGCGCGGCTGATCATGCCGCTGGTGGCCAGGCCCAGCACCATCACCAGCAGGAACAGCAGGTTGAACTTGACGAGCAGTTTCATCGACTCCCCAGGCGCTGCAGCGCGGCGGACGCGCGCAATGGTAGTCCCCTGCGCAGGGCGGCTACAGTGGAAGGCTTGCCAACAAGTGCCGAACCGGCTCTCATGACCCACCGCCGCGCTGTCCTGACGATGATCGCCGTCACCCTGATGTGGAGCATCGCCGGCGTCGTCACGCGCCAGCTGGAATCGGCGCGCAGCTTCGAGGTGACCTTCTGGCGCAGCGCCTTCAATGCCGCCGCGCTGGTGCTGCTGCTGTCGGCCCAGCGGGGCCCGGCCACGCTCTGGCGCGACCTGGCCGGCGGCGGGCGCGTGCTGTGGCTTTCGGGGCTGTGCTGGTGCGTGATGTACACCGCCTTCATGGTCGCGCTCACGCTCACCACGGTGGCCAACGTGCTGGTGACGATGGCGACCGCGCCGCTGTTCACCGCGCTCGGCGCGCGCGTGGTGCTGGGCCACCGGCTGGCGTTGCGCACCTGGGCCGCCATCGGCGCCGCCGGCGCCGGCATCGCGTGGATGTACGGCGGCCAGGTCAGTGCCGGCGACGCGCGCCAGCTCGCCGGCACCGCGGTGGCGCTGGCGGTGCCGGTGGCGGCGGCGGTGAACTGGACGCTGCTGCAGTCGCAGCGCACGCGGCCCGGCAGCGACATGCTGCCCGCGGTGCTGATCGGCGCCTTGCTGTCGGCCCTGCTGACGCTGCCTTTCGCGACGCCGTTCGCGGCCTCCGCCGCCGACCTGGGCTGGCTGGGCCTGCTGGGCGTGGTGCAGCTGGCCGTGCCCTGCCTGCTGGCGGTGCGCGCGGCGCGCGTGCTCTCGGCGCCGGAAGCCTCGCTGCTGTCGCTGCTGGAGGTGGTGTTCGGCGTCGCCTGGGCCTGGATGGGCACGCGCGAATCGCCCAGTGCCGCGGTGCTGGGCGGCGGGCTGCTGGTGCTGGGCGCGCTGGCGGCCGACGCCGCGGCCTCGATGCGGCGCGCCCGCGCCTGATGCCGCTTCAGGGTCAACACGGGGCTGGCGCTGCCCACCCGCCGCCTAGCATGCGCGCCAACCCGCCGCGGGAGCCTGCATGAAGCAGTTGTCCGGCCTCGACGCCGCCTTCCTGTACCTCGAGACCCCCGAGATGCCCATGCACGTGGGCGCGCTGCACCTGTTCGAGCTGCCGCCGGGCACCAAGGGGCGCTTCGTCGCCGCGCTGCGCAAGCACATCGCCAGCCGGCTGCCGGTGGCGCCGGTGCTCCGCCGCAAGGTGTGGTGGATGCCGCTCAACCTGGCGAACCCGGCCTGGGTCGACGCCGAGCCCGACCTGCGCCAGCACATCGTGGAGATCAGGCTGCCCAAGGGCTCGGGCCTCGCCGAGCTGGAAGCCGAGGTCTCGCGCCTGCACCCGGTGCTGCTGGACCGCAAGCGACCGCTGTGGAAGATGCATGTCTTCGAAGGACTGGCGCCGGGGCCGGGCGGCGCGCGCCGGGTGGCGCTCTACACCCAGCTGCACCATGCCGCGGTCGACGGCCAGGCCGCGGTGGCGCTGGCGAACGCGATCCTGGACCTGAGCCCCGAGCCGCGCGCCGTCGACGCCAGGCCTTCGCGGCGCCAGAAGACCTTCCGCCTCGAGATGACCGAGATGCTGCGCGGCGTGATCGGCGGCCAGGCGCAGAAGGTGGCGCAGATCATCCGCGAGCTGCCCTCCACCGTGGGCACGCTCTCGGGCGCGGCGCAGCAGGCGCTGGGCCGCAGTGCGCTGCTGGGTGGCGGCAAGTCGCCTTCGAACCTGGCGATCGCGCCGCGCACCGCGCTCAACGCGTCGGTCACCACGGGCCGCGCCTTTGCCACCGCGACGCTGCCGCTGGCCGAGCTGAAAGCGCTGGGCCGCAGCCACGAGGCGACCGTCAACGACATCGTGCTCATGGTCTGCAGCACCGCGCTGCGGCGCTATTTCTCCAAGAAGCGCGCGCTGCCGCGCAAGTCGCTCATCGCCGCGGTGCCGATCTCGCTGCGCGAGAAGGGCGACACCAGCGCCGACAACCAGGCCTCGATGAGCCTCATCAGCCTGGGCACGAACATCGCCGACGCGCGCAAGCGGCTGGCCCACGTGAAGGCGGCCACGGCGGCGATGAAGTCGACCATGGGCTCGCTCAAGAGCATCCTGCCGACCGACTTCCCCTCGCTGGGCGTGCCCTGGCTGATCGAGGCCGCCACGGCCCTCTACGGCAAGGCCAGGGTGGCCGACCGGGTGCCGCAGGTGGCCAATCTCGTCATCTCCAACGTGCCCGGCCCGCCGGTGCCGCTGTACATGGCGGGCGCGAAGATGCTCACGAACTACCCGACGTCGATCGTCGTGCACGGCGTGGCGCTCAACATCACGGTGCAGAGCTACGACCAGAGCCTGGACTTCGGCCTCATGGCCGACGCCGCGGCGATGCCCGACGTGCAGGACCTGGCCGAGGCGATCCGCATCGCCTTCGACGACCTGCGCGCGATGCCGCAGCCGGGCGACCCCGAAGAAGACGCGCCGGCGCCCGAAGGCCTGGTGCGCCGCACCGGCCGCCGGCTGGGCAACGCCGTGGGCGGTGCCGTCGGCAGCGCGGTCGGCAAGATGGCCGGCGACGTGGTCAAGGCCGCGTTCGGCACCGCGGTGAAGCAGGCCACGCGCCGGCCCGCCGCGGCCGCGCGCCGCAAGGCACGCTAGCATCGCCGCAATGGCGAAACGCATACGGCCGCAGGCACCCGAGACCGAAGACGAACTGCAGGCCCCCGGTCCCTGGCTGATGGCGCTGGAAGCCCGCGCACCCTGGGAGTTCGTCGCGATGTGGGCCTCGATGCCCTGGCTCACCCGCATGCCGGTGGGCGACGGCCACCCGGTGCTGGTCTTCCCCGGCCTGGGCGCGGGCGACATGACGACGCTGGCGCTGCGCAACTTCCTGCGCGACCGCGGCTACAGCACCTACGGCTGGGACCAGGGCCTGAACTTCGGCCCGCGCCAGGGCGTGCTGGAGACCTGCCGCGCGCAGGTGGCGGCCTTGGCCGACCAGCATGGCGAGAAGGTCAGCCTGGTCGGCTGGAGCCTGGGCGGCCTCTATGCGCGCGAGATCGCGAAGGAACAGCCCGAACACGCGCGCTGCGTCGTCACGCTGGGGTCACCGTTCTCCGGCCACCCGCGGGCCACCAACGCCTGGCGCTTCTTCGAGATGGTCTCGGGCCAGAGCGTGGCCGACCCCGCCATGCTGCGCGGCCTGCGCACCGCGCCGCGCTGCCCGACGACGTCCATCTTCAGCAAGACCGACGGCATCGTCGCGTGGCCGTGCAGCCTGAACGACGACGAACCGCACACCGAGAACATCGAGGTCCAGTCCAGCCACATCGGCATGGGCCTGAACCCGATGGCGCTGTACGCGCTGGCCGACCGGCTGGCACAGGACCCGGCGCGCTGGCAGCGTTTCGACGCCGCGGGCGCGCGCCGCTTCTTCTTCAAGGTCTGATGCGCATCTCGTCGAACGGCATCGGCATCGAGGTCGACGACCGCGGCCCGGCAGGCGGCGAGCCGCTGCTGCTGGTGATGGGCCTGGGCATGCAGCTCATCGCCTGGCCCGAGGAACTGGTCGACGACCTGGTGCGGCGCGGTTTCCGCGTCATCCGCATCGACAACCGCGACGCCGGCCTGTCCGAGGGCTTCGACCAGCTGGGCGTGCCCAACCTGGCCTGGGCCGGCATCCGATGGTCGCTTCACCTGCCGGTGCAGGCGCCGTACTCGGTGGCCGACATGGCGGCCGACACGCTGGGCGTGATCGACGCGCTAGGCCTGCCCTCGGTGCACCTGTGCGGCGCCTCGATGGGCGGCATGATCTCGCAGCACCTGGCCGCTTCGCACCCGGCGCGGGTGAAGAGCCTGACGCTGATGATGACGACCAGCGGCGCGCGCCGCCTGCCGCAGCCGGGCATGAAGGTGCGCCAGGTGCTCATCTCGCGCCCCGACGGCCGCGACCCCGAGGCGGTGGTGCGCCACCTGCAGCACGTGCTGGCGGTGATCGGCAGCCCGGCCTACGCGCCCGAACCGGAACGGATGGCCCAGCGCCTGCGCGACAGCGTCGCGCGCGCCTGGCGGCCCGCCGGCACCGCGCGCCAGGTGGCGGCGATCATCGCCGACGGCGACCGGACCCCGCTGCTGGGCGCCATCCGCGCGCCCACCCACGTGATCCACGGCGAGGCCGACCCGCTGGTGCCGGTGGCCGCCGGCCGGGACCTGGCCGCGCGCATCGCCGGCGCCACGCTGGACCTGGTGCCCGGCATGGGCCACGACCTGCCGCTGGCGCTGCTGCCGCGCTTCGCCGCCGGCATCGCCAGCAACGCGGCGCGCGCCGGCTGATCAGCCCTTCTTCACTGCGCTGTACTCGGAGAAGATGCCCAGCTCCAGGTGCCGCTTCACCTCGGTGAAGCCGGCCGTGCGCAGCGCTTCCATCACGCGCTCGGGCGGGATGCAGGCCTCGATCGTGTCCCAGTAGTAGCGCCACAGGTGGGCGGTGTCGCGCTGGCGCGAGACGAAGCGCGCCAGGAAGGGCACCACGCCGCGCATGTAGGCCTTCAGCGCCCAGGTGCCCAGGCGGCCGCGCGGCTTGCTGATCTCCAGCACCAGTACGCGCCCGCCGGGGCGCAGCACGCGGTGGAACTCGTTGAAGGCGGCCTGCACGTCGCTGATGTGGCGCAGCGCGTAGCCCATGGTCACGAAGTCCTGGCTGGCGTCGGCCTGCGGCAGGGCCTCGGCGCGGCCTTCGACCAGCTGCACGCCGGGCAGTTTCACCTCGCCCATCATGCCCGCGCTGGGGTCGACACCGATCACGCGCCCGCCGGGGCCGACGATCTTCAGCACCTCGCGCGCGACCAGGCCGGTGCCGATGCCGACGTCCAGCACCTGCTGGCCGGCGGTCAGCCCGGCGCGCTTGAGCGCCTCGGCGCGGTACCAGGAGCCGCTGCCGCGCGCCAGCAGGCGCTCGATGCGGTCGTAGTCGCCCGCGGTCTCGTCGAAGATGCGGCGGATGAACTGCTGGCGCTCGGCTTCGCTGCCGTAGTAGTCGCGCAGCAGGGCGTGCGGCGGCAGCTTGCCGCCCGGGGTGGTTTCCATGGCCGGGGATTATGGTCCGCCGCAGGCGACAATCCGGCCATGCCCGCGACGACATCGCCGTGGCGGCTGTCGGTGGCGCCGATGATGGA
>CAYVXO010000197.1:0-10788 GCA_964454485.1 uncultured Rubrivivax sp.
TGCCTGCCGCCAAGCGCGCGGCCCAGGCGGCGTCGCAGTCGTCGGCCGCGTGGCGGCGGCCGAGCCAGCGCAGCGGGGCGGCGTCGCGCCCCAGGCGCAGCGATTCCTGGCGCGCTTCGAGCGCGGCCATCGCCTGCGCCTCTTCTTCGGCCTGCCCGCCCGGCCGGCGCGCGCAGCGCAGCGCGAGCACGCGCGCGCCGTCGACTAGCGCGGCCACCGCGGGGCCGGGCATCGCCCAGCCGACGAAGCCGCCGGCGGCATGGGCGGCGGCCTGCTGCAGGCCGGCCAGCGCCGCCGACTCGACGGCCAGCGCCAGCCTCAACCCGCGCGCCGCGGCCTGCAGCGCGGCGCGCAGCGAAGCCGGCAGCACCGCGCAGGCGAAGGGCCCGCCGAGCTGCCAGTCGGCCGCGACCTCCAGCGGCTCGCTGCCGTAGAGCTGGGCCGCGCGCACCGCCGCCAGCTCGCGCAGTTCGTCGAAGCGCGCGAGCCCGAGCGGCGGGTCGAGCACGAAGTGGCGGCACAGGTCGGGCGCGACCAGCATGCGCAGGCGCCGGCAGCCCGGCGGCAGCGCGGCCGCGGCGAGCGCCTGTTCCAGGCCGGCGGCGGTCCAGCGGTCCTCGGCGCGCGGCAGCACGCGCCCGTCGTGCGCCAGCGCCTGCGCGTCCAGGCCCACGCCGGCCGTGCTAGACCGCCAGGGTGACACGGCGCACCTCCTCCAGCGTGGTCTCGCCGCGCCGCACCAGGTCGAGCGCGGCCTCGGCGAGCGGGCGCGTGCCGCGCCGCTGGGCGGCGTCCTTCAGGCGGCGGATCGGCTCGCGGCCGGCCACCATCTCGCGCAGTTCGTCGTCGAGCCGCAGCACCTCGGCCACCGCGCGGCGGCCGCGGTAGCCGGTGCCGCGGCAGTCGCCGCAGCCCTGGCCGCGGCGGAAGCGGAAGCCCTGCACTGCGGCCGCGTCCAGGCCCATGCGCTGCAGCTCGGCGGCGCCCGGCTCGTAGGGCTGCGAGCAGTGCTCGCAGTTCAGGCGCAGCAGGCGCTGGGCCCAGATGCCGTTGAGCGCCGAGGCCAGCGCGTATGGGTCCAGCCCCATGTGGGTGAAGCGGCCGAAGACGTCGAACACGTTGTTCGCGTGCACGGTGGACAGCACCATGTGGCCGGTGAGCGCCGACTGGACCGCGATCTCGGCGGTGTCGCGGTCGCGGATCTCGCCCACCATGATCCGGTCCGGGTCGTGGCGCAGGATGCTGCGCAGGCCGCGCGCGAAGGTCAGGCCCTTCTTCTCGTTGACCGGGATCTGCAGCACGCCCGGCAGCTGGTACTCGACCGGGTCCTCGATGGTGATGATCTTGTCGCGCCCGGTGTGGGTTTCCGAGAGCGCCGCGTAGAGCGTGGTCGTCTTGCCCGAGCCGGTGGGGCCGGTCACGAGCAGCAGGCCGTAGGGCGCCTCGATCAGCGTGCGGATGGTCGCCAGCGAGGCGGCGTCGAAGCCCAGCGCGTCCAGCGTGAGGCGGCCGTGGGCCTCGATGACGGCGCGCTTGTCCAGGATGCGCACCACCGCGTCCTCGCCGTGCACGCTGGGCATCACCGAGACGCGCAGGTCGATGCGCCGTTCCTGCGCCTGCACGCTGAAGCTGCCGTCCTGCGGCACGCGGCGTTCGCCGATGTCCAGCCCCGAGAGCACCTTCAGGCGCGAGACCACCTGCTCGGCGAGCGCGCGGCCGGCCGGCTGCGCCACGGTGTCGAGCACGCCGTCGATGCGGTACTTCACCGCCAGGCCGGCGGCGGTGGCCTCCAGGTGCACGTCGCTGGCGCCGGCACGCAGGGCGTCGTAGAGGGTGGAATTGAGCAGCCTGACGGCCGGGCTGGCGGCCTCGGAGAGCGCGGCCAGCGACAGCACCTCGACGGCGCCGCCGTCGGCGCCGCCTTCGGCCGGCGTGTCCAGCAGGCCGTCCATCGCCTTCGCCTGCGCTTCCTGCTGGTTCAGGTAGGCGTGGATGTCCTCGGGCGTGGCGAGCGCGGCGCGCACCGGTGCCGCGGCCCATTCCGAAAGCTGCAGCAGCAGGTCGCGGTCGAAGGGGTCCGGCAGCACCGCCAGGCAGGCGGCGCCGTCGCCGGGCAGGGCTTCGAGCAGCAGCGCGCGGCGCTGCTGCGCGCGCGCCAGCGGCAGGCGGTCGAAGCGCGGCCGGCGCTGCTGCAGGTCGGCCATCTCCAGGTAGGGCATGCCGAAGGCGGCGGCCAGCTGCTGCGCGGCTTCGCGCGGCTCGCAGCCCTGCTCGCGCGCGAGCGCGGCGATCGGCGCCGGCCCCAGGCGGCCCAGGCGCGCCAGGGTGGGACGATCGAGCGCGGCGGGCTTCACTGCAGCGAACCCGCGAGGTCGAAGATCGGCATGTACAGCAGCAGCACGATGAGGCCGATGACGGCGCCGATGGCGGCCATCAGCACCGGCTCGAAGATGCGCGAGAAGCGGTCGATCCAGCGCGCCGTCTCGGCGTCGTGGTACTCGGCCGCGCGCTGCAGCATGGCCGCCACCTGGCCCGAGCGCTCGCCGGCGCGCACGAAGCGGCGCGAGATGGCGGTGGCCAGCCCGGCGTCGTCGAGCGCGGCCGACAGCGGCTGGCCTTCGGCCACCGCCAGCGTCACCCGCTCGAGCGCCGGCACGCGCGCGGCCGGCAGCACCGAACGCGCCAGCCCCAGCGCCTGCTGGATCGGCAGGCCACCCTTCAGCAGCAGGCCCAGCGTGAGGAACAGGCGCGACAGCGTCAGCAGCTCCAGCCAGCGGGCCATGCCCGGCACCGCGCGCGCCAGCGCGGACCAGGCGTCGCGCCGCGCCAGGCCGCGCAGGGCCAGCGCGCCGGCGGCCAGCGCCAGCGCCAGCACGACCGCGAGCGCGGCCGCGTGGTCACCGGCAAAGCGCCCCCAGTCCAGCAGCAGCTGCGAACCCCAGGGCAGCGCGCGCTGGCTGCCCTGGTAGACGAGCGCGAAGCGCGGCACCACCCAGCCCATCAGGAACAGCGCCACCGCGCCGCCCACCGCCAGCAGGATGGCCGGGTAGATGGCCGCGGCCACCATGCGCTGGCGCACGCGCTCCAGGCTGTCGGCGTAGGCGATGTAGCGCTCGAGCGCGGCCGCCAGCTCGCCGGTGTTCTCCGCCGCCTCGACGATGCCCACGAAGAGCGGCGGGAACAGCGCACCCTGCGCCGCCAGCGTGGCCGAGAAGCGCTGCCCGCTGCGCAGCCCGGCCACCAGCCGCTGCAGCACCGCGCGCGTCTCGGCGGCGCGTTCCTTCTCGGCCAGCGCCTCCAGGCTCTCGACGAGCGCGAGGCCGGCCTTCGTGAGCGCGTGCAGCTCCTGCGCGAAGACCATGAGCGAGAACGCGCTGCGCGTGCGGCCCAGGCGGCCGCGCGGCTGCAGCCGCAGCGGCGTGAGCGCGCGCGCCGCCAGCTGCGCGCGCGCGTCCTGCTCGTCGAGCGCCTCCAGCGTGAGCTCGGCCATCCGCTGCGAAGCGGCGTCGAGTGCGCGGACCTGGAACTGCACGTGCGGGCTTCAGTGGTTGGTGATGTCCGCCGCGTCGCCTTCGCCGCCGGGCTGGCCGTCCTTGCCGTAGGACTGGATGTCGAAGTCGGCGCCGCCGCTGCCCGGCGAGCGGTACAGGTAGGGGCGGCCCCAGGGGTCGGGCGGCACCGCCTTTTCCAGGTAGGGGCCGTTCCACTTCGCCGCGTTCGGCGGCCGCGTCACGAGCGCGCCCAGGCCTTCCTCGGTGGAGGGAAAGCTGCCGACGTCGAGCCGGTAGGCGCCGAGCGCGCGGCTGAAGGCCTCGACCTGCGAACGCGCGACCGCCTGCTCCGACTTGCCCACCTGGGAGAAGTACTTCGGCCCGACATAGGCCGCCAGCAGGGCGATGATGGCGACGACGACCAGCAGCTCCAGCAGGGTGAAGCCGCGCGCGGCGCGGGCGGGGGTGGGGTGCGGCATGGGGGACGGCAGTGCTGGGTCGGTTCGATTGTGGGGCGGCAGGCGGCGGGCCTCAGCGGCGGACGGTGAGCATCTGGTGCACCTCGTAGGTCATAAGGGCCAGGAACAGCGTGAGCACGATGTAGACCGTGCCGTAGCGCCACTTCGCTGCCGTGCCCACCGCGTAGTAGGTCTGCGCTTCCGGGCTGTCCTGGCGGTACCGCAGCGCCTTCCAGACCTGCGGCGCGGCCATCAGGCCGATGAGCAGCAGCAGCACGCTCGGGCGCCAGAGGAACCAGGCCGCCAGCACCGGCACGCCCAGCAGCCAGATGCGCGGCGAGAGCACGGCCGTGATGCGGCCGCCGTCCAGCGGCGACAGCGGGATCAGGTTGAACAGGTTGAGGAAGAAGCCCGCGTAGGACACCGCCAGCAGCCAGGGCGCCTCGTAGCTGCGGGCCAGCAGCCAGGCCGCCAGCGCGCCCAGGGTGCCGACGAGCGGACCGCCCAGGCCGACGTAGGCCTCGGTCTCGGCGTCGTGCGGCAGGTCCTTCAGCTCGATCCACGCGCCCAGGAAGGGAATGAAGGTGGGCAGCCCCACCGCCAGCCCACGCTGGCGCGCGGCGACGTAGTGCCCCATCTCGTGCACGAACAGCAGCAGGATGAAGCCGGCGGCGTACTTCCAGCCGAAGACGAAGGCGTAGGCGACCAGCGACAGCAGCATGGTGCCGCCGCTGGCGAACAGCTTGCCGAGCTTGGCGCCCGACAGCAGCAGCAGGAGCAGCTTGATCACGGCAGCCGGCCGGCCGCCCGGGCGGCGGCGATGAGCGGTTCCATTTCCGCCTCTCCCTTGGCGCAGCGGGATCGCCTGCGCCGGGGCATTCTCGCTCAGGCTGCCGTGGTGGCGATCTCGCGCAGCGCCTGTTCGAACACTTCCGGCGGCTGGCCCCCCTGGATCAGGTGGCGCCGGTTCACCACCACCGAGGGCACCGAGTGGATGCCCAGGCGCAGCCACTGCTGTTCCTCGGCGCGCACCTCGGCAGCGAACTCGTCGGTGGCGAGGATCTGCGCCGCGCGCGCGCCGTCCAGCCCCACCGCGGCCGCGACCTCGGCCAGCACCGCCGGGTCGGCCGGGTTGCGGCCCTGGCCGTGGTAGGCCTCCAGCAGCGCGCGCTTGAGTTCGTGCTGGCGCCCTTCCAGCCCGGCCCAGTGCAGCAGGCGGTGGGCGTCGAAGGTGTTCCAGATTCGCGTGCGCTGGCCGAAGGTGAAGCCGAGCGCGGCACCGCGGGCGCGGATGTTCGCGCGCGAGGCCTCGAACTGCGCCGGCGTGCCGCCGTACTTCTTCACCAGGTGCTCGTCGATGTCCTCGCCTTCGGGGCCCATCTGCGGGTTCAGCTCGAAGGGCTGGAACGAGAGCTCGACCGCCACTTCGGGGCCCAACCTGTCCAGCGCCTGCTCCAGTGAAGCGAGGCCGATCGCGCACCAGGGGCAGACGACGTCGGAGACGAACTCGATCTTCAGCGGCTGCTGGGCCATTACGCTTGCTCCTTCTTGTGCGAACCCGCGACCATATCGAAACGGAAGAGCCGGCACTCGATGGGGCCGTTCCACATCGGCACGCGCCGGCTTTCCTTCAGCCGCATGAGCGTGGGCAGCTTCATCTCGGGCGACAGCACCCAGGCGGTCCAGCCGGCATAGTGCCGCTTCCAGTGCGCGGCCAGCGCGGCGAAGAACTCGGCCGGCGTGCCGCCGCCTTCGAAGGCCTGGCCCGAGCCTTGTCCTGCACCCTGGCCTTTTGCGCCGATGCGTTCGCCGTACGGCGGGTTCAGCATCAGCGTGCCCTGCGGCGCGGGCGGCACGCGCTGCAGCGCGTCGGCGGTCTTGAACTCGATCGCACCCGCAACCCCGGCGCGCTCGGCGTTGCGGGTCGCGAAGTCGGTCATGCGGAAGCTCACGTCGCCGGCGAACACCGGCACCCGTGGCGCGTGCTGGCGTGCCTTCGCGGCCGCCTTCAGCTCGCGCCACGCCGCCGCGTGCGGCTGGAACGGGCGCAGGCGCTCGAAGGCGAAGCGGCGGTTCAGCCCGGGCGCGATGCCGCAGGCCAGCTGCGCCGCCTCGATGGCGATGGTGCCGGCGCCGCAGCAGGGGTCCAGCAGCGGGCCGTCTTCTTCGCGGCCCTGCCAGCCGGCGGCGGCCAGCATCGCGGCGGCCAGCGTCTCCTTCAGTGGCGCCTCGCCCTTCGCTTCGCGCCAGCCGCGCTTGAAGAGCGCCTCGCCGGAGAGGTCGGCGTACAAGGTGGCGCGCTCCGGGCCGGCGAAGAGCGCGATCGGGAGGTCGGGGTGGCGGGTGTCGACGCTTGGGCGCGCGCCGGCGGCTTCGCGAAGGGCGTCGCACACCGCGTCCTTCACGCGCAGGGCGGCGAAGTTCAGGCTCTTGAGCGGCGAGCGGAAGGCGCTCGAATCGACGCGCAGCGTCTGCTCGGGCGAGATCCAGTCGGACCAGGGCACCGTGCGCGCCAGCGCGTAGAGCTCGTGCTCGTCGCGGTAGGGGCCTTCGGCCAGCGGCCACAGCACGCGCTGCGCGAGCCGGCTTTCCAGGTTGAGCGCCATCGCCGTGCGCGCGTCGCCTTCGACCCAGACGCCGCCGCGCGAGGCTTCGGCCACCCGGCCGCCTTCGCGGCCGGACCCCTGTGTCTGCACGGCGATGCGTGTGGCTTCTTCCGCCAGCAGCGCCTCGGCGCCGCCGGCACAGGTCAGGAACAGCGCGGGCATCAGATGGCGCGGCGGAGGGAGGCGGGCGCGATCTTCAGCGCTTCGCGGTACTTGGCGACCGTGCGGCGCGCGACGTGGATGCCCTGCTCCTCCAGCATCTGGCTCAGCTGGCTGTCCGACAGCGGCTTGGCCGCGTCTTCGGCCGAGACGAGTTGCTGGATGAGCGCGCGCACCGCGGTGCTGCTGGCGTTGCCGCCGGCTTCGGTGTTGAGGCTGGAGCCGAAGAAGTACTTCAGCTCGAAGGTGCCCTGCGGCGTGGCCATGTACTTGGCGGTGGTCACGCGCGAGATGGTGCTCTCGTGCAGGCCCAGCTCGTCGGCGATCTCGCGCAGCACGAGCGGCTTCATCGCGATCGCGCCGTGGGTGAAGAAGCTCTTCTGGCGCTCGACGATGGCCTTGCTCACGCGCAGGATGGTGTCGAAGCGCTGCTGGATGTTCTTCATGAACCAGCGCGCTTCCTGCAGCCGCGACGAGAGCCCGCCGGCGCTGCCGTTGCGCTGGCCGCGGATGGCCTGCGCGTAGAGATCGTTGATGCGCAGCTTGGGCATCACGTCCGGGTTCAGCACCACCTTGAAGCCGCGCCCCGACTTCTGCACGATGACGTCGGGCACGATGATGTTCGACTCCGCCGGCGCGAAGGGCCGCCCCGGCTTGGGCTCGCAGGCGACGATGAGGCCCTGCGCCAGCCGCAGCAGCGCCTCGTCGGCGCCGGTGGCGGCGGTGAGCTTCTTCACGTCGCGCCGCGCCAGCAGCTCGAGGTGCTGCTCGCAGATGCGGATCGCCACCTCGCGCGCCGGGCATTGCGGCGTGGTGCGCAGCTGCAGCACCAGGCATTCGGCGAGCGAGCGCGCGCCCACGCCGGTGGGCTCCAGGCTCTGCAGCCAGCGCAAGGCGCACTGCAGGCGGTCGGCGAGCTGTTCGCGCTGCTCCGGGTCGTGCACGTCCAGCATCTCGGCCACGCGCTCGACGATCTCCTCCAGCGGGTCGGCCAGGTAGCCGTCGGCGTCGAGCGACTCGATCAGCACGTCGAGCGCGCCGCGGTCCTCGCGCGAGAGGCGCATGCCGGCGACCTGGCCGCGCAGGTGGTCGGCCAGCGTGCCGGCCTCGGAGCGGCGGTCCTGGGCGTCGGTGTCGTCGCCGTCGGCGTCGGGGCCGGCGGCGGCCGAGGCGGGTGTCTCGCGGATGCCGTCGAAGTCGTCGCCTTCGGTGCCGTTCTCCCAGTCCTCGCGGCCGGTGGTGCCGAAGTCCTCGCCGCTCACTTCGGCCACCGGGGCTTCGGCGTCGGGCGTCTCGGGGGCGTCGTCGCGCTCGGCGGCGGTCGGGGTGGCGGTGGTGGCGCGCTCGGGCGGGGTGTCGAAGGGGGTCGGGGCCTCCTCCTCGACTTCCAGGAAGGGGTTCTGCTCGAGCATCTGCTCGACTTCCTGGTGCAGCTCCAGCGTGGACAGCTGCAGCAGCCGGATCGACTGCTGCAGCTGCGGCGTGAGCGCCAGGTGTTGCGACAGGCGGACCTGCAACGACGGTTTCATCGTCCAGGCCTCACATCCGGAAATGCTCGCCGAGATACACCTTGCGGACTTCGGCGTTCTCGACGATCTCTTGAGGGGTGCCTTCCGCGAGCACGCTGCCTTCGGAAATGATGTAGGCGCGGTCGCAGATGCCCAGCGTCTCGCGCACGTTGTGGTCGGTGATGAGCACCCCGATGCCGCGCGACTTGAGGAAGGCGATGATGCGCTGGATCTCGATCACCGCGATCGGGTCGACGCCCGCGAACGGCTCGTCCAGCAGGATGAAGCGCGGCTGGGTGGCCAGCGCGCGCGCGATCTCCACCCGCCGCCGCTCGCCGCCCGAAAGCGCCGGCGCCGGCGAGTCGCGCAGCTTCTCGATCGACAGGTCGTGCAGCAGGCGCGCCAGCAGCTCCTCGATCTGCGGCCTGGGCAGCGGCCGGCCGTCCGGGCCCAGCTGCAGTTCCAGCACGGCGCGGATGTTCTCCTCCACCGTGAGCTTGCGGAAGATCGACGCTTCCTGCGGCAGGTACGACAGCCCCAGGCGCGAACGGCGGTGGATCGGCAGGCGCTGCACCGGCTGGCCGTCGATGCGGATCTCGCCGTCGTCGGCACGCACCAGGCCCACCACCATGTAGAAGGTGGTGGTCTTGCCGGCGCCGTTGGGGCCCAGCAGGCCGACCACCTCGCCGGCGCCCACCGCTAGGTGGACGTCCTTCACGACCTTGCGCGCGCCGTAGCTCTTCTGCAGCCGCTCGGCTTCGAGGCGGCTGCCGTTCGCGGCGGCGCTCACGGCTTGTCCCCGATCGACCGGCTGGGCGTCAGCGGCGCCGGCGGCGCGGCCGGCGCCGAGGCCGCCTCGCGCGGGCTCAGCACGGCGCGCACCCGCCCGCCCGGGCTGGCGGCCGAGGCCGGGGCGCCTTCGACGCGGAAGACCTCGGCCGCGGCGTCCCAGACGATCAGGTTGCCGGTGATCTCGTCGGCCACCGTGCCACCGCGCAGCCGGCGCACCGCGCCGTTGCCCAGGAAGCGCAGGGTGTCGGTGCGGCCGTCGTACTCGATCCGGTCGGCCGAGCCTTCCACCGTCTCGTCGACGCCGTCGCGCTTCTGGCGGTAGCTGGCCGGCCTGGCGGCGCTGCCGATGGCGGTGGCAGCGCGGTAGCCGTCGGGCATCTCGCGCAGTTCCACCCGGTCGGCCCGGATCACCATCGTGCCCTGGGTGATGCTGACGTTGCCGTTGAACACGCTCACCTGGCGCTGCAGGTCCAGCGTGCCGGGGTTGTCGGCCTCGATGACGATCTGCCGCGTGCGGTCGGCCTTCTCGGCGCCCGCGCCCAGCGCGAGGCCGGCCAGCAGGGCGGCGACGGTCAGGCGTAAGGCGGGTGTCAGGGCGGTGAGCATGCAATCGGCACGAAACTTGCAGACCATTCTAGCCACAAGTTTCGGCCGCGCGGCGGCGCCGCAAACGCCGCGAACCGGGGGTCGCCCGGCAGGCGGTCAGCCGGCCTGGCGGACGCGCTGGATCAGGTAGTCGGTGACGGCGAGCGCGCGCTCGTGCGTGCCGGCCAGCGAGCCGGAGGTGAAGTATCGGCCCTGCACGCCCATCGAGGGCACGCCGTCGATCTTGTAGGCGTCGGTCAGCTGCTTGGCCTTGGTGGCCTGGGTGGCGACCTGGAACGAGCGGAACATCTCGCTGAACTTGTCGCCGTCGACGCCGTTGGCCTTCACGAAGGCGACCATGTCCGACTCGGACAGCAGGCGCTGGTTCTGCACGTGGATGGCGGCGAAGATCTTGCGGTGCAGCGCCTCGAGCTTGCCCATGTCCTCGAGCGCGTAGAACATCTTCTGCGCCTGGACGTGGCGCGCCGTGAAGCCCACCGGCACGCGGTGGAAGTACACGTCTTCGGGCAGCTTCCTGACCCAGGACTCGAGCAGCGGGTCGAAGGCGTTGCAGTGCGGGCACTCGTACCAGAAGAACTCGATGACCTCGATCTTCTTGCCCGCCGGCACGCTGGTGGGCGCCGGCGACGAGAGCTTCACGTACTGCTGGCCTTCCACCGGCGCGCCCTGGGCGTGCGCGCGCACCGCCAGGCCGAGCCCGAGGCCGGCCGCGGCCAGCTGGAAGGAGAAATCGCGCCGCTTCATGAAGGAGATCCTTTCTGGGGTCAGTTCGCCGGGGAGCCGGTGCTGGACCCGGCCCGCGTCTTCGAGTTCCCGCGCTTCGTCACGGCCGTTCCACGCGCACGAGGCGGGCCTCGACGTTCGCTTCCTGCAGCCGCGCCTGCACGCCGTCGGCCTCGTCGCGCGACTCGTAGGGGCCCACTCGCACCCGGTAGACGGTGCGGCCCGACTGCTCGCGCTCGGTGATCTTGGCGGCGTACCCGTTCATGGCCAGCTTGGCGCGCTGCTGTTCCGCTTCCTCGGTGCGCGTGAAGGCGCCCACCTGGACGAAATAGACAAACGGATCAGGCCCCGCACCGGTGGACGGGCCGCCCGACAGGATGGCCGCCGGGTCGCGCGCCGGCTTGGCCGGCGCGGTGGCGGTGACCGTGGGGGCCGCCGCGCTGGC
>CAYVXO010000198.1:0-10771 GCA_964454485.1 uncultured Rubrivivax sp.
CGCCAGGGTGAGCGGCTGAACCTCATCGAGACCCTGCGCGCCGCCGCGCCGTGGCAACGCGTGCGCGGCGCCGAAGCGCCGCGGGTGCGCGTGCAGGCCGACGACTTCCGCGTCACGCGCCACCGCGAACGGCGCGAGACGACGGTGATCTTCGCCGTCGACGCCAGCGGCTCGGCGGCGCTGCACCGGCTGGCCGAGGCCAAGGGCGCGGTCGAACTGCTGCTGGCCGACTGCTACGTGCGGCGCGACAAGGTCGCGGTGCTCGCCTTCCGCGGCCGCGCGGCCGACCTGCTGCTGCCGCCCACGCGCTCGCTGGTGCGCGCCAAGCGCAGCCTGGCCGGCCTGCCGGGCGGCGGCGGCACGCCGCTGGCTTCGGCCATCGACGCCGCGGCGGCGCTCGCCGAAGCGGTGCGGCGGCGCGGCGACAGCGCGCTCGTCGTGCTGCTCACCGACGGTCGCGCCAACGTGGCGCTGGACGGCAGCGGCGGCCGCGCGCGCGCCGAGGAAGACGCGCTCGCGGCGGCGCGCCGGCTGCGCTCGCTGCAGGCTGCGGTGCTGCTGATCGACACCTCGCCCCAGCCGCAGGGCCCGGCGGCGAAGCTGGCCGGCGAGATGGGCGCGCGCTACCTGCCGTTGCCGCATGCTGCCGCGCAGGCCATGTCGGCGGCGGTGCAGCAGGCGGTGCGCGCCGGTGAGCCGCGCTGAGTCGCGCTTCGTCGAAGCAGCCGGCATCCGCTGGCACGTGCTGCAGCAGGGCCATGAAGGCCCGAGCTGGCTGTTCCTGCACGGCACCGGCGCTTCGGCGCACAGCTGGCGGCCGCTGCTGGAATCGGTGCAGCCCTGGCCGGGCCGCTGGCTGGTGCCCGAACTGCCCGGCCACGGCCAGAGCGGCCCGGCCGCGCCGGCGCAGCTCACGCTGCCCGGCATGGCGCGCGCGTGCGGCGCGCTGCTGCAGGCGCTGGGCGTCACACCGCAGGTGGTGGTGGGCCATTCGGCGGGCGCCGCGATCGCGGTGCGTCTGGTGCTGGACGGCCTGGCGGCGCCGCAGGCGCTGGTGTCGATCAACGGCGCCTTCCGGCCTTTCGGCGGCGCTGCGGCGCCGCTTTTGTCGCCGCTGGCGCGGCTCTTGTGGTCGCAGCGCTGGGTGCCGCGGATGTTCGCGCGCCGCGCGGCCGAGCCGGCGGTGGTGCGGCGGCTGGTGGAAGGCACGGGCTCGCGGCTGGACACGGCGGGCGTCGAGGCCTACCGGGCGCTGATGCGCCAGCCGGGTCAGGCCGAGGCGGCGCTGGGCATGATGGCGCACTGGGACCTGCGCGGGCTGGTCGCGCAGATGGCGCGCCTGCCGGTGCCCCTGCTGCTGGTGGCCGGCGAGCGCGACCGTGCCGTGCCGCCCGCGCAGGCGGCGCGGGTGGCGGCGCGGCTGCCGCAGGCGCGGCTGGTGCGGCTGCCCGGCCTGGGCCACCTGGCGCACGAAGAGGACCCGCGTGCCTGCTGGCAGGCCATGCGGCCCTGGATCGAGGCGGCGCTGGCGCGGCCCCAGGAACCCCCGGGCCGACGCGCCGAAGGGGCTCGGGTATAAACGCGGGCCGCCGCGCGCCGGCGGCGTATTCCGCCCCACGAGGAACCGATGTCCCCGACCCTGAAGGACCTGCTCGCCGCCGGCATCGACGCCGCCCCCGCCATTGCCGCCCCTTCGCGCCCGCCGCTGAACTTCGGCGGCCTGCGCAAGCTGGTGGCCGACACCGTGGCGCGCCTGAACGCGCTGGGCATCGGCCGCAACGACCGCGTCGCGATCGTGCTGCCCAACGGCCCCGAGATGGCCAGCTGCTACATCGCCTGCGCCAGCGGCGTGGCGAGCGCGCCGCTGAACCCGGCCTACCGCGCCGACGAGTTCGAGTTCTACCTCTCGGACCTGCACGCGAAGGCGCTCGTGGTCGAACGCGGCAGCACCTCGCCGGCCGTGGAGGTGGCGAAGAAGCTGGGCGTGCGCGTGCTCGAACTGGTGAGCGACGCCGCGCAGCCCGCGGGCCTCTTCACGCTCGAAGGCGAGCCGGTCGGCCCGGCGGCGGCCAGCGGCGGCTTCGCGCAGCTGGAGGACGTGTCGATGGTGCTGCACACCTCGGGCACCACCTCGCGGCCGAAGATCGTGCCGCTGTCGCAGAAGAACCTGGCCGCGTCGGCCACCCACATCCGCAACACGCTGCAGTTCACGGCGAACGACTGCGGGCTGAACATCATGCCGCTGTTCCACATCCACGGCCTCATCGCCGGGGTGCTGGCGCCACTGGCGGCCGGCTCGCAGGTGTTCTGCACGCCGGGCTTCAACGCGCTCAAGTTCTTCGCCTGGATGGACGAGGCCAAGCCCACCTGGTACACGGCGGTGCCGACGATGCACCAAGCCATCATCGCGCGCGCCTCGAAGAACCTGGACGTGATCGCGCGCCACCCGCTGCGCTTCATGCGCAGCAGCTCGTCCTCGATGCCGCCGCAGGTGATCGCCGAGCTCGAGTCGATCTTCAAGGCGCCTCTGGTCGAGGCCTACGGCATGACCGAGGCCACGCACCAGATGTGCAGCAACCCGCTGCCGCCGGCGGTGCGCAAGCCCGGCACCGTGGGCGTGGCCGCCGGCCCGGAAGTGGCCATCATGGGCGAGGACGGCAGCCTGCTGCCGCGCGGCAGCACGGGGGAGATCGTGATCCGCGGCCCCAACGTGACCGCCGGCTACGAGAACAACCCGCAGGCGAATGCCGAAGCCTTCACCAACGGCTGGTTCCGCACCGGCGACCAGGGCGTGATGGACGCCGAGGGCTACGTCAGCATCACCGGCCGCCTAAAGGAGATCATCAACCGCGGTGGCGAAAAGGTTTCTCCGCGCGAGGTCGACGAGATCCTGATGGACCACCCCGCGGTGGCCCAGGTGGTGTGCTTCGGCATGCCGCACCCCAAGCTGGGGGAGGAAGTCGCCGCCGCCGTGGTGCTGCGCGAAGGCCAGCAGGCCAGCGAACGAGAGCTGCAGGCCTTCGTGGCCGGGCGCGCGGCCGAGTTCAAGGTGCCCAAGAAGATCCTCATCCTCGAGGAGATCCCCAAGGGCGCCACCGGCAAGCTGCAGCGCATCGGCTTGGCGGCCAAGCTCGGATTGGGGTGAACCCGCGTTAAGCCCCTGCTTAACGCAGACGCTCCAATTTCCGAATGTACCGATGGCGCGCGCTCGCATAGAGTCGCGGCCCACACCATCCAGGAGAGACGTTCGATGAAGTCGTTGGTTGCACGCCGTCTGGCGTGGATGGCTGCCTTGTGCTGTTCGGCCGCAGGGGCCTGGGAACCGAGCAAGCCGGTCGAATTCGTGGTGCCGGCCGGCACCGGCGGCGGGGCCGACCAGATGGCCCGCTTCATCCAGGGCGCGGTGGCGAAGAACAACCTGATGAAGCAGCCCATCATCGTCGTCAACAAGTCCGGCGGCGCGGGCGCCGAGGGCTTCCTCGACGTGAAGGGCGACAAGGGCAACGCGCACAAGATCGTCATCACGCTGTCCAACCTGTTCACCACGCCGCTGGCCACCGGCGTGCCCTTCAACTGGCGCGACCTGACGCCGGTGCAGATGCTGGCGCTCGACCAGTTCGTGCTGTGGGTGAACGCCGAGTCGCCGTACCAGACCACCAAGCAGTTCACCGACGCGCTCAAGGCCGGGCCCGACCGCGCGCTGAAGATGGGCGGCACCGGCTCCAAGCAGGAAGACCAGATCATCACGGTGATGATCGAGAAGGCGGCCGGCAAGAAGATGACCTACGTGCCCTACAAGGGCGGCGGCGACGTCGCGGTGCAGCTGGTGGGCAAGCACATCGATTCGAGCGTGAACAACCCGATCGAGGCCGAATCGCACTGGCGCGCCGGCAAGCTGCGCGCGCTGTGCGTCTTCGACAAGGCGCCGATGCCCTACAAGGGCAAGGTCACCGACAAGCAGAGCTGGGCCGACATCCCCACCTGCGCCTCGGCCGGCCTGCCGGTGGACTACCTGATGCTGCGCGGCATCTTCATGCCGCCGGGCGTGACGCCCGAGCAGGTGCAGTTCTACCTGGACCTGTTCAAGAAGGTGCGCGCCACGCCCGAGTGGAAGGACTTCATGGACAAGGGCGCCTTCAACGACACCGCGCTCACCGGCCAGGCCTATGTCGACTGGCTGGGCAAGAACGAGCAGCTGCACCGCACGCTCATGCGTGAGGCCGGCTTCCTCTCGCAATGAGAACGCCCAACGCCGACGAGGTCGGCCAGCGCTGGCCCGAAGCCGCGGTGGCCGCGGTGCTGGCCGCCATCGGCGTGCTGGTCATCGTCGACAGCGTGCGCGTGGGCACCGGCTGGGCCGACGACGGCCCGCGCTCGGGCTACTTCCCCTTCTACATCGGCTGCCTGCTGGTGGCCTCCAGCGGCTGGGTGCTGCTGAACCAGCTGCGGCGCTGGGCGCGCGACGACGGCGTCTTCGCCGAGAAGGCGCAGTTGAAGCAGGTGGTGGCGATCGGCCTGCCGATGATCGTGCACGTGGCACTGATCTACCCGCTGGGGATCTACGTCGCCTCGGTGCTGCTGATCGGCTACTTCATGCGCCGCTACGGCGGCTACGGCTGGCCGCTGACGGCGCTGGTGTCCGTCGGCGTGCCCCTGGTGTTCTTCCTCGTCTTCGAGCGCTGGTTCCTGGTGCCGCTGCCCAAGGGCCCGCTCGAACGCATGCTGGGGTTCTAGGCGATGGAAGAGATCGGCAACCTCGCGCACGGCTTCGCCGTCGCCGCCACGCTGCCCAACCTGGGCTTCATGCTGGTCGGCATCACGCTGGGGGTGCTGATCGGCGTGCTGCCCGGCCTGGGCGGCGCCAACGGCGTGGCCATCCTGCTGCCGCTGACGTTCAGCATGAACCCGACCTCGGCGATCATCATGCTGAGCTGCATCTACTGGGGTGCGCTGTTCGGCGGGGCGATCACCTCGATCCTGTTCAACATCCCGGGCGAACCCTGGAGCGTGGCCACCACCTTCGACGGCCACCCGATGGCGCAGCAGGGCAAGGCGGCGCAGGCGCTGACGGCGGCCTTCACCTCGTCGTTCGTGGGCGCGCTGGTGGCGGTGATGCTGATCACCTTCCTGGCGCCGCTGCTGGCCAGGTTCGCGCTCAAGTTCGGGCCGGCGGAGTACTTCTCGGTCCAGCTGCTCACCTTCTGCAGCTTCGTCGGTACCAGCAAGGAGCCGCCGGCGAAGACCATCGCCTCGATGATGCTGGGCTTCGCGCTCGCCGCCGTCGGCATGGACACCGTGACCGGCCAGCTGCGCATGACCTTCGGTGTTCCCGAACTGCTGAAGGGCTTCGACTTCCTGATCGCGGTGATCGGCCTCTTCGGCATCGGCGAGATCCTGCTCACGATGGAAGAGGGCCTGGCCTTCAAGGGCCAGAGCACGCGCATCAGCCCCAAGGTGGTGTGGCAGACCTGGGGCGAGCTGCTGCAGTACTGGAAGACCTTCCTGCGCAGCACCGCGGTCGGCTGCTGGATGGGCATCACGCCCGGCGGCGCGACGCCGGCCTCGTTCATGAGCTACGGCATGGCGCGGCGGTTCTCGAAGAACCCGCAGAACTTCGGCAAGGGCGAAATCCAGGGCGTGGTGGCGCCGGAGACGGCGGCGCACGCGGCCGGCACCAGCGCGCTGCTGCCGATGCTGACGCTGGGCATCCCGGGCTCGCCTACCGCGGCGGTGCTGCTGGGCGGCCTGCTGATCTGGGGCCTGCAGCCCGGGCCGATGCTCTTCGTCGAGCAGAAGGACTTCGTCTGGGGCCTGATCGCCAGCATGTACCTGGGCAACATCGTCGGCCTCGTCGTCGTGCTGACCACGGTGCCGTTCTGGGCCGCCATCCTGCGCATCCCGTTCGCGGTGATCGCGCCGGTGATCATCGTCATCTGCGCCATCGGCGCCTATACCGTGCACAGCGCGATGTTCGACGTGGTGATGATGCTGGTGTTCGGCGTCGTCGGCTACCTCTTCAAGAAACTGCGCTACCCGCTGGCGCCGATGGTGCTGGCGCTGGTGCTGGGCGACATGGCCGAGGCCAGCTTCCGCCAGGCGATGCTGCTGTCGCAGGGCAGCCTGTCCATCTTCTGGTCGAACCCGCTCGTCGGCACGATCAGTGGGCTGGCGATCATCCTGCTGCTGTGGCCGCTGTGGGGCGCGTTCCGCGACTGGGCGCGCGGCCGCGCGCGCCGCGCGGAGCAGGCCACTTGAAGATCGCGGTCGTCGGCGCCGGGGCCATCGGCGGCTACCTGGGCGCGAAGCTCTCGTTGGCCGGCGAGCAGGTCACCTTCATCGCGCGCAACCGCAACCTGGAGGCGATCCGTGCCAACGGCTTCCGCCTGGTGCTGGAAGACGGCCGGGAGGAACACGCGCCAGATGTGCAAGCGGTGCAGCACATGGCCGAGGCCGGCCCGCAGGACGCCGTGCTGCTGACGGTGAAAGCGCACCAGGTCGTCGACCTGCTGCCGCAACTGCGCGACCTGTTCGGGCCGCAGACGGCCGTCGTCACCATGATCAACGGGCTGCCGTGGTGGTACTTCCACAAGCTGGCCGGCCCCTGGGAAGGGCGCTCGTTGGACAGCGTGGACCCCGGCGGCCGCATCGGCGCCGCGATCGAGCCCGAACGCGTGATCGGCAGCGTCGTCTACCCGGCCACCGAACTGGTGGCGCCGGGTGTCGTGAAGGTGATCGAAGGCAACCGCTTCACGCTCGGCGAGCCCGACGGCTCGCGCAGCGAGCGTGTCGAGGCGCTCTCGCAGGCGCTCATGAAGGCCGGCTTCAAGGCGCCGGTGGCCAAGGACATCCGCAGCGAGATCTGGGTCAAGCTCTGGGGCAACCTCAGCTTCAACCCGATCAGCGCGCTCACCCACGCCACGCTGGAAGACATCTGTCGCTTCCCGGCCACGCGCGCGCTCGCGGCAGCGATGATGACCGAGGGCCGCGCGGTGGCCGAGGCGCTCGGCGTGCGCTTCAAGATCTCGCTCGACCAGCGCATCGCCGGCGCCGAGGCGGTGGGGGCGCACAAGACCTCGATGCTGGTCGACGTGGAGAACGGCCGCGTGCTCGAACTCGAGGCGCTGGTCGGCTCGGTGGTCGAACTGGGGCGCATCACCGGCGTGCCCACGCCCAACATCGAAGCCATCTACGCCGCCACGTCCCTGCTGGCGCGCACGCTGGCGACCCGGCACGGCCGCCTGCGGCTGGAAGCCGCATCCTGATTCGTTGATCCCGGCATCCGGCGGAACCCCTGCGCGGGTTGTGCCGGCGTTGACGCGCGCTGTCGATGTGTCTATTCTTGCTGACACATGTGAATGTTCCATTTGATGGACATTCGATCCGTGCCCCTGGGCGCGCGACGGGAGCCAAGTATGGAAACGCTCGCCAGGATCGAGGAAGCGCTCGAAGCCGCACTGGCCACCGGCGAGGCGCCGGGTTGTCCCCCGCTGCTGGCCGCGGCCATGCGCCACGCGGTCTTCCCAGGCGGCGCGCGCATCCGTCCCCAGCTGTGTCTGGCGGTGGCGCGGGCCTGTGGCGATTCGGACCCCGCGCTCTCCAATGCCGCGGCGGCTTCGATCGAACTGCTGCACTGCGCTTCGCTGGTCCACGACGACCTGCCCTGTTTCGACGACGCGCCCACCCGGCGCGGCCACCCGTCGGTGCACCGCGCCTACGGCGAGCGGCTGGCGGTGCTGGCGGGCGACGCGCTCATCGTGCTGGCGTTCCAGAACCTGGGACTGGGCGGCGCGCGTTCGCCGGCACGGCTGATCCGGCTGCTGGCGACCATCGGCCGCGGCGTCGGCATGCCGCACGGCATCGTGGCCGGGCAGGCCTGGGAATGCGAGCCGCGGGTGGCGCTGTCCGACTACCAGCGCGCCAAGACCGGGGCCCTGTTCGCCGCCGCCACCTGTGCCGGGGCCGAGGCCGCTGGCGTCGACGGCGAGATCTGGCGCGCCTTCGGCGAATGGCTCGGCGAGGCCTACCAGGTCGCCGACGACCTGCGCGACGTGCTGGCCGACCCGACGGCGCTGGGCAAGCCGGTCGGCCGTGACGCCGCGCTCGGGCGTCCGAGCAGCGCGGCCGAGCAGGGTCTGGCCGGCGCCATCCAGCACTTCGACCGCCTGATCGCCTGCGCGAGCGAGGCGATCCCGCCCTGCCGCGGCGCGCTGGCGCTGCGCGCGCTGGTCACGGCCGAATCCGAACGTCTGGTGCCGCGCGCCTGGTGCGCGCGCGTCGAAAGCCGCGCCGCCGCTGCCCGGACGCCGCTGCCCACGCCGGCAGCCTGAAGCCGATGCGGGGCGCCTTGCCGTCGGCCGCACCTGCGCCCGCCGACGAAGGCGGCTGGGCGGAACGCTTCCGCGACTGGCGCAACCGCCTGCTCGCCCAGCCGGGCTTCCGCGAGAAGGCGCTCGCGTTCGCGCCCACGCGCTGGCTGGCGCGCCGCCACGCGCGCGAGCTGTTCGACCTCATGGCCGGCTTCGTCTATTCGCAGGTGCTGCTGGCCTGCGTGCGCCTCGACCTCTTCGAGACGCTGGCCGCAGGCCCTCAAACGGCCGAGGCGCTCGCACAGCGCTGCGGGCTTTCGGCCGACGCCGCCGAGCGGCTGGTCGCCGCCGCCGCGTCTCTGCAGCTGCTGGAGCGCCGGCGCGACGGCCGCGTCGCGCTGGGCCGGCGTGGTGCCGCGATGGTGGGCAACCCGGGGCTGGCGGCGATGGTGGAGCACCACGCCACTCTCTACAGCGACCTGACCGACCCGCTCGCCCTGCTGCGCGGCGAGTGCGACCGCGCGATGGCGGCCTACTGGCCCTACGCCGCCCATAGCGCCAACGGTGAAGCGCCGGCGGCGCTGGCGCCGGACCGGGTTGCGGCCTATTCGACGCTGATGTCGGCGTCGCAGCCGCTGGTGGCGCAGGAACTGCTGGCCGCCTACCCGTTCGAGCGCCACCGCGTGCTGCTCGACGTGGGCGGGGGCGAGGGCACCTTCCTGGGCGCCGTGGCGCGCCATGCGCCGGCGCTGCGGCTGATGCTGTTCGACCTGCCGGCGGTGGCGCAGCGCGCCCATGCGCGCTTCGCCGCCTGGGGCCTGCTCGAACGCGCCCAGACTTTCGGCGGCGACTTCTTCGACGACCCCCTGCCGACCGGCGCCGACCTCGTCTCGCTGGTGCGGGTCTGCTTCGACCACCCGGACGAGCGCGTGATGCGGCTGCTGCGCAACGTGCGCCGCGCCTTGCCCGACGACGGCCACCTGGTGCTGGCCGAACCGATGGCCGGCGTCGCCGGCGCCGAGGCGATGGGCGACGCCTACTTCGGCTTCTACCTGCTGGCCATGGGCCGCGGGCGCCCTCGCACCGCCGAGCGCCTGGGCGAGATGCTGGAAGCCGCCGGCTTCGAACAGGTGCGCCGCCTGCCCGGCCGGCTGCCGATCCAGGCCGGGGTCATTTCTGCCCGTTGTCGTCGCGCGTAAACCCTGACCGAGACAGTCGTCAATCTAGCTTGACACTTGTACTCGTCGGCGTAGGATGACACCGTGATCTTCGACACGGATGCATGCCGACGAAACCCCCTCGAGAGGTCCGGTAACGCCGTGAGCGGAGCGACACGCAGGAGGCTGGAATGAAGACGATGGCCATCGTGCTGGAGAAGCCCGAGCACATCGTGTTCGGCGCACTGGATCTCACACCCCCGGGCGAAGACGACCTGGTCGTCGACATCGAATACAGCGGCATCAGCACCGGCACCGAGAAGCTCCTGTGGAACGGCCGCATGCCGGCCTTCCCGGGCATGGGCTACCCGCTGGTGCCGGGCTACGAATCGGTCGGCCGCGTGGTCGCCGCCGGCGCGAAAGAGGAACACCGCATCGGCGAACGCGTGTTCGTGCCCGGCGCGCGCTGCTACGGCGAAGTGCGCGGGCTGTTCGGCGGTGCCGCCTCGCGCCTCGTGGTCGGCGCCTCGCGCGTGGTGCCGGTGTCCGAGACCCTGGGCGAACGCGCGGTGCTGCTGGCCCTGGCGGCCACGGCCTACCACTCGGTGGCCGGCGGCGGCAAGCGCACGCCCATCGTGCCGCCCGACCTGATCGTCGGCCACGGCGTGCTCGGCCGCCTGCTGGCCCGCATGACCGTGGTCGCCGGCTTCCCCGCGCCCACGGTCTGGGAGACGAACCCGCACCGTGCCGTCGGCGCCGAAGGCTATGCGGTCGTCCATCCGGACCAGGATCCGCGGCGCGACTACCACGCGGTCTTCGACGTCAGCGGCGATTCGCAGATCCTCGACCGCCTGGTGGCGCGCCTGGCGCGCGGCGGCGAGATCGTGCTCGCCGGCTTCTACTCGGACCCGCTGCAGTTCGCCTTCGCACCCGCCTTCATGCGCGAAGCGCAGATCCGCTGCGCCGCCGAATGGCAGCGCCCGGACCTGCTGGCGGTGAAGGAACTGGCCGAGACCGGGCGCCTGTCGCTCGACGGCCTCATCACCCACCACGAGCAGCCCGAGCACGCCGACGCGGCCTACCGCACGGCCTTCGGCGATGCCGACTGCCTGAAGATGATCCTCGACTGGAGACATTGCCAATGAGCACCCCCGCGTCACCGGTCATCTTCATGCGCGACGAGCGCCTCAAGGCGGAAGCCGCGGTGGAGCCCGAAGCGCCGAGCGCGGCGCCGGTGACGAAGGCGACGCAGATCATCGCCATCTACGGCAAGGGCGGCATCGGCAAGAGCTTCACGCTCGCCAACCT
>CAYVXO010000199.1:0-10744 GCA_964454485.1 uncultured Rubrivivax sp.
CGGCTGGCCAGCGCTGAGCCCGCGGCCGGCGCCGAGCCCGCGGCCCCGCCGCCGGGCGACGAGCCACCCGACCCCGCCGGCCCCGGCGGCGCGCGGCCCTCGCTCAAGCGCATCAAGTAGGGCCGGCTCCTACAATCGCCGGCACTCCCGGCCGGCTTAGCTCAGTTGGTAGAGCACCCGCCTTGTAAGCGGAAGGTCGTCCGTTCGATTCGGACAGCCGGCACCAAGGCCTTCTACGCCTTCGTCTTGCGGGCGCCCGCGCGGCGCGCACCCAGGGCGGCGGCGAGCGCCAGGCCGACCAGTGCCGCACTCGCGGGTTCGGGAACCTCAGCCGTGCCCGACGGCGTCCAGACCGCCCAGACCTGGGTGTCCGAGCCCGACATGTCGGCGGTCCGGCTGAACGAATCTCCAGCGACTCGAGGGCCGTCGTACAGGCCGTAGCTCTCGTCGTACGGCGTCCGGTTGCCGGCCACCACCGTGTTGACCAGGCCGCCGCCCACGCCATAGGCCGTCATCGCCCAGCAGTACGGGTAGGCGGTCGATCCGCAGCCGTAGGTCAGCCAGGGCTGCGAGTCGAAGGCGCCCTGCGGACCGTCGAGGAACACCTGGTCGACGAGGGCGGTCGCGGCGCTCAGCGCCATGCCGAAACTGCCGAACGTGAAGTCGGCGCTCGAGTCGCAGCCGTTCATCGCGTCGACGCAACTGCCGTCGACGAAGGACACGTCGTACAGCGCGCCGAACACCTCCACGCCCGTGGCGCCCGTCAAGTGTCCCTCGGCGTCGGTCAGCAGCACCGCCGCCTGGGTCGTGAAGCTGGCGGCGCAGAGCGTCGCGGCCGCCGCGAGAACCTTCATCGTGCGCTTCACACCCGGCTCCTGTTCGTTGTCATCACGTACAGGATTTGTACGCCGCCGGGCGCCGGCGCAGCACCACCCAGGCGGCGGAGTTGAGGTGCGAAAACGCAAGCGGCGGCGAAGCCTTCAGCTGGCAGCCCAGCCGGCTGTTCGGCCGCCGTTCGGCGGCCACGCAATCGAGCATCTCCAGTTCGTGAGTGGCAGGTGGCGCAGGCGCAGGAGCCGCCGCATTCGCCGACGATGCCTTCGACGCCGCCGGCCACCGCCAGCCTTCTTCGACCTCGAGCGTGCGCTCGCGGCCGTCGGATTCGATGAAGGTGATCTTCGCCATCGTGCGGCCGCTCACTGCAGCGCCAGCTCCAATGCCAGCGGGCTGCGGAAGGTCGACGAAGGCATCCAGGGCAGGTCCTTCACCGTGCGCCGGTAGTCGGGCACGACCTTGTGGAACTCGTCGAACGCGATCTTCACCGCCATGCGCGCGATCGCGGTGCCCAGGCAGGCGTGCACGCCGCCGCCGAAGCCCAGGTGGCCGCGCGGCTTGCGCCGGATGTCGTAGCGGTCGGGGTCGGGGAACTGGCGCTCGTCGCGGTTGCCGGACCCGTAGGCCAGGCAGACGAAGTCGCCCGCCTTCATCGTCTGGCCGTGCAGCGTCACGTCCTGCTGCAGGCAGCGGCGGAAGCGCTGCGCCGAGGTGTTGTAGCGCAGCGATTCCTCGATCGCCTCCTGCAGCAGCGCGGGGTCGGCCACCACCGCGCGGCGCGCCTCGTCGTGGTCGGCCAGGTTCAGGGCGAACATGCTCATGAAGCCGCCCAGGCTCTCGATGCCGGCCATGATGAGCGTGGTGGTGGTGAGCAGCACCTCGCGTTCGTCGAGCCGGTCGCCGTCGATCTCGGCCATGCTGAAGTGCGAGATGAGGTCGTTCTTCGGGTTCGCGCGCCGCTCGGCGATGACGCCGGCCGCGTAGTCCTGCATCCACTGGTAGGCCGCGACGTGCTCGGGCCCCTTGGCGCGTGTGCGGGCATCGCTCTGCACCATGAGCACGGCCTTGTCGCGCACCGTCTGCTCGTCGCCCAGCGGCAGGCCGAGCGCGGCGAACAGCACGCGCACGGTGAACTTGGAGCTGAAGTCGGCGATGAACTCGAAGCGCGCCCGGCCGCGCAGGTCTTCTGCGGCCGCGCGCGCGATCTCGCGCATCGGCTCGGCCAGCGCTTCCAGGTTGCGCCGCATGAAGGCGTGCTGCACCAGCGCGCGCAGGCGGTCGTGGCGCGGCGGGTCGGTGGTGCCCAGGGTGGCGCCGGCGCGGTTGGGCAACTCGGTCATCAGGTTGCCCTTGGCCGACGAATAGACCTGCCAGTTCTGCCCCGCGGCCACGATGTCGGCGTAGCGCGAGAGGATCCAGGCGTTCGCCTCCTCGCTCCAGAAGCAGGGGTGCTCGTCGCGCAGCGTGCGGTACAGCCCGAACGGGTCGGCGTCGACGGCGGGCGAATAGGGGTCGAAGCGGAACATGGTCTTGTCTCCTCGCGTGCGGCAGGGGCTTTGCACGTCTGGGCGGACTGTAGGCGTGCCTTGCCCAGGGTGGAGTGGACGAACGAGCACCTTCGCTTGCACTTTTGGCCGTACGATGTGGTGTGCCCCCGCGCCGCCCGCCACGCACTTCGGTGCCCACCTTCGCGCTCTACGGCGAGCCCGGCGCGCCTGCCGCCGACCTGCTGCACGTGGAGAGCGTGCAATCGCGCGCGCGCCTGTACCGCTGGGAGATCGAGCCCCACGTGCACGCCGGGCTGCACCAGCTGATCTGGCTGCGCGCCGGCTCGGTGGAGGTCACGCTCGACGGCGCACGCGAACGCTGCAGCGGCCCGGCGCTGCTGGTCATTCCGCCCGGCACCGTGCACGGCTTCCGCTTCGCCGCCGAAAGCGACGGCCACGTGCTCACGCTCAGCCCGCGCTCGGTGGTCGAAGGCGACCTGGCTGCGGCCGGCGACGCGCTGCGCGCGCTCTTCGCGCGCGCCCGCGTGCTGCCGGTGCCGGCGGTGGAAGTGGTGCGCGTGGGCAACCTGTTCGACGCCCTGGCCGCCGAGTTCGCCGCGCCGGGCAGCGCCGGCTCGCCGGTGCCGCTGTGGCTGGCGCGCGCGCTGGTCTGGCGGCTGGCGCAGATCGGCGCCCGCGACGACCTCGCCGCGGGCCCGCAGGCGCGCGGGCTGCAGTCGCTCTTCACGCGCTTCCTGGTGCTGGTGGAGTCGCACTACGCCGAGCACTGGCCCGTCTCGCGCTACGCGGCCCAGCTGGGGCTTTCCACCGCGCGCCTGAACCGCCTGGTGCGCGCGCAGGCGAACACCAGCGCGCTCGAACTCGTGCACGACCGGCTGGCGCGCGAAGCCTGCCGCCGGCTGGTCTACATCGAGGCGCCGATCTCGCGCCTGGCCTTCGAGCTGGGCTTCGAGGACCCGGCCTACTTCTGCCGCTTCTTCGGCCGCCGGCTGGGCCTCAGCCCGGGCGAGTACCGGCGGCGCCACGCGGCGTCCGCCGCCGCGCCGGCTTCGTAGCGCTGCGCGCCACCAGTTCGTCGAAGGCCTCGCGCAGCGCCCGCACCAGTTCGCCCGCGTCGGGCACCGCGCAGCGCGCGGCGGTGAAGCCGAAGCAAAGGGTGCCGGCGTAGCTCATCACGGTGACGTTGAGCCCGACGCCGTGCTCGACGATCGACATCGGCCAGTAGGTGGCCATGCGCGCGCCGGCCGCGTACAGCGGCACGGTCGGGCCGGGCACGTTGGAGATCACCACGTTGGCGATCGGCGGCACCGCGCGCGCGGCGCCGCTGCGCCCGTACAGCGTGGCCAGCGAATGCAGCAGCCACGGCGACCCGATCGACGGAAAGTCGGTCGGGATCACGCCGCGCGCACGCTGCGCCAGCGTCTTCACCGCCAGCGCGCCGTCGCGGATGGCGTGCAGCCGCCGCACCGGGTCGGCCCGGTGCGTGTGCAGGTTGACCAGGCTCAGCGTGGCCTGCGTCGTGTACTCGGCATTGCCCGCGGCGCGCAGCGAGATCGGCATCGACGCGATGAGCGGCTTCTTCGGGATGCCGCCGTGCGCCGCCAGCCAGCGCCTGAGCGCACCGCTGCACAGCGCGAGCACGATGTCGTTGAGCTTGGCGTCGTGCGCGTGTGCCAGCGCCTTCAGCTCGGCCAGCGGCAGCGTCGCGGCGGCGAAGGTGCGCTCGCCGTCGATCGGCACGTTGAGCGGCGTGCGCGGGCCGAAGCCGAAGTTCTGCCCCAGCCGGCCGCGCGCCTCGCGCGGCGGCGGTGCGAAGAGCCCGGCGAGCGAGCGCACCACGTCGGGCAGGTGGCGCAGCAGCTTCACGTACTGGCCGGCGTCGTGGCGCAGCGCGCTCGCGGCGAGCGCGGCGATGCCCGGGTGTTCGGCGGCGCGCGGCGGGATGCGCTGGCGCGCCGGCGGCCTGGCTTCCAGGTCGCACAACGCCAGCCCCAGCATCACGCCGGCCTGGCCGTCCAGCACCGCGTGGTGCACCTTGATGTAGTAGGCCGCCTGGCCACTCTGCAGGCCGTCGATGACGTACAGCCGCCACAGCGGCCGGGTGCGGTCGAGCAGCTCGCCGTGCAGGCGCGCGGCGCAGGCTTCCAGCTGCTCCTGGGTGCCCGGCGGCGGCAGCACCACGCGCTGCACGTGCCAGTCGAGGTCGACCTCGTCGGCTTCCACCCACACCGGGTTGGCGAACTGCAGCGGCATCGGCGCCAGCCGGCGCGTGAGCACCGGCGTCGCCGCCAGGCGCGACCGCAGCTGGCGCTTCATCGCCGCGTGGAAGTCGCGCCGCCGGCCGGGCGGCAGGTCGTACAGGTGGAGCGACGCCACGTGCATCGGCGTCTCGGGAGTCTCCAGGTGCAGGAAGGCACCGTCCACGCCGCTCAGCGTTTTCATGGCGCCCAAGCTAGCGCCGCGCGCGTGCACGCGGTCCGACGCAGATCAAGGACCGGCGCCTTCGCACGCGCCGGCCGGGCCCGCTTGCGTGTGCTCAAGACCCGTGCCGTGGCCCGGTGCGATGCTGGGCCGATCACCCGCCAGACGAGGAGACGACGATGGACAAGAGATGGCTCGCCAAGTATCCGAAGGGCATTCCCGCCGAGATCGATTTCGAGGGCTACCGTTCGTTGCGCGACGTGTTCGAACGCACCGTCGAGCGCTTCGCCGACAAGCCCGCCTACACCAACATGGGCGTCACCATGCGCTACCGCGAGCTGGAAGAGGCCAGCCGCGCCTTCGGCGCCTTCCTGCAGCACTCGCTGGGGCTGAGCAAGGGCGAGCGGGTGGCGATCATGCTGCCCAACCTGCTGCAGTACCCGGTGGCGCTGTTCGGCGTGCTGCGCGCCGGGCTGGTGGTGGTGAACGTGAACCCGCAGTACACCGCGCGCGAGCTGGAACACCAGCTCAAGGATTCGGGCGCGCGCGCCATCGTCGTGCTGGAGAACTTCGCCCACACGCTGCAGGACGTGCTGCAGACCAACCCGGACATGAAGCTGCACGTGGTGAGCAGCGCCATCGGCGACCTGTTCCCGTGGCTGAAGAGCGCGGTCACGCACTTCGTCGTGCGGCACGTGAAGCACCTGGTGCCGCAGTGGCACATCGAAGGCGCCATCGGCTTCGAGGACGCGCTGCGCCAGGGCCACGAGGCCCGGCTGGCCGAGGTGCCACTCGAGCTGGACGACCTGGCCTTCCTGCAGTACACGGGCGGCACCACCGGCGTGGCCAAGGGCGTGATGCTGAGCCACCGCAACATGGTGGCCAACCTGCAGCAGGTGGGCGCCTGGATCGCGCGCGACCTCAAGGACGGCGAGGAGACCGCGCTCATCCCGCTGCCGCTGTACCACGTGTACGCGCTCACCTCCAACCTGGTCTACATGAAGATCGGCGCCCACATCGTGCTGATCACCAACCCGCGCGACCTGCCGGACTTCATCGCCACGCTGAAGAAGACGCCGGTGACGGTGATGATCGGCGTCAACACGCTGTACCGCGCGCTGCTGGACGCGCCGGGCATCGCCGAGGTGGACTTCTCGCACCTGAAGCTGGCTTCGGCCGGCGGCATGGCGGTCCAGCGCGTGGTGGCCGAGCGCTGGAAGCAGCGCACCGGCGTGCCGCTGCTCGAAGGCTACGGCCTCACCGAGACGGCGCCGGTGGTCGTCTCCAACACGCTGGGCATCGACGAGTGGACCGGCCACATCGGCCTGCCGATCCCTTCCACCGAAGTCGCCATCCTCGACGACGACGGCAACGAACTGCCGCCCGGCCAGGTGGGCGAGCTGTGCGTGCGCGGCCCGCAGGTCACGCGCGGCTACTGGAACCGCCCCGACGAGACGGCGCATGTCTTCACGCCCGAAGGCTGGCTGCGCACCGGCGACATGGGCTACATGGACGAGGAAGGTCAGTTCCGCATCACCGACCGCAAGAAGGACATGGTCATCGTCTCCGGCTTCAAGGTCTTCCCGAACGAGGTGGAAGACGTGGTGGCGCTGCACGCCGGCGTGCTGGAGGTGGCGGCCATCGGCGCGGCCGACGAGAAGTCGGGCGAGGTGGTGAAGATCGTCGTCGTGCGGTCCGACCCTTCGCTCACCGCCGAGGCGCTGATCGAGCATTGCCGGCGCCAGCTGACGGCCTACAAGGTGCCGCGCATCGTGGAGTTCCGCGAAGAGCCGCTGCCCAAGACCAACGTCGGCAAGATCCTGCGGCGTGAACTGCGTGGCGCCGCGCCCGCGTCCTCCGGGTCTTCCGCAGGGAAGGAGGCCGCCTGAGCCATGCAGACTCGGCCCATGGCCCGAAGAGAGACCCACCAAGGCCCGCCGCAGCGCTGGCATTCGCTCATCGAGTGGCGCGCCTTCCTGGAAGCGGCCACGCTGCCGGCTTCGTGGCCGCTGCTGTCCACCGTGCCGGCCGGCGACGGCCACCCGGTGCTGCTGCTGCCCGGCTTCATGGCGCAGGAAGGCACGCTGGTGGCGCTGCGGCTGTTCCTGCAGGGCCGCGGCTACGACGTGCAGACCTGGGGCCTGGGCCGCAACATCGGCTTCCAGCGCCGCCATGCCGAAGCGCTGGAGCGCAAGATCCGGCACATCCACCACCAGACCGGCCGCAAGGTCAGCCTGGTCGGCTGGAGCCTGGGCGGCGTCTTCGCCATGTACGGCGCGCACCAGGCCGCCGAATGCGTGCGCCAGGTGGTCACGCTGGGCAGCCCGGTGAGCGTGGACCCCGAAGGCAGCCAGTCGCCGCCGCTGGTGAAGGCGCTCTACCGCATGATCGCGCACCCGCTGGGGCCGGCCGTGCACACCATGCAGCCGCGCGTGAAGGCGCTGCGCGAAGGCCGGCTGCCGCCGGTGCCCATCAGCTGCCTGTATTCGCCGAGCGACGGCGTCGTGCCGCCGCAGGAAGCCACCGTGGAAAGCGACGAGCCCGCGGCGGAGAACATCCGCGTCTTCGGCAGCCACACCGGCCTGGGCTTCAACCCGATGGTGCTGGCGATCGTGGCCGACCGCCTGGCGCAGCCCGAAGGCCGCTGGCAGCCCTTCAGCCCGGCCGGCTGGCCCGGCGCCGTGTACCGCGCGCTGACGCACGCTTCACTGCCGGTCTAGAGGCGGTGGCGTCCTGCGCCAGCGCCAGGTAGTCCTGGAAGCTGTCGCGCAGGCATTGCGCGAAGACCTCGGGGTCGGGCATCAACTCGCGGCAGGAGGTGGGCGAGATCACCACCCGGCCGTCGTAGCGCGTCACCGCGAAGGCGAGGCCCAGGCCGTCGCTGATGGGCAGGATGGCCGAGAAGTAGGTCATGCGCGCGCCGCACAGGTACTGCGGCCGCCCGGGTGCGGGCAGCGGCGTGATCGTGCAATTGGCCGGCGGCGTGCGGCGGCCCACGCGTGCGCCGGCGCGGCCCACCCAGCGCCGCGTCCAGGCCAGCGCGGCGGCGGAGGCTTGTTCCGCGGCCTCGGCCAGTTCGCGGCTGCCCAGCAGGCGCGACACCGCGTCCGGCGCCTCGCTGCGCCGCTCGGCCACGACGGCCAGGCGCTCCAGCGGGTCGGCGACGTCGGTGCCCAGGCTCGCGTGGCGCCAGGCGAGCGTGTCGTCTTCGCCTTCGGCCGGCGCGCCGGGCACGATGGCCGCCAGGCTGTGGCCGGCGGGCAGTTCGCCCTGCGCGTCCAGGTAGCGGCGCAGCGCGCCGCCGCAGACGGCCAGCACCACGTCGTCGAAGCTGGCACCTTCGACCAACGAGCGCACGACCTCGAACTCCGCCTCGCCGAAGCGGCGCGTCTCGAACACGCGGTGCGGCGAGACGACGGCGTTGAAGCGCGTGGCCGGCAGGTTCTTCGGCTGCAGCAGCATCTCGCTGGCCAGCGCCACCGCGGCCGGGGCCACGTGGGTGGCGGCGCGCACCAGCGGGCGCGCCAGCCGCAGCGGCGCGGTGGCCGAACGCGCCAGCCCCTGCGCCACCAGGCGCAGCCGGCCGGGGGCGTTGTCGGCGAACCAGGGCTCGGGCGGGCCTTCGTCGGGCGGCGCCGCCCGGGTGTCGTGCAGCAGCGCGCTCAAGGCCGCCAGCTGGCCGAGGTCGACCGCAGCCTGGTGCGTCTTCAGCAACAGCGCGAAGCTGCCGGCCGGCAGGTCGAAGAAACTGTCCAGGCCTTCGATGACGTACATCTCCCACAGCGGGCGGCCGAGATCGAGCGCGCGCGCGTGGATGCGCGAGACCTGGATGCAGAACTGGCGCCAGTCGCCCGGCTTGGGCAGGGCGATGTGGCGCACGTGGTATTCGAGGTCGAAGTTCTCGTCGTCGACCCAGTACGGATGGTCCAGCCCCAGCGGCACGCGCTGCAGCCGCTGGCGGAAGAGCGGCGCGCCGTGCAGCCGCCGTTCGACATGCGCCAGGATGCTCTTGAAGCGCACCACGCCGCCGGGCGCTGTGCTCTGGTCGTAGATGTGGAGCAGGCTGACGTTGGCGTTCGAGTGCGCGGTGTCCGCGTACAGGAAGCCGGCGTCGTGCCCGCTCAGCTGGCGCATCGCGAAGTCCGCGAGTCCCGAAGACCTCAGGCGGCGCGGCGCGCGCGCACGGCCTTCTTCGCCGGCTTGGCGGCGCTGCGCACGACCTTCTTCGCGGCGCGGCGCACCGGAGCACGGCGAGCAGCCTTCGGCGCCGTCACCGGGCCGGTGAAGCGCTCGGCGCCGGCCATCAGCTTCTCGGACAGGCTCAGCGCCGCGCGCGCACTGCTCAGGCTGACGCGCGCCGCAGCCTGCAGGCCGCCGGCGAGGTAGCGGATCTCCAGCCCTTCGACGAAGTCGGCCACGCGGCCCAGCTGCTGGCCGACGCCGGCGCTGCCGGCTTCGACGACCTGTTCGCTGCGTGCGCTGACGGCGTCGATGCCCTTGGCGGCGGCACCGGTCACCTTGTGGCTGGTGCGGCGCACGGCGGCGGCCAGGCGCGGCGCCAGGCGTTCGGCGCCGCGTTGCGTGGCGCGCTCGACGTTGCGGCTCATCAGGCCCAGCAGGCGGTGCCCGCCGGCGCGGTAGGCGCTGATCGCGTGTTCGGCGACCTGGCGGTAGTTGTCGACGGTCTCGAGGGTTATGGCCCGCAGGGTGGCTTCGCTCATGGTGGGGTTCCGTTCAATGGGGAAGTGTCAACGGAAGTGTCGCCAGCGGGGTCTAGGGGGGGAAACCCAATCGGGGGTGGTGGGGCTAGGGTGAGCAGTCGAATTCACGCGCGTGCCGGCGCTGAACTCGGTGCCGATCGTGAGCGCACGTGAACGCAAGAATCAGGAAGAGGGCTCATGGAGCAAGAGTCAAGACTTGACCCCAATGCCTGCGACCCCGACGCCCATGACCATGGGGCAAACGAAAAACGACGGGCTGCTGGACGGAAGCCGGCTCAAGGACGAGATCGGCGACGCCATCCACGCGCTTCCGAGTGGAGCCGGCCACGCCCTGAGTTTGGTCCTGCCGTTATGCGGGCCTTCTTGGCCTTCATCTCCGCGCTCTTGCGCGGTCTCGTTCGAAGCGATCGGACCTTCAGCGTGCGAAGCAGCTGTTGCCCAGCACTGAAAAATGGTTGTCCAGCGCCGACTTTCTGCTGCGCCCGCTTGCCTTGGCGCAACGTCCCAGATTGCCGGCCTGCGCCCGGTGATGCATCATTTTTTTCTGCGGGTCGCCCGCACTTGCATGGGTACGGACATTCTCCTGAAGGATGCATATGCTCAAACTTCAACTCGATGTTCCCGCCGTTGCCCAGGAAAAGGCCAATTGTTGCTGGCACACCGCGGCTTACATGATCTGGCTGTACTGGCAAAAGCACTCCGGACGCAGCGGGCCGATGAACACGGTGGCGAGTTCCTACGTTGTCTCCGACAGCAAACCGCTTGAGTACGCGCAATGGATGACGCTGGCGAAGAAGGTCGGTCTGCGCTCATTGCCCATTAAGAATCAGCACTTGGAGTTGGACCTGTACAGTTATCTGCATGACTTCGGTCCGGTATGGTGTAGTGGTCAATGGTTTGGCCCCGGGCATGCCATCGTGCTAACTGGCATTGATGGCAGCAAGATCTTCTTCAACGACCCGGACGGCGGCGTTAAGAAGGAGGGTACTGTGAAGTGGTTCAATGAGAAGTTGCATACGCAGTGGATCGGATGCCTGATGGTTAAGGATGACTCTCGATACTAGGGAAGGCCAGCACTACGTATCCCGAGGGCCGCTAGGCATCTTCTGATGCAACGCGGCAGCGAGCAAGCAAGTCAGGCGCATGCTTTGGGTCAGCCGTTTGCCTGAGCGTGACGCTCTTTGCGCGCCGCGAAGCGATTGCGGTCTTTTCGAGCACGCAAACACCGTTCAACAAGCTGGGACCGCTTTCGGCAAGTTC
>CAYVXO010000200.1:0-10733 GCA_964454485.1 uncultured Rubrivivax sp.
AGCAGCGCCAGCATGGCCTGGTGGCCGCGGTGCACGCCGTCGAAGTTGCCGATCGTCAGCGCCCGCCCGCGGCCGTCCTGCAGCGCCGGATGGTGGAACCCTCGGAAAACCTGCATGCGGACGATTATCGGCGGGCCGTGCGCGCCACCGCCTGCAGCCACTCGGCGTCGACGCGCGCCCAGCTGTAGTGCGTGCGGACGTACGTGCGGCCGGCCTCGCCGAGCGCGCGCCGGCCCGCTTCGCCCGCCGCGGCGGCGGCGCGCAGGGCCAGGAAAAGCGGCGCCGAAGGGCCGTAGACCCAGCCGGCGCGCGAGTCCTGCACGTGGGCGCGCAGCACGTCGGAGCGGCCGTTCACGATCACCGGTGTGCCCAGCGCCAGGCTTTCCAGCGTCACCAGCGAGAGGCTCTCGTGCTTGGACGTCACCACCGTGGCCAGCGCGCCGGCCATCAGCGCGTCGCGCTCGGCGTCGGGCACGAAGCCGGCGTAGACCAGCCGCGGGTGGCGCGGCAGGTCGGCCATGAAGTCCTGGCCCAGCACGACCAGCTTCACGCCGCCGCGGTCGAGGGCGGCGAACAGGCGGAAGGCGCGCGCCAGCGTGCCGAAGCCCTTCGAGCGCGAGATGCGCCCGACCCAGACGAAGAAGGGCCCGTCCAGGCCGAGCCTGCGGCGCGCCGCCGCCAGCACCTCGGGCGGCGGCGGCACCGGTTCCACGCCGACGCCGCACAGGCTGCCGGGCGCGACCTGCGGGCCGTACAGGCGGGTCGCCAGGTCGCGTTCGGCGGCGCAGTTCCAGAGGATGCCGTCGGCACGCTCGAAGACCTCGCGCTGCAGCGGCAGGTACATCGCGCGCTCGTTGTGCAGCGTGGGCACCAGCAGCCTGCGGCAAGGGGTGGCCGGCAGTCCTAGCGCGGTGGGGTAGTACAGCGCGGTGAAGAACACCACCAGGTCGTAGCGGCCGGCCGCCTGCTGCAGGTGTTCGACGAGTGCCGGGCAGCAGGGACCCTGGCGCTGCAGGAACTGCAGGCCGTCGTGCACCGGGTCGCCGTTGCGCTGCGCCACCGCCGGCCGGCCGAGCGCGGCGAAGACGCGGTTCAGCCGGTAGCGCAGCAGGTGGCCGCGCGGCACGCGCGCGCGCCCTTCGTGGCCGCGCCGCGGGTGGTCGAAGCGGATCACCGGCGTGCCGTCGACCAGGCTCTCGCCCGGCGGGTAGTGATCGTCCCACTCGACGTAGCTGCGTGCGCGCGTGGTGAGCACGGTCACGTCGTGCAGGCGCCGCACGTGCTCGACGAACAGGCGCGCATGGGCCTCGGCGCCGCCGTTGACTTCCGGGCCGTAGCGCTGCACGACGACGGCCACGCGCAGGCGCGGCGCGGGGGCGGGGGCGGCCGTCATCGGCGCGCGAGAATCGGGCTCCCCGCCCGACCGCCCGAACGATGTCCCTGCCGCCTTGCCCCGTGTGCCAGCGCGCCGAGCGCGAATTCGTCTTCACCCAGCGCCTGCTGGGCCGCCACGACGTGGGTTACCACCTCTGTGCCGGCTGCGGCCTGCTGCAGACCGACACGCCGCACTGGCTGGACGAGGCCTATGCGCAGGCCATCGCCGACACCGACACCGGACTGCTGCAGCGCAACCTGGAACACGCGCGTTTCCTCAACTGGCTGCTGCAGGCGGCCTTCGACCCCGCCGGCCGCTTCGTCGACATCGCGGGCGGCTACGGGGTGCTGGTGCGCCTGCTGCGCGACCAGGGCTTCGACGCCTACCGCAGCGACAAGTACTGCGAGAACCTGTTCGCGCAGGGGCACGAGCCCTTCGAAGGGTTGGCCGCCGAGGCGCTGTTCGCCTTCGAGGTGCTGGAGCACGTGACCGACCCGGTGGCCTTCGTGCAGGCCGAGTTCGAGCGCTACCGCTGCCGTTCGCTGGTGTTCTCCACGCTCACGTTCAGCGGCGGCGCGCCGGCGCCGGGCTGGTGGTACTACTCGCTCGAATCGGGCCAGCATGTCTCGTTCTACCAGTCGCGCACGCTCGAGCAGGTGGCGGCGCGGCTGGGCTGCGAGTACACGCGCATCCACGACGGCCTGCACCTCTTCATGGCCGAGCCGCTGGCACCGGCGCTGCGGCGCGCGCTGCGCAGCCGGCGCCTGCGCGGCTGGTTCGAAGCCTGGTACCAGGCGCGCCGGCGCCGCCCCGGCCTCACCTGGGCCGACCATGAAGCGGCCCGGCAGCGTCTGCAAGCCGGCGCGCCTTCAGCTCGCTGACCATCGCCCGCGCCACGCCGGGCATGGTGGTGCGCGCGCGCCAGCCCAGCTGTCGTTCGGCCTTGCCGGCGTTGCCGCGGCTGAACGGCAGTTCCGAACGCCGCATCAGCGCCGGGTCCTGCGTGACATGGGCCTGCCAGTCGAGGCCGAGTTCGGCGAACACGGTGGCGACGAAGTCGCGCAGCGAATGCGATTCGCCGGTGGCGATGACGTAGTCGTCGGCCTGCCCGGCCTGCATCATCGTCCACATCGCTTCGACGTATTCGGGGCTCCAGCCCCAGTCGCGCCAGATGTCCAGGTTGCCCAGCGCCAGCGTCTGCGCGCGACCTTCGGCGATGTCGAGCGCGGCCTCGACGATCTTGCGCGTGACGAAGCGGCGCGGCCGCAGCGGCGATTCGTGGTTGAAGAGGATGCCGGTGCAGGCGTGCAGCCCGTAGGCGCGGCGGTAGTTGTCGACCAGCCAGTGCGCGGTGCTCTTGGCCACCGCGTAGGGGCTGCGCGGGTGGAAGGGCGTGCTCTCGTCGGCCGCCTGCTGGCCGGTGTCGCCGAAGCATTCGCTGGAGCCGGCGTTGTAGAAGCGGATCGGCCGGTTCAGGAAGCGCAGCGCCTCCAGCAGGTTGAGCGTGCTGGAGGCGATGCTCTCCAGCGCCTCGGCCGGCTGCTCGAAGGACAGGCCGACCGAGGTCTGGCCGGCCAGGTTGTAGATCTCGTCGGGCCGCGCGCGGTCGATCGCCTCCAGCACGCTGCGGAAGTCGCGCGGCGCCATCGAGACCATGCGCACCTGCTCCTGCACGCCCAGCAGCACCAGGTTGCCCAGCGGTGCCACCTGGGCGTCGCGCGAGGTGCCCCAGACCTCGTAGCCCTTGGCCAGCAGCAGGCGCGTGAGGTAGGCGCCGTCCTGGCCGGAGATGCCGCAGATCAGCGCCCTAGGCATGCGGGGTCCCCAGCCGGCGGTACAGCGCCAGCGTCTCGCGCGCGCAGGCCTCCCAGGAGAAGCGGCGCCGCTGCTCGCGGCCGAGCGCGCGCAGCTGCTCGCGCCGCGCCGGCGACGCCGCCAGCGTTTCCAGCGCCGCGCGCAGCGAACCGGCCTCGGCGGGGTCGAAAGTCTCGGCCGCGTCGCCCACCACCTCGGGGATGCTGCTGGTGTTGCTGCAGACCACCGGGCAGTCGCAGTGCATGGCTTCCAGCGGCGGGATGCCGAAGCCTTCGTAGAGCGAGGGGTAGACGAAGCAGAACGCGCCCGCGTACAGGCGCGCCAGCGCGGCGTCATCGCCCTGCTGCTGCACGATGCGTTCGCGCGCGATGCCGGCGCGGTCGATCGCGGCCCATTCGGCCGCACCCAGCTCGCCGCCGCCGAAGCAGGCGATGTCGAAGCCGCGCAGCGCGGCCGAGGCGCCGACCGCCTCGACCAGCAGCCCGAAGTTCTTGTAGCCGCCGCGGTCGCCCACGTAGAGCAGGTAGGGCGCGCCGCCGGCCTGCGGCGGCTCGGCCGGTGGCGCCAGGCTGCTGCTGAGGTGGATGACCGAGACCTTGGACTCCGCCACCGGCAGCCGCTCCAGCAGGTCGCGCCTCGTGCTGTGCGAGATGCAGATCACGTGGTCGGCGCGCGCCACCGCGCTGCGCTTGGCCTCGGCCGTGCGGTCGCCGGCGTCGAAGCGCTCGGGGAAGCGCTCGTGGATCATGTCGTAGACGGTCAGCACCTTGAGCGCCTTCGGGTGCTGCACCAGCGGGCCCCAGTAGTAGGTCTCGTGGATCACGTCGGGCGCCAGGCGGGCGGTGGTGCGGCGCTCGACCACGCGCGCCAGTGCGCGCGAGAGCTTGCCCAGCCGCTTCCAGTGCTTCTGGTGCCAGCCGATCACCACCGGGTCGGGCACGCCGGCCAGGTACTCGTTGCGGTGGTGCGGGGCCAGGATGCGCGGCGTCACCGAAGGGTCGCGCGCGAGTCCGGTGGCCAGTTCGCAGAAGTAGCGCGAAATGCCGCCGTAGCGCTGCTGCCGGAAGATCTGCGCGTCGTACAGGACTTTCAAAATGAGGCGAGGGCGGGGCCGCGGCGGCGCGAGGTTAGCACGCGCCCAGGCCCGGTCCGCGCCTCAGCGGCGCGCCGGCGCCAGCCGGTCGCGCAGCGCGATCCAGCGCTTGCGTGCGCTGCGGCGCAGCTTCTCGGCGCGCGTGAGGCGGTTCGCCGGCTGGCCGTCGGCCGGGTGCTGCAGGTGGGTGGCGGCGGCGAGCGCGAGCGCGCGCATCAGCAGCGCGTCGCCCTGGTGGCGCAGCGCCACGTCGCGCAGGAAGCGGCCGCGGTGCGGCGGCCGGCTGTCGGCGAACGGGGCCAGCCGGTCGGCCGGCTGGAGGAAGCAGTGCAGCAGGCCCCAGGCCTCGCGTTCGTCCAGGCCGGGCACCACGCCCTGCAGCACGCGCGCGCATTCGCGCGTGTGGCCGCGCGTGTCGCTGGACATGCCGCCGAGCCGGTAGTGCACGGTGGGCGCGTCGCTGCGCCGCACCGGCACGCCGGCGCGCACGGCCTGCACCAGCCAGGCGAAGTCGGCGGCGATGCGCAGGTCGGTGCGGTAGGGGCCGGTGGCTTCGTAGGCCGCCGGCGTGGCATAGACGGCGTTGTGGCAGATGTTGGCGCAGGTCAGCAGCGAGCCGGCGTCCAGCGCTTCGGGCAGCCACAGGTGGCGCGGCGCCCCTTCGCGTTCCACCCAGGCCGCCGTGCACAGCAGCAGCGGGCCGGCGACCTCGGCCTCGGTGCAGGCGCGGGCGGCGCTGGCGGCGGCGTCGGGCTCCAGCCAGTCGTCGGCGTTGAGCACGCAGATGAGGTCGCCGCTGGCCTGCTCGATCGCACGGTTGAGCGCTTCGTAGAGGCCGCCGTCGGGGGCGCTCTCGGCGAAGGCGATTGTCGAGGCCTGCTGCTGCACCTTCTGCCAGGTGCCGTCGGTCGAAGCGCCGTCGAGCACGAGGTGCTCGACCTCGGGCCAGGTCTGCGCGCGCACGCTGGCCAGCGTCTGCTCGACGGTGGCGGCGGCGTTCTTCACCACCGTCACGTAGCTCACGCGCAGCGGCCGGCCCGGCGCGCGACGGCCGCGCCGCCAGGACGGCCAGGGCGGGGCGCGGTCAGGCGGCGGCATCGGCCGAGTGTATCGACGCGCCCGCCGGCGGCCGCAGGTACTGGGCGACGTAGGCGTCGGCCGCGCGGTCCCAGCTGAAGCCCTGCGCGCGCCGGCGCGCGGCCTCGGCCTGCGCGGGCCCAAAGGCGGCGAGCGCGGCTTCGGTGACGCGCCGCATCGACGCCGGCTCGAAGTCGTGCCAGTAGGCGGCAACGGTGCCGCCGATCTCCGGCAGGCAGGTGCGGTCGGACAGCAGCAGCGGCTTGCCGAAGTGCATGGCCTCCACCGGCGGCAGGCCGAAGCCTTCGGTGAGCGAAGGGAACAGGAAGGCGCTGCAGTTGGCGTACAGCCAGGCCTTCTGGGCGTCGCTGACCATGGTGAGGATCTGCACGCCGCCGGCGCCCAGGCGCTCGGCCAGCGCGCGCAGCTCGGCGTTGCGTGCCGCCGAAGGCCCGGCCAGCACCAGCCGCTGGCCGGGCCAGGCGGCCATCATCGCGACGAGCGCCTCCACGTTCTTCGAAGGCGCCATGCGGCTGATGTGCAGCAGGAAGGGCGGCTCGACGCCGGGCACCGCCTCGCGCGGCTCGCCGCTCAGGTCGCGCACGCCGTTGTAGATGGTGACGAGCGGCCGCGTCTCGCCGAAGTGGCGGCGCAGGTCGCCGGCGACATGGTCGCTGATCGTCACGATGCGGTCGTGCGTGGCGAGTCGCCGGCGCAGCCGGCGCGCGTCGCGCCAGCGGCTGAAGCCCTGCTTCACGTGGACGAAGTTGAGGTCGTGCACGGTGAGCAGGCGCAGCGCGGTGCCGGGCGGTGCCGGGTAGCGGTTGAGCTGGTTCAGCGTGTGCCAGACGTCGAAGCGAAAGGGCTCGCGGTGGCGGAACTCCTGGCTGCGGCGCAGCGGCAGGTAGCCGACGTCGCGCCCGAAGCATCCTTCGAGCTCGGGCACGGTGTGGAAGTGGAACTCCAGCCCGTGCCGTTCGCGCAGCGCCGGCGCACGCGCCGCGAGCGCGAGCCCCAGCTGGCGCGAGAACTCGCCCAGCCCGTCGACGAAGCGGTCGATGTTGCCCAGCGAGATGCCGACGCGGAGCGGGTGGGGTGCGGCCATGCTGAAGCGGGCGATTATCCCGCGCCGGCCGCGCGCTCCTGTGGCGATCTCAGTCGGTGAGCTCGATCACGCTGACGTGCTGCCCGGCCGCCGGCCAGGTGGCGCCGACGATGCGCTCGCGGATCGCGCCCGATGCGTACTCGGCCACCACCGGCCGCCCCGGCCCGACCTGCAGGTCCAGGCGCGAGGCGGACACGCCGGCCACGCCGGGCGGGATGCCGGGCGCGGGCGACTGGCCGTCGAACTGCACGCGGTCGCGCGGCAGGCCGAAGTAGCCGCGCGGCCGGCTCAGCACCGCCACCGCCTTCGCGCCGCGGTCGGCCGGCAGCAGCCGTTCGGGCCGCAGGTTGACGACGCGGCTGCCGCGCGGGAAGGGGCCGCGGTAGACATGCGTGGTCGGATAGCCCGAGGCGGCGAGCACGAACTCGTAGAACGCGTCGTTCGCGGCCGTGAACGGGCCCCAGCGGCCGTCCTCGCCCACCGTCTTGCGGTACAGCGCCGCGCCGCGGCGCGCGCCGGTGCCGGGGTCGACCGCGAACACCTCCACCGTGGCGCCGGCCAGCGGCAGGTTGGTCGGCCCGCCGGCGGAAAAGCCGCTCACCAGGCCGTCCAGCACCGGCCGGGCTTCGGGCTGCACGGCCAGCGTGGCGGGTGCGCGGCCGGTGACGAACTCGAAGGTCTTCGCGAAGGACTCGGCGTGGAACGAGGTCTCGCGGTGGTCGCGACCCGGCAGCACCACGTTGAGCGCGCCCTTGAGCGCCGGGCCTTCGTAGGTCACGTTCGTCGGCTTGCCCGGCGCGCCGATCCAGGTGCCTTCGGGCTGGGCGAACTTGTCGTTGTTGTCGGAGCGCAGCGTCATCCAGGCCACGCCGGGCGTGACCTCGGCGCCTTCCGGTCCCTTCGGCGCGTTCAGCGCCTTGAGGTAGGGTCCGGCGCCGTTGAACTCGTTGTTCGGGCGGAAGGCGGGGTCGGCCCACACGCCGTGGCTGGGTGTGCCGCCGAGCACGGCCTTGTCGACGCGCGCCGCGCCGCCCAGCCGTTCGACGTAGTGGCGCACCGCGTTGCCGCCGCGCGAGTTGGCGACCAGCACCACCTTCGGCGCGCCGGTGGCGGCCAGCACGCGGTTCACCTCGGCGGCCAGCGCCTCGGCGTTCTCGGCCGCCGAACTGCGGCCGAACTGCGCCTGCGTGTCGTCGTCGCGCGCGGTGGGGTTGGGCAGGTCGACCGCGAACAGGCGCTCGCGCGGCCAGCCGTTGCTTTCCCAGCGCCACAGCGTGGTGGTCCAGAGCGCCGCGCTGTCGCCGTTACCGTGGACGAAGACGATGGGCGGCGGCGCGGGCGGCAGCGTCGCGGTCGAGCAGGCGGACAGCAGCAGCGCGCCCAGCCAGGCGCGGCGGCGGATCGGCGTCATGGAGGTGTCTCCTTCAGAGGTCGCGCAGCGCCGGCAGGCCGGGCAGCGACGTGGCGGCGCGCACGGCGTTGAGCACCGCGCGCGCGGTGGCTTCGGCGGCCATGGTGCCGAGCACGGTGAGGTCGGCGCTGCGGGCGGCGGCGCCGGTGGCGAGCGCGAACAGCGTGTCGCCGTCGGTCATGGTGTGGACCGGGCGGATGCAGCGCGCCAGGCCGTCGTGCGCCATCGTCGCCAGCTTGTTCGCCTGTGGCTTGGTGAGCTTCGCGTCGGTGGCGACGACGCCGATGGTGGTGGCCATGCCGGCCAGCGCCCCGGCCGGGCCTTCGCCGCGCAGCAGCGTCTGCGCCAGGTCGGCCAGCGACTTGCCGTCTTCGCTGCGGGCGCCGGCCAGCGGCCGGCCGCTGGCGGGGTCGATCACGTCGCCGACGGCATTGACCGCGACGAGCGCAGCCACCGTGAACGCCCCCACGCGGACCGACGCGGTGCCGATGCCGCCCTTCATCGCGCGTGCCACACCCAGCAGCTTGCCCACCGTGGCGCCGGCACCGGCGCCCACGCTGCCCTGCGCCGGTGGCGCTGTGCTGGCGGCTTCGCACGCGGCGTAGCCGTCTTCGGCGCCGGGGCGCACGCGCGGGTCGCCCACCCACAGGTCGAACAGCACCGCCGCCGGCACGATGGGCACGCGCGCCGGGCCGACCGTGAAGCCGTGGCCATGTTCGTCCAGCCAGCGCATCACGCCCGAAGCGGTGTCCAGCCCGAAGGCGCTGCCGCCCGAGAGCACCACCGCGTGCACCTGTTCGACCAGGTTGTCGGGCTTCAGCAGGTCGGTCTCGCGCGTGCCGGGCGCGGCGCCGCGCACGTCGACCCCGGCCACGGCGCCGGCCGGGCACAGCACCACGGTGCAGCCGGTGGCGCGGGCGGACAGCGTGTGGTGGCCGACCGAAAGGCCGGCCACGTCGGTGAGGCTGCCCGGGTGCAGCGCGCTCAAGCGAAGACGCCGGCGGTGTCCTGCATGCGGCGGCTGACTTCGCCCAGGTGGTGCAGCGTGTCGCCGAAGCCCATCTCCAGCACCGTGAGGCGCTTGAAGTAGTGGCTGGCGACGTACTCGTCGGTGACGCCGATGCCGCCGTGCAGCTGGATGCACTGCTGGCCGACGAAGCGCATGCTGTTGCCGAGCTGCACGCGTGCCTGGCTCAGCGCGCGGCGGCGCTGCGCGGCCGGCTCGCCGAGCTTGAGCGTGGCGTAGTAGCTCATCGAGCGCGCCAGCTCCAGCTGCATCTTCACGTCGGCGATGCGGTGGCGCAGCGCCTGGAAGCTGGCCAGCGTGGTGCCGAACTGCTTGCGCTGGTTCATGTACTCCACGGTGATCGCGACCAGCCGGTCCATCAGGCCCACGCCTTCGGCGCAGAAACCGGCGATCGCCACGTCGGCGGCATGCTCCAGCAGCGCGAACGCGTCTTCGGTGACCAGCGTGGCGGCGGCGTCGGCCAGCGCCACCTCGGCGGCACGCGCGCCGTCCTGCGTGGGGTAGCCGCGCACCTGCGCCGCCTTCGCCTCGACGAGGAAGAGGCCGATGCCGGCTTCGTCGTCCTCGGCGCCACGCAGGCGCGCCGGCACCAGGAAGGCGTCGGCCTCGTCGCCGGCGGGCACCACGCTCTTGGCGCCCGTCAGGCGCCAATCGCTGCCGTTGCGTTGCGCCTTCGTCGCCACCCGGCTCAGCCGGTAGCGCGCGCCGCGTTCCTGGTGCGCCAGCACCACCAGCGCGCTGGCGTCGGCGATCTTCGGCAGCCAGGCGGCCTGCACCGCTTCGGGTGCCGAGGCCAGCAGCGTGGGCGCGACCAGCGCGCCTTGCGTGAAGGGCGCGTTCACCAGGCCGCGGCCCAGTTCCTCGTTCACCACCATCGCTTCCACGGCGCCCATGCCCAGCCCGCCGCGCGCTTCCGGCACCGCCAGCCCGGCCAGGCCCAGCTCGGCCAGTTCGGCGTACACCTCGCGTGTCTTGCCACCGGCCTTCGCAATGGCGTGGCGGCGCTCGAAGCCGAAGCCCTTTTCCACCCAGCGTTGCACCGCGTCGCGCAGAGATTGCTGGTCTTCGCTGAAGTCGAAGTCCATGTGATCAGCTCCCCAGGACCGTCTGCGCGACGATGTTGCGTTGCACTTCGTTCGACCCGCCGTAGATGGTGGTCTTGCGGTAGTTGAAGTAGGTCGAAGCCAGCGGTGCACAGTGCGCGGCGCCCACGTGGTCGCCCTGCCAGCCGGCTTCCATCGCCTCATGGATGAAGGGCACGGCGAAGGGGCCGGCGGCCAGCATCATGAGTTCGGTGTAGCGCTGCTGGATCTCGCTGCCGCGGATCTTCAAGAGGCCCGCGATGTCCAGGCTCTGCTTGCCGCTCTTCTCGGCCGAGAGCACGCGCAGCACCAGCATCTCCAGCGCCACGATGTCGACTTCGAGCAGCGCGATCTGGTCGCGGAAGCGCTGGTCTTCGTACACGCCTTCGGCCTTCGCGATGCGCTTGAGCCTTTCCAGTTCGCGCTTGGCGCGGTTCACGTCGGCGATGTTGGTGCGCTCGTGGGCGAGCAGGTGCTTGGCGTAGGTCCAGCCCTTGTTCTCCTCGCCGATCAGGTTCTCGGCCGGCACTTCCACGTTGTCGAAGAAGACCTCGTTGACCTCGGGTTCGCCGTCCAGCAGCACGATCGGGCGCACCGTGATGCCCGGGCTCTTCATGTCGATGAGCAGGAAGCTGATGCCGGTCTGCGGCTTGCCTTCGTTGCTGGTGCGCACGAGGCAGAAGATCCACTCGCCGTACTGGCCCAGCGTGGTCCAGGTCTTCTGGCCGTTGACGATGTACTTGTCGCC
>CAYVXO010000201.1:0-10720 GCA_964454485.1 uncultured Rubrivivax sp.
GACGCCTTCACGCTCTTCGAGCGCTTCGAGGCCAAGCTCGAGAAGCACCAGGGCCACCTGGTGCGCGCCGCGATCGAGCTCACCAAGGACTGGCGCACCGACCGCGTGCTGCGCCGGCTGGAGGCGATGCTGGCGGTGGCCGACGCCTCGGCCTCGCTCATCGTCACCGGCAACGGCGACGTGCTGGAACCCGAGCACGGCATCGTCGCCATCGGCTCCGGCGGCGCCTACGCGCAGGCGGCGGCGCGCGCGCTGCTCGAGCACACCGAGCTGGCGCCCGAGCAGATCGTCAAGAAGAGCCTGGAGATCGCCGGCGACCTGTGCATCTACACCAACCAGCACCACACGGTGGAGGTGCTGGGATGACGAACCAATCGATGACGCCGCAGGAGATCGTCTCCGAGCTCGACCGCCACATCGTCGGCCAGAAGGCGGCCAAGCGCGCCGTCGCGATCGCGCTGCGCAACCGCTGGCGGCGCCAGCAGGTCGACGAGAAGCTGCGCCACGAGATCACGCCCAAGAACATCCTGATGATCGGGCCCACCGGCGTCGGCAAGACCGAGATCGCGCGCCGCCTGGCGCGGCTGGCCGACGCGCCCTTCGTGAAGGTGGAGGCGACCAAGTTCACCGAGGTGGGCTACGTCGGCAAGGACGTCGACACCATCGTGCGCGACCTCGTCGAGGTGGCGGTCAAGCAGGAACGCGAGCGCCAGATGCGGCTGCAGCGCGCGAAGGCCGAGGACGCGGCCGAGGAGCGCGTGCTCGACATCTTGGTGCCGCCGCCGCGCGACGGCGTGACGAATCCCGACAGCACCGCGCGCCAGGTCATGCGCAAGCGCCTGCGCGAAGGCACGCTGGCCGACAAGGAGATCGAGGTCGAGGTCGCCGACGCCAAGCCCTCGCTCGAGATCCTGGGCCCGCAGGGCATGGAAGAAATGGCCGAGCAGCTGCGCGGCATGTTCTCGCAGCTGGGCAGCGCACGCCGCAAGGTGCGCAAGATGAAGGTGGCCGAGGCGCTGGAGCGCCTGACCGAGGAAGAAGCCGGCCGCCTGGTCAACGAGGACGAGATCCGCGCCGCCGCGCTGGCCAACGCCGAAGGCAACGGCATCGTCTTCATCGACGAGATCGACAAGGTGGCCTCGCGCGCCGAGCACGGCGGTGCCGACGTCAGCCGCCAGGGCGTGCAGCGCGACCTGCTGCCGCTGGTGGAAGGCACCACCGTCAACACCAAGTACGGCGCGGTGAAGACCGACCACGTGCTCTTCATCGCCAGCGGCGCGTTCCACCTCGCCAAGCCGAGCGACCTGATCCCGGAACTGCAGGGCCGCTTCCCGATCCGTGTCGAGCTCTCGTCGCTCTCGGTGGACGACTTCGAGGCCATCCTCACCAGCACCCACGCCAGCCTGCTCAAGCAGTACCAGGCGCTGCTGGCGACCGAGGGCGTGACGCTGGAGGTGGCGCCCGAGGCGGTGCGCCGGCTGGCGCAGATCGCCTTCGAGGTGAACGAGCGCACCGAGAACATCGGCGCGCGCCGCCTGTCCACGGTGATGGAACGGCTGCTCGACGAGGTGAGCTTCGACGCCCCCAACCTGGGCGGCAGGACCGTCACGCTGGACGCCGCGGCGGTGGACGCACGGCTGGCCGACCTGGCGCGCAACGAGGACCTTTCGCGCTACATCCTCTAGCAGCGCGCGCGGGCGCGGCGGCGCTTGCCGCAGGTCAATCCGGCGCCGCGGGGCGGGGCTAGGCTGGCAGGCTGTGAGCCGCCATCACGACAGCGACGCTTCCGCGCAACCCCGCCCGCGCCCGCACTGGGGCCTGCGGCTGGCCGCCGACGCCGCCGCGGCACGCATCGAACGCGCCTGGCGGCTGCCGGTGGTGCTGGCGCTGGCGGCCACCATCCCGGCCTTCTACGCCGACCTGCTGGACGCGGTGCCGCCGGCAGCGGCGTCGCTCGCCTACCTGGCCGCGGCCGTGGTCACCGCGGCCGCGCTCGCCACCACGGCGCGCCGCTGCCGCAGGCCGGCGAAGCACCTCAGCGGCAACCCGGTGGACCTGCTGCTCGTGGCCGGCCTGCTGGCGGCGGCGCTGCTGCCCGGCAGCGAGGCCTCGCCGCCGGCGCTGGGGCTGCGGCTGGCCGTCTCGCTGCTGGTGCTGGTGCGCATGCTGTGGGCGATGCAGCACCTCATCACGCGCGGCGGGCTCACCTACCTGCTGGTGATGTCGCTCGGCGTGCTGGCGCTGTGCGGCGCCGGCTTCTGGTGGCTCGAACCCACGGTCAACGGCTTCGGCGAAGGGCTGTGGCTGGCCTTCACCACCGCCGCCACGGTGGGCTACGGCGACATCGTGCCGACGACGCCGGCCTCGCGCATCTTCGCCGTCTTCGTGGTGCTGCTGGGCTTCGGCGTGCTGACCATGGTCACCGCCGCCATCGCCACCACCTGGATCGAGACCGAGGAGCGCCGCATCGAGCGCGAGATCCTGCACGACCTGCGTTCGCAGATCAGCAGCGTGCGCAACGAACTGGCCGCGCTGCGCGCCGAACTGCGCTCGGCCACCCACCTGCTGGCGCAGACGCGTGCCGAAACCCGGCGCGCGCCGCGGCCGCCGGCATCAAAGCGCGAGCCGCCTTGACTGGATCTCCAGCAGGCCGTCGAAGATCAGCGAGTCGACGGTCTCGAACCTGAGGTCGGTGATGGGGGCGAGCTTCACCGCCGCGCCGCCGGTCATCAGCAGCAGCGGCTCGGCGCCGGTGCGTTTGAGCAGCTTGCGGTGCTGGCGCTCGATGGCGCCGGCGATCGCGTTCGCGCCGCCGCTCATCAGCGCGTCGCTGGTGTTGGTGGGGAAGTCGACGACGTCGCCGGTGGGCACCTTCAGGCCCGCGGTGCCCATCTCCAGCGCGCGCAGCATGAGGCCGAAGCCGGGCAGGATGAGCCCGCCGAGGAAGCGCCCCTCGGTGTCCACCGCGTCCACCGTGACCGCGGTGCCCACCATCACCACCAGCACCGGCCGCGCGCTGCCGTGCGCGGTGGCACGCGCGCGGGCGCCGATGAGCGAGACCCAGCGGTCGGCGCCCAGCCGGTTCGGGTGGTCGTAGCCGTTGACGACGCCGGCTTCGTGCGCGCCGGGGATCACCCAGCGCGGCTCGAGGTCGTCCCACAGTTCCATCTGCTCGCGCACGCGGCGTCGCACGGCGTCGCCGGCGACGCAGCTGCCGAGCATGTTGTTCGGCGCCGGCAGCCCCTTCCAGTCGGTCTCGGCCAGCGAGTCGATGGTCTCCAGGAACACCGCGCCCTGCTGCAGCAGCGCCGCGCCGGGCTGCGGGTGCGCGTACAGCGCCCACTTCAGGCGCGTGTTGCCGACGTCGATGGCGAGGAAGGTCATGGGGCGGCGATGGTATCCACCGAAGCACCCGCCCGCCATTGGTGGCATCATCCGCAATTGACGTTTACGTCAACGTCAATTCCTCGAGGCCCCGCCCATGACCGACCTGTCCGCCGAATTCAAGGCGCTCGCCGAGTACCGCCCGACGAACAAGGTGCGCTTCGTCACCGCCGCCAGCCTGTTCGACGGCCACGACGCGGCGATCAACATCATGCGCCGCATCCTGCAGGGCATGGGGGCGGAGGTCATCCACCTTGGCCACAACCGCTCGGTCGACGAGGTGGTGACGGCGGCGCTGCAGGAGGACGTGCAGGGCATCGCGATCAGCAGCTACCAGGGCGGCCACGTCGAGTACTTCAAGTACATGGTCGACCTGCTGCGCCAGCGCGGCGGCGCCCACATCCAGGTCTTCGGCGGCGGCGGCGGCGTCATCGTGCCGGCCGAGATCCGCGAGCTGCAGGGCTACGGCGTCTCGCGCATCTACAGCCCCGAGGACGGCCAGCGCATGGGCCTCGCCGGCATGATCGGCGAGATGGTGATGCGCTGCGACGCCGACCTCTCGCCGCACGCGCCGAAGGACGTGGCCGCGCTGCAGGGCCATGGCGACGCCGCCTGGCGCGCGCTCGCGCAGGCCATCACCGCGCTGGAGAACGGCAAGGCCGACCCCGCGTTCAAGGCGCAACTGGCGGCGCTGCCGAAGAAGGCGCCGGTGCTGGGCATCACCGGCACCGGCGGCGCCGGCAAGAGCAGCCTCACCGACGAGCTGATCCGCCGCCTGCGGCTGGACCAGGGCGACGCGCTGCGCATCGCCGTCATCAGCATCGACCCCAGCCGGCGCAAGAGCGGCGGCGCGCTGCTGGGCGACCGCATCCGCATGAACGCCATCGGCCCGTGGCAGGCCGGTCAGCGCGTCTTCATGCGCAGCCTGGCCACGCGCGACTTCGGCAGCGAGATCAGCCAGGCCCTGCCCGACGTGCTGCTGGCCGCCCAGGCCGCCGGCTTCGACCTGGTCGTCGTCGAGACCTCCGGCATCGGCCAGGGCGACGCCGCCATCGTGCCGCTGGTCGACGTGCCGTTGTACGTGATGACGCCCGAGTTCGGCGCCGCCAGCCAGCTGGAGAAGATCGACATGCTCGACTTCGCCGAGTTCGTGGCCATCAACAAGTTCGACCGCAAGGGCGCGGCCGACGCGCTGCGCGACGTCGCCAAGCAGGTGCAACGCAACAAGGAGGCCTTCAAGACGCCGCCTGAAGCGATGCCGGTCTTCGGCACCATGGCCAGCCGCTTCAACGACGACGGCGTGACCGCGCTCTACCAGGCGCTGCTGCCGCGCCTGGCGGCGCTGGGCCTGCCGGTGAAGGACGGCCTGCTGCCGAAGGTGGCCACGCGCCACAGCACGCACCAGACGCCGGTGGTGCCGCCGCAGCGTGTGCGCTACCTGGCCGACATCGCCGACACCGTGCGCGCCTACAAGAAGCGTGCGCTGCAGCAGGCGCGGCTGGCACGCGAGGTGCAGCAGCTGCGCGAATCGGCACGCATGCTGCACGAGGCCGACGGCACCAAGGAAGGCGCGAAGAACACCGTGCTCGCGCTCGCCGCCGCGCGCGAGGAAAAGCTCGACCCCGCCAGCCGCAAGCTGCTGGCCATGTGGCCGCAGATGCAGCAGGCCTACGCCGGCGACGAGTACGTGGTGAAGATCCGCGACAAGGAGATCCGCACCCGGCTCACGCACACCACCCTGTCGGGCAGCAAGATCCGCAAGGTCGTGCTGCCGCGCTACGAGGACCATGGCGAGATCCTGAAGTGGCTGCTGCTGGAGAACGTGCCCGGCAGCTTCCCCTACACCGCCGGCGTGTTCGCCTTCAAGCGCGAGAACGAGGACCCGACGCGCATGTTCGCCGGCGAAGGCGACGCCTTCCGCACGAATCGCCGCTTCAAGATGGTGAGCGAAGGCATGCCGGCCAAGCGGCTGTCGACCGCCTTCGACTCCGTCACCCTCTACGGCAACGACCCCGACCCGCGGCCCGACATCTACGGCAAGGTGGGCAACTCGGGCGTCAGCATCGCCACGCTGGACGACCTGAAGGTGCTGTACTCGGGCTTCGACCTCACGAGCCCGAACACCAGCGTCAGCATGACGATCAACGGGCCGGCGCCTTCGATCCTGGCGATGTTCATGAACGCCGCCATCGACCAGAACCTGGAGAAGTTCAAGGCCGACAACGGCCGCGAGCCCACCACGGACGAGGCGGCCAAGATCCGCGCCTGGACGCTGGCCAACGTGCGCGGCACGGTGCAGGCCGACATCCTGAAGGAAGACCAGGGCCAGAACACCTGCATCTTCAGCACCGAGTTCAGCCTGAAGGTGATGGGCGACATCGCCGAATACTTCGTGCACCACGACGTGCGCAACTTCTATTCGGTGAGCATCTCGGGCTACCACATCGCCGAGGCGGGCGCCAACCCGATCAGCCAGCTCGCCTTCACGCTCAGCAACGGCTTCACCTTCGTCGAGGCGTATCTCGCGCGCGGCATGCACATCGACGACTTCGCGCCCAACCTCTCCTTCTTCTTCAGCAACGGCATGGACCCGGAATACACCGTGCTGGGCCGGGTGGCGCGCCGCATCTGGTCGACCGCCATGCGCGACCGCTACGGCGCCAACGAACGCAGCCAGAAGCTGAAGTACCACATCCAGACCTCGGGCCGAAGCCTGCACGCGCAGGAGATCGCGTTCAACGACATCCGCACCACGCTGCAGGCGCTGATCGCGGTCTACGACAACTGCAACAGCCTGCACACCAACGCCTACGACGAGGCAATCACCACGCCGACCGAGGAGAGCGTGCGGCGTGCGATGGCGATCCAGCTCATCATCAACCGCGAATGGGGGCTGGCGAAGAACGAGAACCCGAACCAGGGCGCCTTCGTGATCGACGAGCTGACCGACCTGGTGGAAGAGGCCGTGCTGGCCGAGTTCGAGCGCATCGCCGAGCGCGGCGGCGTGCTGGGCGCGATGGAAACCGGCTACCAGCGCAGCAAGATCCAGGAAGAGAGCCTGCACTACGAGATGCAGAAGCACACCGGCGAGTACCCCATCGTCGGCGTCAACACCTTCCGCAACCCGCACGGCGACCCGGTGCCCGAGAGCATCGAACTCGCGCGCAGCACCGAGGAAGAGAAGCAGAGCCAGTTGAAGCGCCTGGCGGACTTCCACCAGCGCCACGCGGCCGAGGCGCCGGCCATGCTCAAGCGCCTGCAGCAGGCCGTCATCGACAACGGCAACGTGTTCGCGGTGCTGATGGACGCCGTGCGCTGCTGCTCGCTGGGCCAGATCACGAGCGCGCTCTTCGAGGTCGGCGGCCAGTACCGCCGCAGCATGTGAGCCCGGCGCTGCGCCCCCTCGGCCGTTCCGGCCTGCAGGTCGCCCCGCTGGCGCTGGGCGGCAACGTGTTCGGCTGGACCGCCGACGAGAAGGTCTCGTTCGCGGTGCTGGACGCTTTCGTCGACGCCGGATTCAACCTCGTCGACACCGCCGACGTCTATTCGCGCTGGGCCCCCGGGCACCAGGGCGGCGAATCGGAGACCGTGCTCGGCCGCTGGTTCAAGGCCTCGGGCAAGCGCGACCGCGTGCTGCTGGCCACCAAGGTCGGCAAGCCGATGGGCGAAGGCAAGTCGGGCCTTTCGCGGCGCTGGATCCGGCAGGCGGTGGAAGACTCGCTGCGCCGGCTGCAGACCGACCGCATCGACCTGTACCAGTCGCACGACGACGACCCCGCCACGCCGCTGGAAGAAACGATGGCGGCCTTCGCCGAGCTGATGCGCGAGGGCAAGGTGCGCGCCGTCGGCGCTTCCAACTTCACCGCGCCGCGCCTGGCCGAGGCACTGGCCACCAGCGCGCGCCTGGGCCTGCCGCGCTACGAGACGCTGCAGCCGCTGTTCAACCTGGCCGACCGCGCGCCCTACGAAGCCGAACTGCAGAAGCTCTGCGTCGCCGAAGGCGTGGGCGTGATCAACTTCTTCGGCCTCGCGCGCGGCTTCCTCACCGGCAAGTACCGCAGCGAGGCCGACCTGGGCCAGAGCCCGCGCGGCGCCGGCGTGAAGGACTATCTGAACGCGCGCGGCTTCGCGATCCTGGCCGCGCTGGACGCGGTGGCGGCGCGCCACGGCGCCACGCCGGCGCAGGTGGCGCTGGCCTGGCAGATGGCGCAGCCGGGCATCGTGGCGCCAATCGCCAGCGCCACCTCGGTGGCGCAGCTGCAGGAACTGCTGGGCGCGGCGCGGCTGTCTCTCGCGCCGGCCGACTTCGCCGAGCTGGACCGCGCGAGCGCTTAAGGATCAGGCCGCGGCGGGCTCGGCCTCGCGCGCCCGCTGCCAGGCTTGCAGCGCCGGCGCCGGCATCGGGCGCGCGAACAGGAAGCCCTGCACCGAATGGCAGCCGAGCGCGCGCACGAACTCGTGCTGCGCCGTCGTCTCGATGCCCTCGGCGATGGTGCGCAGCCCCAGCGCATGCGCCATGCCGACGATGGCACGCACGATGGCCTCGCTCTTCGGGCTGCGCCCAACCTCGTCGATCAGCGAGCGGTCGATCTTCAGCTCGTCCAGCGGCACGCGCGAGAGCTGCGAGAGGTTGGAGAAGCCGATGCCGAAGTCGTCCACCGAGACCTTCACGCCCGCGTCGCGCAGGCGGGCCAGGCGCGCCGCGGTGGCCTCGAAGTCGGTCATCGCCATCGACTCGGTGATCTCCACCAGCAGCAGCCGCGGCGGCACGCCGGCTTCGCGCAATGCGTCCAGCACGCCGTCGACGAAGCCCGGGTCGGCGAACTGCGAGGGCGACACGTTCACCGCCACCGGGCAGTCGAAGCCGGCGTCCTGCCAGCGCCGGCATTGCGCCAGCGCCAGCACCAGCACGCGGTGGCCCAGCGCGCCCATCAGGCCGGCACGCTCGGCGACCTCGATGAACTCGCCCGGCAGCAGCAGGCCGCGCTGCGGGTGGCGCCAGCGCACCAGGGCCTCGGCGCCGGCGAGCGCACCGCTGGCGGCGTCCAGCTTGGGCTGGAAGTGGAGGTCCAGCTCGTAGTGGTCGAGCGCGCGCCAGAGGTCGGCCTCGAGCGCGGCGTTGCGCATCATCAGCTCGCGCACCTGCTTGTCGAAGAAGGTGTAGCGCGACTTGCCGGCCTGCTTGGAGCTGTACATCGCCAGGTCGGCGAAGCTCAGCAGCTCGCTCGCGCTCGAGGTGTCGTCGGGCGCCAGCGCGATGCCCACGCTGGCGCCCACCGTCGCCTCCTGGCCCTTCACGCGGAAGGGCACCAGCAGCGACTGCACGATGCGCTCGCCCACCACGGCGAGCAGCTGGCGGTCGGTCACGCCGGGCAGGATGGCGACGAACTCGTCGCCGGCGAAGCGGGCGAAGACCACGTCTTCCGGCAGCCGCTGGCACAGGTTGCCGAAGGGGTCCATGCACATGTCGATGGTCTCCGGCGTGCGCCCCAGCCCCAATTCCAGGATGCGCCGGCTGGCCTGGCGCAGCAGTTCGTCGCCGCCGTCGTGGCCCAGGGTGTCGTTCACGCGCTTGAAGCCGTCGAGGTCGATGAAGACGATGGCGGCCCGGAAGGCGCCGCCGCGCTCGGGCGCGAACGCGTAGTCCAGCATGTGGTTCACCACGCTGCGGTTGGGCAGGCCGGCCACCGGGTCGGTGAAGGCGAGCGCGTTCATGCGCAGCACGTTGGCGTTCAGGCGCGCGGTCATCTTGCGGAAGCTGTCGGCCAGGCCGCCCACTTCGCAGGCGCAGTCCACGTCCACCGGGCGGTTGAAGTCGCCGTCGGCCAGGGCCTGGGTGCTGCGCTGGAGGGCGGCGATGAGCCCGGTCAGGCGGGCGGCCATCCAGTACACCACCCCCGCCACCACGGCCACCAGCAGCAGCCAGCTCGGCCCGTGGACGGCCGGCGCGCCGAGCGCCCGGTCGCGCGCCCAGACGCCCGCACCGGTGAGTGCCGCGCTGGCCAGGGTGAAGCGCCACCGGATGCTGTTCAGCCCCTTGCCGTACATGCCTGTCTCGCTTCCAATTCTTGTGTTTCTGAATTCCGGCCCAAGCCGCCTGTGAACGTCTATCGGCAGGCACGGCCGCGACTTGAGGCGATACTCGGCCCGAACATGCCCCGCTCCGACGCCCCCTTCATCGCGCCCACCCACTACGACGACCCGGCGGCCGCGCTGGCGCAGGTGCGCGCCATCTACGACCACAGCACGGCCTACCTGCGCCAGCAGCTGCAGCGCTTCGTGGCCGGCGCCGACTTCGACCGCCGCGTGCGCGCCTGCTACCCCTTCGTGCGCGTGCGCACCGCCACCGTGGCGCGCGCCGACTCGCGGCTGTCCTACGGCTTCGTCTCCGGCCCCGGCGTCTACGAGACCACGCTCACGCGGCCCGACCTGTTCGAGAACTACTACCTCGAGAACTTCGCGCTGCTGCTGCAGAACCACGCGGTGGGGCTGGAGGTGGGCACGAGCACGCAGCCGATCCCGGTGCACTTCTCGCTCGCCGAGCACGACCACCTGGAAGGCTCGCTCAGCCCCGAGCGGCGGCTGCTGATGCGCGACCTGTTCGACCTGCCCGACCTGGGCGCGATGGACGACGGCATCGCCAACGGCACCCACGAGACGAAGGCCGGCGAGCCGCAGCCGCTGGCGCTGTTCACCGCGCCGCGCGTGGACTACTCGCTGCACCGGCTGCGCCACTACACCGGCACCGCGCCCGAGCACTGCCAGAACTTCGTGCTGTTCACGAACTACCAGTTCTACATCGACGAGTTCATCAAGCTCGGCCACGCGCTGATGGCCGACCCGGCCAGCGACTACGAAGCCTTCGTCGAGCCGGGCAACGTGGTCACGCGGCGCGTCGGCCTGCCTTCGAAGGCGGGCGACGAACTCGGCCAGGCGCCGCCGCGCATGCCGCAGATGCCGGCCTACCACCTGGTGCGCCAGGGTTCCGCCGGCATCACCATGGTCAACATCGGCGTCGGGCCGGCGAACGCGAAGACCATCACCGACCACATCGCGGTGCTGCGCCCGCATGCGTGGCTGATGCTGGGCCACTGCGCCGGCCTGCGCAACACGCAGCAGCTGGGCGACTACGTGCTGGCGCACGGCTACGTGCGCGAGGACCACGTGCTCGACGAGGACCTGCCGCTGTGGGTGCCGATCCCGCCGCTGGCCGAGGTGCAGCTGGCGCTGGAACAGGCGGTGGCCGACGTGACCCAGCTCTCCGGCTACGAGCTGAAGAAGATCATGCGCACCGGCACCGTGGCCAGCACCGACAACCGCAACTGGGAGCTGCTGC
>CAYVXO010000202.1:0-10469 GCA_964454485.1 uncultured Rubrivivax sp.
GCGTGGTCCTGCTGATGGGTTGCGACAAGACCACGCCCTCGTTGCTGATGGGGGCTTCCAGCGCAAATCTGCCGACCATCGGCGTGTCCGGCGGCCCCATGCTCAACGGCAAGTGGCGCGGCCAGGAGCTGGGCTCGGGCACTGGCGTGTGGAGCATGAGCGAGCAGGTGCGCGCCGGCACGCTGCGCCTGCAGGACTTCCTGGAAGCCGAAAGCTGCATGCACCGCAGCCACGGCCACTGCATGACCATGGGCACCGCCAGCACCATGGCGAGCATGGTGGAAGCGCTGGGCATCGGCCTGCCGGGCAACGCCACCTACCCCGCGGTGGACGGCCGGCGCAACGTGCTGGCCCGCATGGCCGGCCGCCGCATCGTGAACATGGTGCACGAAGACCAGAAGATCGGCGACGTGCTCACGCGCGAGGCCTTCGAGAACGCGATCCGCACGCTGGCGGCCATCGGCGGCAGCACGAATGCGGTGATCCACCTCATCGCCATCGCCGGCCGGCTGGGCGTGAAGCTCACGGTCGACGATTTCGAGAAGCTCGGCAGCGAGATGCCCTGCCTGGTGAACCTGCAGCCTTCGGGCGAGCACCTGATGGAGGACTTCTGCTACGCCGGCGGCCTGCCGGTGGTGATGAAGGAGATCGCCGCCACGCTGCACCTGGACCATCTCACGGTGAGCGGCAAGACGGTGCGCGAGAACATCGCCGAAGCGCAGAACTTCGACCCGCGCGTCATCAAGACGATGGCGCAACCCTTCAAGGACAAGGCCGGCATCGCCGTGCTGCGCGGCAACCTGGCGCCGCGCGGCGCCGTCATCAAGCCCAGCGCCGCCACGCCGGCGCTGATGCAGCACACCGGCCGCGCCGTGGTGTTCGAGGACAGCGACGACTTCCACCGCCGCATCGACGACGAGAACCTCGACGTCGACGAGACCTGCATCCTGGTGCTGAAGAACTGCGGCCCCAAGGGCTACCCCGGCATGGCCGAGGTGGGCAACATGCCGCTGCCGCCGAAGGTGCTGCGAAAGGGCGTGACCGACATGGTGCGCATCTCCGACGCGCGCATGAGCGGCACCGCCTACGGCACCGTGGTGCTGCACACCGCCCCCGAAGCCGCCGCCGGCGGCCCGCTGGGGCTGGTGAAGAACGGCGACCTGATCACGCTGGACGTGGCGAAGCGCTCGCTGCACCTGCACGTGGACGACGCCGAGCTCGAGCGCCGGCGCGCCGCCTGGAAGCCGCCGGTGCCGCCTTTGACTTCCGGCTACTGGAAGCTCTACATCGACCACGTGCTGCAGGCCGACGAGGGGGCCGACCTCGACTTCCTCGTCGGGCAGCGTGGGGCCTTCGTTCCCAAGGACAATCACTGATGTCCGGGAGGACATCGGTGATTGCGGCGAGGCTCGTATCGCGAAGCGATGTGAGCCGTCGCCACAACCATCGAGAGACATCATGAACAAGTACGCCGTCGTCACCGGCGCGGGCAGCGGCATCGGCCGCGCCTGCGCCCTGGGCCTGCTGAAGGAAGGCTGGTCCGTCGCCCTCTTCGGCCGCCGCGTGGAAGCACTGCAGGAAACCGCCAGGCTCGCCGGCGACGCCGCCACGCGCGCGCTGCCCGTGGCCTGCGACGTGGGCGACGACCAGCAGGTGGCCGCCGCCTTCGCCACCGTCGAGAAGACCTTCGGCCGCCTGGACCTGCTGTTCAACAACGCCGGCGGCGGCCTCGCTTCGAAGACGCCCGACCTGGTCACCGCCGAGGAGTGGCGCCGCATCGTCGACGCCAACCTCAACGGCAGCTTCTACTGCCTGAGCCAGGCCTTCCGCATCATGAAGGCGCAGAAGCCCATGGGCGGGCGCATCGTCAACAACGGCAGCATCTCGGCCTACACGCCGCGGCCGGGCTCGATCGCGTACACCGCCACCAAGCACGCGGTGAGCGGGCTCACGAAGACCGCGGCGCTGGACGGGCGGCCGTTCGACATCGCGGTCGGCCAGATCGACATCGGCAACGCCGCCAGCGAGATGACGGCGCGCATGGTCGAAGGCGTGCCGCAGGCCGACGGCAGCATGAAGCCCGAGCCGCGCATGGACCTCTCGGCGGTGGTCGACACCTTCCTCAACATGGCGCGCTTGCCCTTGTCGGCCAACGTGCTCTTCACCACCGTGATGGCGACCAAGATGCCCTACGTGGGCCGGGGCTGAACATGGCGAAGATCGGCTTCATCGGTGCTTCCGGCCTCATGGGCCACGGCATGGCGAAGAACCTGCTCGCCAAGGGGCATGCGCTCGCGCTCACGGTGCACCGCAACCGCGAGCGCGTGGCCGACCTGCTGGCCGCCGGCGCCACCGAAGCGGCCACGCCGGCCGCGCTGGCGGCGGCGGGCGAGATCGTCTTCCTCTGCGTCACCGGCTCGCCGCAGGTCGAAGCCTCGGTGCACGCGATGCTGGAAGGCGCGAAGAAGGGCCTCGTCATCGTCGACTGCTCCACCAGCGAGCCCGACTCCACCGCGAAGCTGCGCGAACGCTGCACGCCGCTGGGCATCACCTACGTCGACGCGCCGCTGTCGCGCACGCCGGTGGAAGCCGAGGCCGGGCGCCTGAACGTGATGGTGGGTGCCGAGCCGGCCGTCTTCGCGCAGATCGAGCCGGTGCTGAAAGGCTTCGCCGAGAACGTGTTCCACGTCGGCGGTCCGGGCGCGGGCCACACCATCAAGCTGCTCAACAACTTCATCGCCCAGGCCGTGTGCAACGCCACCGCCGAGGCCTTCGCGGTGGGCCAGCGCGCCGGTGTCGACCTGCGCCAGCTGGTCGCCCTGGTGGGCGCCGGACCGGTGAACAGCGGCCTCTTCCAGGCGATGGCGAAGACGCTCGACGGCCAGATGGACGGCCTGAAGTTCGAGCTCGACCTGGCGCGCAAGGACGTGCGCTACTACACCCACCTGGCCGAAGGCCTGGGCATCCCCAGCGTCATGGGCGAGGCGGTGCACCAGAGCCTTTCGATCGCCAGCGCGCTGGGCCACGGCCGCAAGTTCGTGCCTTCGCTGGTGGAAGCGCAGGAACAGCTGAGCGGCGCGAAGATCGTGCCGCGCTGAGGGCGCCGCCACCCAACCCGAGAGGAATTCGATGAGCTCCCGACTGCAGGGCAAGACCGCCTTCGTCACCGCCGCCGGCGCCGGCATCGGCCGCGCCACCGCGCTGGCCTTCGCGCGCGAAGGCGCGCGCGTGATCGCCACCGACCTGAACGCCGCGTTGCTGGAGACGCTGAAGACCGAAGCCGCCGGGCTGGCGCTTTCGGTGCAACAGCTGGACGTCACCGACCCGGCCGCGATCCAGTCCGCGGCGAAGGCGGCCGGTACCGTGAACGTGCTCTTCAACGGTGCCGGCTTCGTGCACGCCGGCACCGTGCTCGAAGCGACCGAGGAGGAATGGAGCTTCGCCTTCGACCTCAACGTGCGTTCGCAATTCCGTACCATCAAGGCCTTCCTGCCCGGCATGCTGGCCGCCGGCGGCGGCAGCATCGTCAACGTGGCCTCGGTGGCGGGCAGCCTGAAGGGGGCGCCGAACCGCTTCATCTACGGCGCCACGAAGGCGGCGGTGATCGGCCTCACGAAGGCGGTGGCGGCCGACTTCATCACCCGGGGCATCCGCTGCAACGCCATCTGCCCCGGCACGGTCGAATCCCCCAGCCTGCGGGACCGCATCGCGGCGCAGGCCAAGGCTTCGGGACAATCGGCGGCGCAAGTCGAAGCCGCTTTCATTGCCCGCCAGCCGATGGGTCGGCTTGGGCGGGTCGAGGAGATCGCCGCCCTGGCTGTGTACCTGGCCAGCGACGAATCGAGCTTCACCACCGGCACCGCGCAGGTCATCGACGGCGGCTGGTCCAACTGATTTCGAGCGAAGGAGAAACGAGAGAATGAAACTGCTGCGCCACGGCCCCAAGGGCCAGGAAAAACCCGCCCTGCTGGACGACCAGGGCCAGGTGCGCGACCTTTCCGGCGTGCTGCGCGACATCACCGCGCACACGCTCACGCCCGCGGGCATGGAGAAGCTGCGCAGCCTGCGCGTGGACGACCTGCCGGTGGTGCCGCAGGAAAGGCTCGCGGTGCCCTATGCCGGCATGGGCAAGTTCATCGCCATCGGCCTGAACTACGCCGACCACGCGGCCGAGTCGAACATGCCCATCCCGAAGGAACCGATCGTCTTCATGAAGACGCTGTCCTGCGCCATCGGTTGCAACGACCCCGTGGTGCTGCCGCAGGGTTCGGTGAAGAGCGACTGGGAAGTGGAGCTCGGCGTCGTCATCGGCAGCCGCGCGCGCTACGTCTCGGAGGCCGAAGCGCTGAAGCACGTGGCCGGCTACTGCGTGGTCAACGACGTCTCCGAACGCGAGTACCAGCTCGAACGCGGCGGCACCTGGGACAAGGGCAAGGGCTGCGACACCTTCGGGCCCGTGGGCCCCTGGCTGGTGACGGCCGACGAGGTGGGCGACCCGCAGAACCTGGCCATGTGGCTGGAAGTCAACGGCCACCGCTACCAGAACGGCAGCACGAAGACCATGATCTTCGGCGTCGTCCAGCTGGTGAGCTACCTGAGCCGCTTCATGACGCTGGAGCCCGGCGACCTGATCACCACCGGCACCCCGCCTGGCGTGGGCATGGGCGTCAAGCCGGCCGCCGTGTTCCTGAAGCCGGGCGACGTGATGACGCTGGGCATCGAGAAGCTCGGCCAGCAGCGCCAGACGGTGCACGCCTGGGATCCGAAGCTGATCGACGGTTGATGGCGGCATGAACCCGGTCATCCGCATCCACGCCGACGACAACGTCGTCATCGCACGCAGCCAGCTCGTCGGCGGGACGCGGATCGAGTCCGAAGGCATCACGGTGGCCGGGCTGGTGCCGGCCGGGCACAAGATCGCCACCCGCGCCATCCGCGCCGGTGAGCCGGTCCGGCGCTACGGCCAGGTCATCGGCAGCGCCACCCAGGCCATCGCGAGCGGCCAGCACGTGCACGTGCACAACCTGGCCTTCAGCCGCTTCGAGCGCGCGCACGAGTTCGGCGCCGGCGCGCTGCCCACCGCCTGCGAAGCCGCGCCCGCCACGTTCGAAGGCATCGTGCGCGACGACGGCCGCGTCGCCACGCGCAACTACATCGGCGTGCTGACCAGCGTGAACTGCTCGGCCACCGCGGCACGCGCCATCGCCGACCACTTCCGGCGCGACGTGCGGCCCGAAGCACTGGCCGACTACCCGAACGTGGACGGCGTGGTCGCGCTCACCCACGGCATGGGTTGCGCCACCGCGGCCGACGGCGAGGAACTGCGCGTGCTGCGCCGCACGCTGGGAGGCTACGCGCGCCACGCCAACTTCGCCGCCGTGCTGGTGGTGGGGCTGGGCTGCGAGACGAACCAGATCCAGGGCCTCGTCGCCCAGGAAGGGCTGGCCGAAGGCGCGCGCCTGGCCACCTTCAACATCCAGGACACCGGCGGCACCGCGAAGACGGTGGCGCGCGGCGTCGAGATCATCAAGGCGCTGCTGCCGGAGGCGAACCGCGTGCGCCGCCAGCCGGTGCCGGCCAGCCACCTGCGCGTGGGCCTGCAGTGCGGCGGCAGCGACGGTTATTCCGGCATCAGCGCCAACCCGGCGCTGGGCGCCGCCGTGGACCGGCTGGTGCGCCACGGCGGCACCGCCATCCTGTCCGAGACGCCGGAGATCTACGGCGGCGAACACCTGCTCACGCGGCGCGCGGCCAGTCCCGAGGTGGCGCGCAAGCTGTTGGCGCGCATCGCCTGGTGGGAGGCCTACACCGCGCGCAACGGCATGCAGATGGACAACAACCCCTCGGCCGGCAACAAGGCCGGCGGGCTGACCACCATCCTCGAAAAGAGCCTGGGCGCCATCGCCAAGAGCGGCACCACGCGGCTCGAAGACGTCTACGAGTTCGCCGAGACCGTGCGCGCGAAGGGCTTCGTCTACATGGACACGCCGGGCTACGACCCCGTCTCGGCCACCGGCCAGGTGGCCGGCGGCGCCAACCTCATCTGCTTCACCACCGGCCGCGGCAGCGCCTACGGCTGCGCACCCAGCCCTTCGCTCAAGTTCAGCACCAACAGCGCGCTCTGGCGGCGCCAGCAGGAGGACATCGACCTCGACTGCGGCGGCATCGTCGAGGGCAGCGAGACGGTGGACGAGGCGGGCGAGCGCATCTTCCGCCTCATGCTGGACACCGCCAGCGGCCGCCACACGAAGAGCGAGCTGCACGGCTACGGGCAGAACGAGTTCGTGCCCTGGCAGCTGGGCGCGGTGATGTAGGTCCGGGGTCAGCGAACCGGGTTACGCTCCGTCCCGTCCATGAAGTACGGGATCCTCACCGACCTGCACGCCAACCGCGAATCGGTGGAGGCGGTGCTCGAACACGCCGCCGGCCAGCGCATCGACCGCTATGCGCTGCTGGGCGACTTCGTCGGCTACGGCGCCGACCCCGGCTGGGTGGTCGACGTGGTGCGCCGCATGGTGGACCAGGGCGCCATCGCCGTCATGGGCAACCACGACATCGCGGTCGTGCGCGGTCCTTCGCCTTCGATGCGGCCCGACCCGCGCTACGTGGTCGAATGGACGCGCGACCACCTGGAGCCGGCGCAGGTGGATTTCCTCGCCTCGCTGCCCTACACGCACGAGGAAGGCGAGATCCTGTTCGTGCATGCCAACGCCTGGGACCCGCCGGGCTGGGACTACGTGGCCGGCCGCATGGAAGCCATGCGCAGCCTGCACGCCACGCGCGCCCGCATCACCTTCTGCGGCCACATGCACGAGCCGCGGCTGTACCACCTCTCGCCCACCGGCAAGACGGGCGAGTTCGTGCCCACGCCGGGCATGCCGATCCCGCTTGCCGCCTCGCGCCAGTGGCTGGCGATCCCCGGCTCCGCCGGCCAGCCGCGCGACGGCGACCCCGCGGCCTGCTACGCGGTCTTCGACACCGCCGGCAGCGAGCTCACCTACTGGCGCGTGCCCTACGACACCGAAGGCGCGGCGGCCAAGATCCGCGCCGCCCAGCTGCCGCAGCGGCTGGCCGCCCGGCTCGAAGATGGACAGTGAAGCCAGCGCGGCGCAGCCGCTGGGCACCGGCCACGTGGTCGACGGCTTCCGGCTGGAAGAGCGGCTGCACCAGGGCGGCATGGCGCACCTGTGGCGCGTGACGCATGCCGACGGGCGGCACGAGGAGATGCCGCTCATCATGAAGGTGCCGCGCATCAAGGGCGGCGAGGACCCGGCCACGATCGTCGGCTTCGAGGTCGAGCAGATGATCCTGCCGGTGCTGCACGGCCACCACGTGCCCAGGTTCGTGGCGCGCGGCGACTGGGCGCGCACGCCCTACATCGTGATGGAGCGCATCGAAGGCCATTCGCTGCGCCCGCGGCTGGACGATGCGCCGCTCGCGATCGACGAGGTCATCGAGATCGGCTCGCGCGTGGCCACCGCGCTGCACGACCTGCACAAGCAGCACCTGGTGCACCTGGACGTGAAGCCCAGCAACATCATGTTCCGGCCCGACGGCACGGCGGTGCTGGTGGACTTCGGCCTGTCGCGCCACGACCGCCTGCCCGACCTGCTCGAAGAGGAATTCCGGCTGCCGATGGGCACCGGCCCGTACATGTCGCCCGAGCAGGTGCAGTTCGTGCGCAACGACCCGCGCAGCGACATCTTCGCGCTCGGCGTCATGCTCTACCACTTCACCACCGGCGAGCGCCCCTTCGGCGCACCGAACACGGTGCGCGGGCTGCGGCGGCGGCTGTACGTGGACCCGATCCCGCCGCGCTCGATCCGCGCCGACTGCCCGCCCTGGCTGCAGGAGGTCATCCTCAAGTGTCTGGAGGTGAAGCCCGAGCGGCGCTACCAGAGCGCGGCGCAGCTGGCGCTGGACCTGCAGAGCCCGGCCGAGGTGGTGCTCACCGCGCGCGCCGAGCGGCTGCGCCAGAGCGGACCGATGAAGGTCTTCAAGCGCTGGTTCTTCGCCCTCGGCGCCGAGGCGCGCGCCGAGCCGGGGCTGGGCATCGCCAGCCAGGTGATGAAGAGCCCGATCATCCTGGCCGCGGTCGACGTCGACAACGGCGGCGAGGCGCTGCTGGAGCAGCTGCGCGAGACGGTGCGCCGCATCGTCGTCACCGAGCCCGGCGCGCGCCTGGCCTGCATGGCGGTGCTGCGCACGGCGCGCATCGGCATCGACGAGCTGGTCGACGAGAAGGGCCACAGCAAGCACGTGAAGCAGCTCGTCGCGCTGAAGCACTGGGCGCGGCCGATCAGCAAGTCGCTCGCGCTCGACGAGGGCCGGCTCACCTTCCACGTGCTGGAAGCGCCCGACGCGGCGGCCGCGATCATCGACTTCGCCACCCGCAACCAGGTCGACCACATCGTGATGGGCGCGCGCGGCGCCTCGGCGCTGCGGCGCTACCTGGGCAGCGTGAGCTCGCAGGTGGTGGCGCAGGCGGAGTGCACGGTCACGGTCGTGCGCGCGTGACCAATCCCTGCCTGCGCTGCGGCGCCTGCTGCGCGGCTCTCCGCGTCGACTTCGCGCGCGAGGAGTGGGAACCCGAAGGCGGTGCCGTGCCCGCCGGGCTGGCCGAGCCGATCACCGCCACCCTGTGCCGCCTGCGCGGCACCGACCACCAGCCGCCGCGCTGCGCCGCGCTGGTGGGCACCATCGGCGTGCAGGTGCAGTGCGGCATCCACGCCGAACGGCCGTCGCCCTGCCGCGAGTTCGGCGCGCGCGCGCCGCAGGGCGTGGGCGACGAGGCCTGCGACCGCGCCCGCAGACGTCATGGACTGGCCCCGATAGGACATCAGCCGTAGGGATGACGCGGCAAGTGGGTGGCGCGCAGAATGCGCGGCACAACGGTTCTGGAAAGGAACCCCCGCATGAGCGCCACCGCCACTTCGCTGCCTGCCGCCGAACGCATCCAGGTCCTGGACATCGTGCGCGGCTTCGCGCTGCTGGGCATCCTGATCATGAACATGCCCGGCTTTGGCCAGAGCTTCTTCGCCGAAGCCGACGGCTCGCACCTGTGGCCGGGCGCGCTGGACCAGGCGGCCGAGCAGCTGCGCGACACGCTGTTCTCGGGCAAGTTCAATAGCATGTTCAGCCTGCTGTTCGGCATCGGCTTCACGATCCAGTACGGCCGCATGGTCGAACGCGACCCCGACCATGCCACCGGCCCGTACCTGCGCCGGCTGCTGGTGCTGGCGGCGATCGGGCTGGTGCACGCCTTCGTGCTCTGGTCCGGCGACGTGCTGCACGTGTACGCGGTGCTGGGGCTGCTGCTGGTCTTCCCGCTGCGCCATGCGGGGCGGCGCACCATCGTCACGCTCATCCTGCTGTGCCTGCTGTTCCCGGCCGTCAACGGCGCCATCCGGCTCGCGGTGATGACGCCCGAGATGACGGCCGCGCTGGTGGCCAAGGAGAAGGTCTTCGAAGCCAGCAACAACGCCGCCTTCGGCCACGGCAGCTTCTGGCAGGCGGCCGCCGAGACGGCGCGCGTGACGGCCTTCTTCTACGACAACCCGATGTCGCTGTGGGGCACGCTGGGCTGGTACGTGCAGATGTCGCTCACCATGCTGCTGGGGCTGCTGGCCGGGCGCGAGCGCTGGGTGCAGCGCATTCCCGAACTGCTGCCGCGCATCCGGCGCCTGACGTGGTGGGCACTGGGCGTGGGGCTGGTCTGCGCGGCGCTGTCGACCATCATCTACGAGCTCAACCGCACGCCCGGCCCTTCGCCCGCCAAGTGGCTGGCCAGCCTGTGCTACTGGACGGGTCGGCCTTCGATGATGATCTTCTACGTGCTGGTGATCCTGCAGCTGGCGCAGCGCCCGGCCTGGCAGCGCCGGCTGGCGCCGCTGGCCGCCGCCGGGCGGATGCCGCTCACCAACTACCTGATGCAGACGCTGATGTGCATCACGCTCTTCGACGGCTGGGGCTTCGGGCTGTGGAACCGGGTCGGTCCCGCGGCCGGGCTGGCACTGGCGTTCGTCATCTACTTCGCGATCCAGGTGCCCTTCAGCCTGTGGTGGCTGCGCCGCCACGAGCGCGGGCCGATGGAGGCGCTCTGGAGCCGGCTCACCTACGGCGCCGGCGCACCGGCGGTCAGCCGGTCCGCAGCCTGAAGCGCTGCAGCTTGCCGGTTTCGGTGCGCGGCAGCGTGCTGCGGTACTCGATCTCGCGCGGGTACTTGTAGGGCGCCACGGTCTGCTTGACGAAGTCCTGCAGCGCCTTCGTCATCGCCTCGTCGCCGGTGTGGCCGGGCTTGAGCACCACGTAGGCCTTGACGATCTGGCCGCGCGCCTCGTCGGGCTGGCCGACGACGCCGCATTCGGCCACCGCCGGGTGCAGCAGCAGCGCGCCTTCCACTTCCGGGCCGGCGATGTTGTAGCCGCCGGAGATGATCATGTCGTCGGTGCGCGCCTGGTAGACGAACT
>CAYVXO010000203.1:0-10438 GCA_964454485.1 uncultured Rubrivivax sp.
GGCGCCGGTGCGGCGCGCGGTGGCGTGCGCTCGTTGCGCCGCGCCGCGGCAGCATCGGCGGCCGCGGCGTCGGCCGCCAGCGCTTCGGGCGTGGCCCAGGTGGTGTTCTTGCTGGTGCGGGTGACGATGGGCGTGCTGCCGCTGTCGGGCCCGCTGGCGCAGCCGGCGCCGAGTGCGGCGGCCGCCGCCAGCAGCCAGACCCGGGCGGCGCGCGGTGTCTTCATTGCTCGGCGAACGCGCGTTCGATGACGAAGTCGCCCGGCGTGCTGGTGTTGCCTTCGCGGAAGTTGCGCTGCTCCAGCATGTGCTTCAGGTCGCGCAGCATGGCCGGGCTGCCGCAGATCATCACGCGGTCGTGGATGGGGTCGATGTTGGGCAGGTCCAGGTCCTCGAAGAGCTTGCCGCTTTCGATGACTTCGGTGATGCGCCCCATGTTGCGGTAGGCCTGGCGCGTGACCGTGGGGTAGTACAGCAGCTGCCGCGTGATCGCCTCGCCCAGGAATTCGTGCTGCGGCAGGTGCTTGGTGAGCAGCTCGTGGTAGGCCAGTTCCTCCACCTGGCGCACGCCGTGCACCAGGACCACCTGCTCGAAGCGTTCGTAGACCTCGGGGTCGCGGATGATCGCCATGAACGGCGCCAGCCCGGTGCCGGTGCCCAGCAGGTACAGCCGCTTGCCGGGCAGCAGGTAGTCGCACACCAGGGTGCCGGTGGGCTTCCTGCCGACGATGATGCTCTCGCCCACCTGAATGTGCTGCAGGCGCGAGGTGAGCGGCCCGTCGGGCACCTTGATGCTGAGGAACTCCAGGTGCTCCTCGTAGTTGGGGCTGACGATGCTGTAGGCGCGCACCAGCGGCTTGTTGTCGACCCGGAGGCCGATCATCGTGAAATGCCCGTTCGAGAAGCGCAGGGCGGGGTTGCGCGTGGTGGTGAAGGTGAAAAGGCGGTCGGTCCAGTGGTGGACCGACAGGACCTTCTCTTCGGTGAAGGCGCTCATCGCGGGCAGGAAAACTTGACCAGACGCGATGCTACTGCGGCCGCGGGCCTCTACAGTCGCGAACGTGGCTTCCCGGCGAACGCATCCGCGCGAGCCGGCGCTGGCGCAGTACCGGCGCCGGGCCCGCCTCTACGACCTGGAACTGGCCGCCTTCGAGCCGGTGCGCCGGCGCGTGGTGCAGGCGCTGGCGCTCGGCAAGGGCGAGACCGTGCTCGACGTGGCCTGCGGCACCGGCCTCAGCTTCCCGCTGCTGGCGCCCCTGGTGGGGCCGCGCGGCCGCGTGGTGGGCATCGAGCAGAGCCCGGAGATGATGGCGCAGGCGCGTCGCCGCGTGCAGGGCGCCGGCTGGCGCCAGGTGCGGCTGCTGGAGGCCGCCGCCGAGTCGGCGCCGCTGGAAGGCAAAGCCGACGCCGCGCTCTTCATGTTCACGCACGACGTGCTGCAGAGCGAGGCGGCACTGGCCCACCTGCTGGCGCACCTGAAGCCCGGCGCGCACGTGGCGGCGGCCGGGCTGCAGTGGGCGCCGCCCTGGGCGCTGCCGCTCAACCTGTTCGTGCTGGGCGCGGCGCTCTACTCGGTGACGACGCTGCAGGGCCTGGACCAGCCCTGGGCGCGTCTGGCGCGCCACCTCACGGGCCTGCAGGTGCAGTCGCTATGGGGCGGCGCGGTCTACCTGGCCAGCGGCCGGGTGCGTCAGTAGCCCAGCGCGAGCCCGGTGTTGCGGCGCGGGTCGTTCGACCCGTAGTAGCGGTTGTTGCCCACCGGCTTGCCGCCCAGCGTGGGCGCGCCCACCAGGATGGCGGCGACGTGATTGGCCGGCTGCGGATTGCCGAACTTGTGGCCCATGCCGAGCAGGATCTTCTCGGTGTCCGGGCTGATCGCGAAGCGCTCCAGGTTGGTCGCCTCGGGCAGCCACTGCTGGTGGAAGCGCGGCGCGTCCACCGCTTCCTGCAGGTTCATGCCGTAGTCGACCACGTTCAGGATGGTGTGCAGCACCGCGGTGATGATGCGGCTGCCGCCCGGCGTGCCGACCACCATCACGGGCTTGCCGTCCTGGGTGACGATGGTCGGGCTCATCGACGACAGCGGCCGCTTCTCGGGCGCGATGCTGTTGGCCTGCCCCTGCACCAGGCCGTACAGGTTGGGCACGCCCACCTTGGCGGTGAAGTCGTCCATCTCGTTGTTCAGCAGCACGCCGGTGCCGCCGGCGGTGACCTTGGCGCCGAACCAGTCGTTGAGCGTGTAGGTCACGGCCACCGCGTTGCCGAACTTGTCGACGATGCTGTAGTGGGTGGTGTTACTGCCTTCGTGCGGCGGCACGCCGGGCTTGATCTGGCTGCTGATGCCGGCCTTCGCGGGGTCGATGGCGGCGCGGATCTTGCCGGCGTAGTCCTTGCTCAGCAGGCGGTCCAGCGGGTTCTTGACGAAGTCGGGGTCGCCCAGGTAGCTGTTGCGGTCCATGTAGGCATGGCGCATGGCCTCGATCTGGTAGTGCACCGACTGCGCCGAACGGAAGCCCAGCTCCTTCAGCGGGTAGCCTTCGAGCACGTTCAGGATCTCGCAGACGATCACGCCGCCGCTGCTGGGCGGCGGTGCCGAGACCACGTGGAAGCCGCGGTAGTCGCACTCCACCGGCTTCAGCTCGCGCGTGCTGTAGCGGTCCAGGTCGGCCTGGGTGATGATGCCCTTGCCCGCCTGGCTGCTGGCCACGATGGCGGCCGCCACCGGCCCGGCGTAGAAGCCCTTGGCGCCTTCGTCGCGGATGCGCGCCAGCGTCTTCGCCAGGTCCTTCTGCACCAGCTTGTCGCCCGCGGCGTAGGGCACGCCGCCGGCCTTGAGGAAGATGGCGGCGGTGGCCGGGTCCTTCCTGAAATCCTCGGTGGCGGTGGCCAGCAGGTCCACGTCACCCTGCTCGAGCGCGAAGCCTTCCTCGGCGTACTTGATGGCCGGCGCGATCAGCTGGGCGCGCTTCATGGTGCCGTACTTCGCGAGCGCGGTCTCGAAGCCCGAGACGCTGCCCGGCACGCCCACCGCCAGGTGGCCCTTGGTGGAGAGGTTGGGCACCACGTTGCCGTCCGGGCCCAGGTACATGTCGGCCTTGGCGGCCAGCGGCGCCTTCTCGCGGAAGTCGAGGAAGGTGCGGCGGCCGTCGGCGAGCTGGATCGTCATGAAGCCGCCGCCGCCCAGGTTGCCCGCGGCCGGGTAGACCACGGCGAGCGCGTAGCCCACGGCCACCGCGGCGTCGATGGCGTTGCCGCCGTCCTTCAGCACGTCGACCCCCACGCGGGTGGCCAGGTGCTGGGCGGTCACGACCATGCCGTTCTCGGCCGCCACCGGGGCGACCGAGGCGGCGAACAGCGGTGCGGCGAAGAAGGCCAGCGCGGCGGCGACGAATCGGCGGCGCTGCAGGGGCGCAGTCATGGTGTCTCCTGTGGTGTTCGTGGGAAGGGGCCGAGAGTGTAGTCAGCGCAGCAGCCGCCACGCGAGCCCGGCCAGCGCGCAGGCGGCGATGACCTCGATCACCCCGCGCTTGAAGCGGAACAGCGCCAGCGCGGCCGCCAGCGCCAGCACGGCGGCGAAGACCTCGACGCCGCCGCCCCAGCCGCGCGGCCACAGCACGGCCTGGCCGAAGAAGAGCGCCAGGTTCACGATCACGCCCACCACCGCGGCGGTGATGGCGGTGAGCGGCGCGGTGAACTTCAGGTCGCCGTGCGTGCGTTCGACCAGCGGCCCGCCGGCCAGGATGAACACGAACGAGGGCAGGAAAGTGAACCAGGTCACCGCGGTGGCGGCGATCGCAGCGGCCGCGAAGCGGTGTTGCGGGCCCAGCAGCGCCGCCAGGTCCGTGCTCTGCCAGCCGCCGACGAAGGCGACGAAGGCGACCACCATGATGAGCGGCCCGGGCGTGGTCTCGCCGAGCGCGAGGCCGTCGATCGTCTGCGCGGCGCTGAGCCAGCCGTAGGTGGCGACCGCGTTCTGCACCACGTAGGGCAGCACCGCGTAGGCGCCGCCGAAGGTGAGCAGCGCGGCCTTGGTGAAGAACCAGCCCATCTGCGCCAGCGTGCCCTGCGCGCCGCCCCAGGCCGCCAGCAGCGCCAGCGGCGCCGCCCACAGCACGAGGCCCGTGCCCAGCACGGCCGCCAGGCGGGTGCGGCTGAATCGCGCGTGCGCCGGCGTGGGCGTGTCGTCGTCGATCATCGCCGGCCCGTACGAGGCCTTCGCCGCCGCGTGGCCGGCACCGCCGAAGCGCTGCGGCGCGACACGGCCGCCCACGTAGCCCACGAGCCCCGCCGTCAGCACGATGAGCGGGAAGGGCAGGTGCAAGGCGAAGATCGCCACGAAGGCCGCCGCCGAGATCGCCCACAGCCAGCCGTTCTTCAGCGCCCGCGAGCCGATGCGCCAGGCCGCGTGCACCACGATGGCGGTCACGGCCGGCTTGATGCCGTCGAAGAGGCCGGCCACCAGCGGCACCTGGCCGAAGGCGACGTAGATCCAGGAGAGCGCGACCAGGATGAACAGCGAAGGCAGCACGAACAGCGCCCCGGCCGCGATGCCGCCGCGCGTGCGGTGCATCAGCCAGCCGATGTAGGTGGCGAGCTGCTGTGCTTCCGGGCCGGGCAGCACCATGCAGTAGTTCAGCGCATGCAGGAAGCGGCCTTCGCTGATCCAGCGCCGGCGCTCCACCAGCTCGGCATGCATGATCGCGATCTGCCCCGCGGGCCCGCCGAAGCTGACGAAGCCCAGCTTGAGCCAGAAGCGCAGCGCCTGGGCGAAGCTGGGGTCGGCAGGCGCTGGGGTCGACATCCGGCCGGACTCTAACCGGCCGCTACTTCAATGCCGCCTGCAGCAGCTGCGCCAGTCGGGCGCCGGCGCGCGTGAGCTGGGTCTTCTTCAGCGCCGTCATGCGGTCGCGGTAGCCGGTGGGCAGGGTGGCGTGCCAGAGGCCGGCTTCGCGCGGCTGGAAGCGCACGCCGTCGAAGGCCTGGCGCGCGGCGACGATGGTCTCGCCGGCCCAGGCCGCGGGCCAGGTGGCGGGGTCGCCGGCGGTGGCGGGCACGGCGCGCGCAGCCGCCTTCCACGCGTCGTCCAGGTGGCCGGCCAGCAGCGCGGCCGGGACGTCGTCCCACATCGCGTGCAGCTTGCCCATCTCGTGGCCGGTGAAGGCGTCGACCGGGACGATGTCGTTGCCGCCCACCGTGCTGCTGCCCGCAGGCGCCGGGCCCGTGCGCGGGTGCAGCAGGTGGCCCTTGGCGTCCAGATAGACGGCGCCGGCGTGCAGCGGCTGGTGCAGGTCGCCGACGTAGTGGGCCAGCAGCAGCAGGGCTTCGCGCTTGCCGCGGATGCTGAAGGGCGCCGGCGCGGCGTGCCCCTGCAGCACGCGCAGCGTGGCGCCGGTGGCGGCCACGATGTCGACGTCGCGCGTGCCGGTGAACTGCGGGTCGTAGCGGCCGAGCGCGGGGTCGACGTCGGTGTAGTGGTAGGCCTCGTGACAGGGGCCTTCGTGCGGGCGGCGCTTGCAGTTGGCGTCGTTGCGGCGCACGAAGTCGCGCATCTCGGCGATGCCGGCATCGGTCTCGAAGGGCGCGCAGGCCGGGTGCTTGCCCTTGTCGGGGTAGTCGTAGGCGGGGCCGGGGCCGAAGCCGCGCAGGCAGTCGGCCCAGTTGGCGGCGTCGCGCAGCGAGAGGCCCTTCAGCAACGGCTTGAGCTTGGCCGCCGTGGGCGTGCCGGCGAGCAGGCTCTCGGCGATGGCGCCCACGGTGCGGTGGCCGTCCGGGCCCCAGGCCAGGGCGGGGCCGCAGGCGAGGGCGGCGGCCAGCAGGCAGGCGGCGCGGCGAAGCGGTCTCATGCGGTCTCCGAGGATCTTCATGCCAGGCCGCACGGTAACGGCAAGCGCAGGCGGGGCGCTACAGTTGCCTGTCATGACCGCATCATCCCCTTCCGCCACGCCGCTGTGGGTGGCCTGCCTGTGCGCCGGCTGGTGCCGCACCTGCGACGGCTACGCGCCCGTGCTGCAGTCGGTGGCCGCCGAATTCGGCGCCGCCGACCCCGCGCTGCAGGTGCGCTGGGTCGACATCGAGGACGAGTCCGACCTCGTCGGCGACCTCGACGTCGAGACCTTCCCCACGCTGGCCGTGCTGGACGAGCGCCGGGTGCGCTTCTTCGGCCCGCTGACCCCGCAGCCCGAGACGCTGCGCCGCACCCTGCGCGCGACGCTGCAGGACTGGGACGCCACAGCCCCTGTGCGTTCCGCCGACCCGGCCGTCGAGGCCTTCGCCGCGCGCCTGCGCGCGGCCCACTGAAGGAGCGCCGCGATGGGACCGCTGCAAGGACTGCGCGTGGTGGAACTCGCCTCCATCGGCCCGGGGCCGATGTGCGCGATGCTGCTGGCCGACCTGGGCGCCGACGTCGTGCGCGTCGACCGCCTGGAGCCCAGCGGGCTGGGGCTGGCGATGGAGCCGCGCTTCGACGTCGCCGCGCGCAACCGGCGCTCGGCGGCGCTGGACCTGAAGTCGCCCGCCGCGCGCGAAGCGGTGCTGCGCCTGGTGGACCGCGCCGACGTGCTGATCGAAGGCTTCCGCCCCGGCGTCGCCGAGCGCCTGGGCCTGGGTCCGGCCGACTGCCACGCGCGCAACCCGCGCCTGGTCTACGGCCGCATGACCGGCTTCGGCCAGCAGGGCCCGCTGGCGCAGGCGGCGGGGCACGACCTCAACTACATCGCGCTGTCCGGCGCGCTGCACGCCATCGGCCCGAAAGAAGGCGCGCCGCTGCCGCCGCTGAACCTGGTGGGCGACTACGGCGGCGGCGCGCTCTACCTCGCCTTCGGCCTGCTGGCGGCGGTGTTCGAGCGCCAGCGCTCGGGCCGCGGCCAGGTGGTCGACGCGGCGATGGTGGACGGCGCCGCGTCGCTCATGTCCATCTTCTACGGCCTGCAGGCGGCCGGCACCTGGGACGCCGGAACGCGCGGCGCCAACCTGCTGGACGGCGGCGCGCCCTTCTACGCCTCCTACGAATGCGCCGACGGCCGCCACGTGGCGCTGGGCCCGCTGGAGCCGAAGTTCTTCGCCGAGCTGGCGCGCCGCATCGGCCTGGACGAACGCTTCGTGAAGCGCCAGTACGACCGCCGGGTGTGGCCGGAGATGCGCGCGGCGATCGCCGCGCTCATGCGCACGAAGACACGCGACGAGTGGTGCGCGGTGCTCGAGGGCAGCGACGCCTGCTTCGCGCCCGTGCTCGCGATGACCGAGGCGCCGCAGCATGCGCACGCCCAGGCGCGCGGCGGCTTCGTCGAGGTCGACGGCGTCATGCAGCCGGCGCCGGCGCCGCGCTTCGACCGCTCGCCGCCCGAGCCGCCGCGGCCGGCCCCGGCGATCGGCCAGCACACCGACGAGGTGCTCGCCGAGGCCGGCTACCGGGCCGAAGAGATCGCCGCGCTGAAGGCGGCGGGAGCGGCACGATGAGCACGCCTTACCAGCTCCCGGCCGGCGCGCGCGCCGCCGCATCGGTGCTGCTGCTGCGCGACCTGGCGGGCGGCGGCTTCGAGCTTCTGATGCTGCGCCGCGCCGAGCGCGACAACGACATCCGCAGCGGCGCCGCCGTCTTCCCCGGCGGCGTGCTCGACGCACGCGACCGCGAGGCGCACGCGCATTGCGTGGGCGCCGACGACGCCGGCATGAGCCGCCTGCTGGGCCTGGCCGAAGGCGGGCTCGACTACGCGGTGGCCGCGCTGCGCGAGTGCTTCGAGGAAGTGGGCCTGCTGCTGGCCGACCGCGCGCTCGACGTCGCGCCGCTGGCCGAGTGGCGCCACCGGCTGCACGCCGGTGAGATCGGCGCCGCCGACCTGTGCCGCGCGCTGGGTTTTTCGTTCGACCTGCGCGGCCTGCACTACTGGAGCCACTGGCTCACGCCACCGGGAACGAACAAGCGCTTCGACACCCGCTTCCTCGTGGCGCGCGCGCCCGAAGGGCAGGAGGCGGTGCCCGACCTCGGCGAGACGGTCGAGCTGATGTGGCTCACCCCCGCCGCCGCGCTGGAGCCGGCGCGCGGCCTCAAGCTGCTGCCGGTGACGCGGCGCACGCTGCAGGAGCTGACGCGCTTCGCGAGCGTGGAAGACGTGCTGGCCCACGCGCGCACGCCGCGCCAGATCACCCGCACGATGCCGCGCCACGCGCGCACCGCGGCCGGCCCGCGCGTCGTGCTGCCCGACGAGCTGCCCTATGCCGAAGTGGCGCGCCTGGACCCCGAAGGCCGCGGCGACGCCTTCTGCGACATCGTGCCCGGGCGCGCGGTGCAGCTCTCGGCGCGCGTGCGCCGCGTCACGGCGCCGAACGCCGGCGTGATGACCGGGCCCGGCACCAACAGCTACATCGTCGGCGACGCGCGCGGCTGCTGCGTCATCGACCCCGGGCCGGCCGACGCGGCGCACCTGCAGGCCCTGCGCGCCGCGCTGCCGGGGCCGCTGGAGCGCATCCTCGTCACCCACACCCACGTCGACCACTCGCCGGGCGCGCGCGCGCTCGCCGAAGCCACCGGCGCGCCGGTGCTGGGTCGCGTGGCCGACTTCCCCAATGGCCAGGACGCAACCTTCCGGCCGACGCAGGCGCTGGCCGGCGGCGAAAGCCTCCCGCTGCCCGACGGCACTTCGCTGCGCGCGATCCACACGCCCGGCCATGCGTCCAACCACCTGTGCTACCTGCTCGAAGCCGAGAAGACCCTCTTCACCGGCGACCACGTGATGCAGGGCTCCACCGTCGTCATCAACCCGCCCGACGGCGACATGGCGGCGTACCTGCGCGCGCTGGAAGCGCTGCTGGCCGAGGACATCGAATGGTTCGCGCCCGGCCACGGCTGGCTGGTGGCCGACCCGATGGCGGTGCTGCGCGGGCTGATGCGCCACCGGCTGGCGCGCGAAGCCAAGGTGCGCGCGGCGCTGCAGTCGGTGGGCGAAGGCGACGTCGAGGCGTTGCTGCCCAAGGTTTACGACGACGTGCCGCTGGGCCTGCACCCGGTGGCGGCGCGCTCGCTGCTGGCGCACCTGATCAAGCTGCGCGGCGACGGCGAGGCCGTGGAGAACGGGAAGGTCTGGCGCTACGCCGGCGGCGGCTGAAGCTCGGCGGCGTCCTGCCAGCGGCCGTCGACCAGCAGCTGGTGCGGCCTGAAGAGTGCCTTGTAGGCCATCTTCGGGCTCTCGGCGATCCAGTAGCCCAGGTAGACGTAGGGCAGCTTGAGCAGCTTGGTCTGCTCGATCTGCCACAGCACGCTGTAGGTGCCGTAGCTGGCCTGGGGGTCGGGCTCGTAGAAGGTGTAGACGGCCGAGATGCCGTCGTTCAGCACGTCCAGGATCGACACCATGCGCAGCGTGCCGGGCTGGCCGCCGACGCCGGGGTCGCGGAACTCCACCAGGCGCGAATTGACGCGGCTCTGGAGCAGGAACTGGGTGTACTGGTCGACGCTGTCGTGGTCCATGCCGCCGCCCGAGTGGCGGCCCGACTGGTAGCGCAGGTAGAGCTGGTAGTGCTCGGGCACGAAGCACAGCCGCAGCACGCGCGCCTTCAGGTGGGCATGCGCCTTGTGCGCGCGGCGCTGGCTGCGCGTGGGCTGGAAGCCGGCCACCGGCACGCGCAGCGGCACGCAGGCACGGCAGCCGTCGCAGTAGGGCCGGTAGGTGAACATGCCGCTGCGGCGGAAGCCGTTGGCCACGAGGCCTGAATACGCGTCGGCGTGGATCAGGTGGCTGGGCGTGGCCACCTGCGAGCGGGCCTGCCGCCCCGGCAGGTAGCTGCAGGGGTAGGGTGCCGTCGCATAGAACTGCAACGACGACAGGGGAAGCTCTTTCGGGTGCGTCACGCGTCGGTCGGATCGGCGGGCGCTGCGCCGGGGTCCAGCCCCAGGTGGCGCCACATCGGAACATGATAGGTCCAATCGGCGATGTCCGGCGCCCCGCAGGCGCGGGCCAGGTGGTCTTCGAACGCGCGCCGCGGGATCTCGCGCGCGCCCAGGCTGGCCAGGTGGCGCGTGTTCTGCTGGCAGTCGATGAGCTCGATGCCGTGTTCGCGCGCGAAGCACACCAGCGCCGCGAGCGCGATCTTCGAAGCGTCGGTGCGGTGGGCGAACATCGACTCGCCGTAGAACATGCGCCCGATCGCCACCCCGTACAGTCCGCCGGTCAGCGTGTCGCCTTCCCAGGTCTCGAAGCTGTGCACGCGGCCCAGGCGGTGCCAGGCCAGGTAGGCGCGCACCATGGCGGGCACGATCCAGGTGCCCTGCTGGCCGTCGCGCGGCGTGCCGGCGCAGGCCTCGACGACGCGGCCGAAGGCGCTGTCGACCCGCACCTCGCAGCCGGGCGTGCGCAGGAAGCGGCGCAGCACCTTGGCCAGCGAACGGTGCAGGCGGAACTCGGCCACCGGCAGCACCATGCGCGGGTCGGGGCTCCACCACAGCACCGGC
>CAYVXO010000204.1:0-10405 GCA_964454485.1 uncultured Rubrivivax sp.
GGCGTGCTGCAGCTGGCCTTCGGCGCCGCCGGCTCGCTGGCCGGCGGCTGGCTGGGCGACCGCCTGGCGCGCCGGCTGCCGGGCGGCCACGCCGGCTTCCTGGTGCTGCTGGTGCTGCTGTGCGGGCCGCTGATGCTGGCGCACCGCTTCGCGGCCCCGGGCTCGGCGCTGTTCTATGCCGGCCTGTGCGCCGGCTTCTTCATGCCGCTGGCGGCCTACGGCCCGGCGAACGCGCTCATCCAGGGCCTCACGCCCGACCGCATGCGCTCCACGGTGACCGGGCTCACGATGCTGCTCATCAACGTGTTCGCCATCGCGATCGGCAACCTCGCCGTCGGTGCCGTCAGCGACCGCCTGGCGGCGGGTGGTTCGGCGCAACCGCTCACGCTGGTGCTGCTGGCCACCGACGTGCTGGCCATCACCTCGGTGGTGTTCTTCGCCCTCGCCGCGCGCGGACCGCGCCCGGCCGCCGTGGCGTCCGCCGTCGCCGCCCACTGAGGCCGGCGCGCACCCGCGGGCCCCCCTCTGCGATGGGGGGCCTGCCGGCGCTTCGCCTGCCTAACCTCCGTCTCCGAAGAACCGACAAGGAGACGAAGCATGAACGTGGACACCCCTGAAGCACCGGCCGTCGTGCGCGGCAGCATCCGCGTGGAGCCGCTCACCTGCGCCATCGGCGCCGAGCTCTCGAACGTGAACCTGGGCGTGGCCTCGCGCGACGCCGGCCTGATGGCCGAGATCCGCGCGCTGCTGCTGCAGCACAAGGTGCTGTTCTTCCGCGACCAGGACATCACGCGTGCCGAGCACGTGGCCTTCGCGCGCCACTTCGGCGAGCTGGAAGACCACCCGGTGGCCGGCAGCGACCCCGAGCACCCGGGCCTGGTGCGCATCTACAAGCGCCCGGACACCCCGAACGACCGCTACGAGAACGCCTGGCACACCGACGCCACCTGGCGCGAGGCGCCGCCCATGGGCTGCGTGCTGCGCTGCGTGGAATGCCCGCCGGTGGGCGGCGACACGATGTGGGCCAACATGGCGCTGGCCTACGAGCGCCTGCCCGCGCACGTGAAGCAGCAGATCGCGGGCCTGCGTGCGCGCCACAGCATCGAGGCCAGCTTCGGCGCCGCGATGCCGGTCGAGAAGCGCCTGGCGCTGAAGGCGCAGTACCCCGACCCCGAGCACCCGGTGGTGCGCACCCACCCCGAGACCGGCGAGAAGGTGCTGTTCGTCAACGGCTTCACTACCCACTTCACGAACTTCCACACGCCCGAGAACGTGCGCGTGGGCCAGGACTTCACCCACGGCGCCAGCGACCTGCTGCGCTACCTGGTGAGCCAGGCCTTCATTCCGGAATACCAGGTGCGCTGGCGCTGGAAGCCGAACTCGATGGCGATGTGGGACAACCGCTCGACCCAGCACTACGCGGTGATGGACTACGCGCCCTGCCACCGGCGGATGGAACGCGCCGGCATCGTCGGCGACCGCCCCTTCTGAACCACCCCTCTTCAAGAAAGCACTGCCATGAACTTCCAGGACGGATCGCTGTTCCCCGAGAACCAGGAAAAGCTCGTCATCACGGTCGCCCCCTACGGGCCCGAGTGGATGCCCTCGGACTTCCCGGAAGACATTCCGGTCAGCATGGACGAGCAGATCCAGAAGGCGGTGGACTGCTGGAACGCCGGCGCCACCGTGCTGCACCTGCACGTGCGCGAACCCGACGGCAAGGGCAGCAAGCGGCTGTCGAAGTTCAACGAGCTCATCGCCGGCATCCGCGCCCGCGTGCCCGACCTCGTCATCCAGGTCGGCGGCTCCATCAGCTTCGCGCCCGAAGGCGAGGGCGAGGCCGCGAAGTGGCTGAGCGACGACACGCGCCACATGCTGGCCGAGCTGACGCCCACGCCCGACCAGGTGACCATCGCCATCAACTCCAACCAGATGAACGTGGTGGAGCAGATGTGCGAAGCCGACATCGCCGGCACCTCGCTGGCGACGCCGGAGATGTACCGCGCCTACCGCGAGATGACCATCCCGGCCGGCCCGGAGTGGGTGGAGGAGCACATCCGCCGCCTGTCGGCCAAGGGCATCCAGACCCACTTCCAGCTCGCCAACATCAGCCAGCTGGAGACGGTGGAACGCATGATGCGCCGCGGCGTGTGCAACGTGCCGCTCATCCTCACCTGGGTGGCCATCGGCGGCGGCTTCGACCAGCCGAACCTCTACAACCTGGCCAACTTCGTGCGCGCGGTGCCCGACGGCGCGGTGCTCACGCTCGAGACCAGCATGCTCAACGTGCTGCCGCTCAACATGATGGCCATCGCGATGGGCCTGCACGTGCGCTGCGGCATCGAGGACAACATCTGGCAGCAGGACCGGAAGGCCAAGATGAGCTCGGTGCGCCAGGTGGAACAGCTGGTGCGCCTGAGCCGCGAGTTCGGCCGCGAGGTGGCCGACGGCAAGGAAGCGCGCCGCATCTACCGCATCGGCGAGTTCTACCGCAACGCCGACGAGACGCTGGCGCGCAACGGCTTCGCGCCGAACCGGCGCCACGGGCAGCGCGGCTTCCTGCAGCACGCCTGAGGACGCCGTGACCACCGTGCTCATCGTGCCGGGCCTGCGCGACGCCGTTGCCACGCACTGGCAGACCTGGCTCGCCGCGCGCCTGCCGCGGGTGCGCAGCGTGGCGCCGATGGGCCGCACCGACCTGGACTGCGCCGCCCGCGTGGCCGCCATCGAGGAAGCGGCGCAGGGCGTGGCCGGGCCGCTGGTGATCGTGGCGCACAGCGGCGGCTGCCTCATGGTCGCGCACTGGGCGCGGCGCAGCACGCGGGCGGTGCACGGCGCGCTACTCGCCACGCCGCCCGACTTCGAGACGCCCATGCCCGAGGGCTACCCCACGATGGCCGCGCTCGACGCCGCCGGCTGGCTGCCGGTGCCGCGCCAGAGGCTGCCCTTCCGCAGCGTGGTCGCCGCCAGCCGCAACGACCCGCTGGGCCGCTTCGAACGCGTGGCCGGACTGGCCGTGGCCTGGGGCAGCGAACTCGTCGACCTGGGCGACGTGGGCCACCTGAACCCGGCCTCGGGCCACGGCCCCTGGCCGGCGGCCGAAGAGCACATCGCGCGCCTGTCGGCGCCGCACTGAGGAGACCACCCCCATGGCGCATGCCATCCGCTTCCACCGCACCGGCGGCCCCGAGGTGCTGACGCTCGAGCGGGTCGAGGTCGGCGAACCCGGGCCGGGGCAGGCGCGCGTGCGCCACAGCCACGTGGCGGTGAACTTCATCGACGTCTACTTCCGCACCGGCCGCTACCCGCTGGCGCTGCCGAACGGCCTGGGCAGCGACGCCGTCGGCGTCGTCGAGGCGGTGGGCGAGGGGGTCGACTTCGTGAAGCCGGGCGACCGCGTCGGCTACCTGCTGGGCCCGCAGGGTGCCTACAGCGACGTGCGCGTGATGCCGGCCGAGGTGCTGATCCCGCTGCCCGAAGGCGTGAGCGACCGCAGCGCGGCGACGCTGATGATGAAGGGCCTGACGGCGCAGTACCTGTTCCGCCAGGTCTTCCCGCTGCAGGGCGGCGAGACCATTCTCTACCACGCGGCCGCCGGCGGCGTGGGGCTGGTGGCCTGCCAGTGGGCGCGCGCGATCGGCGTCACCATGATCGGCACCGCCAGCACCGAGGAGAAGGCCGCGGTGGCGAAGGCGCATGGTTGCGCGCACGTCATCGTCACCGGCGGCATGACGGCGGCCGACCTGGCGCGCGAGATCCCGCACCGCGTGCGCGAACTCACCGGCGGCCGCGGCGTGCCCGTGGTCTACGACTCGGTGGGCGCCGACACGCTGATGGCCTCGCTGGACAGCCTGCAGGTGCGCGGCACGCTGGTGAGCAACGGCACCACCTCGGGCCCGGTGACGGTGGACACCACGCTGCTCGCGATGAAGGGCTCGATCTGGCTCACGCGGCCGGCGATGGTGCACTACGCCACCCCGCGCGCGCACATGCTGGCGATGGCCGACGAGCTGTTCGGCCACGTGCTGGCCGGCCGCATCCGGGGCGAGCCGCAGCAGACCTACGCCCTCGCCGACGCGGCCGAGGCGCACCGCGCGCTGGAGTCGCGTCGCACCACCGGCGCCACCGTGCTGGTGCCCTGAAGGAGAGCCGATCCATGGACCTGCACGCCCTCGAACGCGCCCCCGCGCAGGACGGCTACCTGGCCGGCCGCGGGGCTGCCTGGTTCGCCTTCGGCATGACGGTGGCGCTGATGGTGTTCGACTACGTCGACCGCCAGGTGATCGTCTCGCTGTTCCCGCACCTCAAGGCCGAGTGGGGCCTGTCGGACAAGCAGCTCGGCGCGCTGGTCTCGGTGGTCTCGCTCACGGTGGCGCTGGGCGGCATCCCGGTGGCGCTGTTCGCCGACCGCGTGAGCCGGGTCAGGAGCATCGCCGCGATGGCGGCGGTGTGGAGCCTGGCGACGATCTCCTGCATGTTCACGCGCAACTACGCGCAGCTGGCCGGCGCGCGCGCGCTCGTAGGGCTGGGCGAGGCGGGCTACGGCTCGGTCGGCGCCGGGCTCATCGCGAGCCACTTCCCGGGCCGCATGCGCGGCGCGCTGATGGCGGGTTTCTTCGCCTCGGCTTCGGTCGGCTCGGTGCTCGGCGTCATGCTGGGCGGCGTGATCGCCGCCCGCTGGGGCTGGCATGCGGCCTTCGGCGTCGTCGGCTTCCCGGGCCTGCTGCTGGCGCTGCTCTACCTGGCGGTGCGCGACCACCCCACCGTGGCGCTGGCGCCGAAGCTGGACGCGGCGCGCCGGTCCACGGCCGGCGCGGCGGGCGTCATCGTGCGCGCGCTCGGGCGTTCGCCCACCATGCGCTGGGTCTGCGTGGGGGCGCCGGCGCAGCTGATCGTGGTCTCGGCGGTCTGGTCCTGGCTGCCCAGCTTCCTGGCGCGCGTGCACGGCGTCGCGCCGCAGGAGGCGGCGCTGAAGGCGGCGCTGGTGGTGCTGGCCGGCGCGCTCGGCAGCGTGGTCTGGGGCACCGTGGTCGACCGCGCCGGCCGCCGCGGCGCGGCGCTCAAGCTGCGCGTGGTGGCGCTGCTGTGCCTGGCGACGCTGCTGGTGCTGTGCTTCGCGTTCGGCGCGCCGCGCCTGGGCCTGGGTTTGAGCGCACCGGTGCAGTTCGCGCTCGTCGCCGCCGGCGGCTTCCTGATGACCTGCACCGTGGGCCCGGCGGCCGCGGTGGTCATCGACGTCACCCACCCGGGCGTGCGCTCGACCGGCGCCTCGGTGCTGTCGCTGTTCCAGAACCTGTTCGGGCTCGCGGTCGGGCCCTTCGTCGCCGGTGCGCTGTCGGACGCGCTGGGCCTGGAGACCGCGCTCACGCTGGTGCCGCTGGCGGGCCTGCTGGCCGCCGCCGCCTTCCATCGCGCCGCCGCCAGCTACGCCGAGGACCAGGCGCGCGCCGCCGACCCGATCGAGCTGCCCGCCGCCGCCGCAGCGCGCGGCGCGCTGGCCTGAAACCGGAAAAGGACCCCATGAACGGACTCATGATGCAGCAGCCGCTGCTGATCTCCTCGCTGCTGGTGCACGCCGAGCGCCACCACGGCGAACAGCAGGTGGTCTCGCGCCGCGTCGAAGGCGACGTGCACCGCCAGACCTACCGCGAGCTGGCGGCGCGTTCGCGCCGGCTGGCCAACGCGGTGGCGGCGCTGGGCGTCGGCTTCGGCGACCGCGTCGCCACCCTGGCCTGGAACGGCTACCGCCACATGGAGCTCTACTACGCGGTGAGCGGCTCGGGCGCGGTGCTGCACACGCTGAACCCGCGCCTGCATCCGGACCAGGTGTGCTGGATCGCCGACCACGCCGAAGACCGCGTGCTGTTCTTCGACCTCACCTTCCTGCCGCTGGTCGAGTCGGTGGCCGCGCGCCTGCGGACGGTGAAGGCCTTCGTGCTGATGACCGACCGCGCGCACATGCCGGCCTCCACCAGCGTGCCCGGCCTGCTGTGCTACGAGGACCTGCTGGCCGCCGCCAGCGACCGCTTCGAATGGCCGCGGTTCGACGAGAACACCGCGTCGTCGCTGTGCTACACGAGCGGCACCACCGGCCACCCGAAGGGCGCGCTCTACAGCCACCGCTCGACGGTGCTGCACACCTACGCCGCGGCGCTGCCCGATTCGCTGAACTGCTCGGCGCGCGACGCCATCCTGCCGGTGGTGCCGATGTTCCACGTCAACGCCTGGGGCCTGCCCTACGTGGCGTGCATGGTGGGCGCGAAGCTGGTGTTCCCGGGCCCCTTCCTGGACGGCCGCAGCCTGCACGAGCTGTTCGAGGCCGAGGGCGTGACGCTCTCGGCCGGCGTGCCCACCGTGTGGCAGGGCCTGCTGGCGCACGTGGAAGCGCACGGGCTGCGCTTCGGCACCATGCGGCGCACGGTGATCGGCGGCTCGGCCTGCCCGCCGGCCATGATGCGCGCCTTCCAGGAACGCTACGACGTGCAGGTGCTGCACGCCTGGGGCATGACCGAGATCAGCCCGCTGGGCACCGCCTGCACCTTCAAGGCCGTGCACGCCGGCCTGGACGCCGAACAGCGCTACGCGGTGCAGGCCAAGCAGGGGCGCGCCGTCTGCGGCGTGGACCTGAAGATCGTCGACGACGAGGGCCACGAACTGCCCTGGGACGGCAGGTCCGCCGGCGAGCTGCTGGTGCGCGGCCCCTGGGTGGTGCAGGGCTACTTCAAGGGCGAAGGCGGCGACCCCCTCGTGGGCGGCTGGTTCCCCACCGGCGACGTGGCCACCGTCGACGCCGAAGGCTTCATGCAGATCACCGACCGCGCCAAGGACGTCATCAAGTCCGGCGGCGAGTGGATCGGCTCGATCGACCTGGAGAACATCGCGATGGCGCACCCCGCGGTGGCCATGGCGGCCTGCATCGCCGCCCGGCACCCGAAGTGGGACGAGCGCCCGCTGCTGGTGGTGGTGAAGAAGCCCGGCGCCGAACTTGAGCGCGACGAGCTCCTGCGCTTCTACGAAGGCCGCATCGCGAAGTGGTGGACGCCCGACGACGTGGTCTTCGTCGACGCCATTCCGCTCGGCGCCACCGGCAAGATGCAGAAGAACAAGCTGCGCGAACAGCTGCGCGACCACCGCCTGCCGACGGCCTGACGATGGCGGCCTTCCCGCTGGCCGCCGGCCCCGCGCTGCAGGCCACGCGCACGCTGTTCCCCGGCGTCATGGCCTGCGCCGTGGTGGCCGCCGCGGCCGCCTTCCTGGGCCAGCACTACGGCGCGCCGGTGCTGCTGTTCGCGCTGCTGCTGGGCCTGGCGATGAACTTCCTCGCCACGCAAGGTCCCTGCGGCCCCGGCATCGAGTTCTGCGCCCGCCGCGGGCTGCGGCTGGGCGTGGCGCTGCTGGGGCTGCGCATCACGCTGGCCCAGGTGGCCGCGCTCGGCTGGGGGCCGGCCCTGCTGGTGCTGGTGTGCGTGGCCACGACCATCGGCCTGTCGATGCTGGCGGCGCGCGCGCTCGGCTTCCAGGGGCTGTTCGGCCTGCTCACCGGCGGCGCCACCGCGATCTGCGGCGCCTCGGCCGCGCTCGCGCTGGCGGCGGCGCTGCCGGCGCACCCGCAGAAGGAACGCGCGACGCTGTTCACCGTGATCGGCGTCTCGGCGCTGTCCACCTTCGCGATGGTGGCCTACCCGATGCTGGCGCAGGCGCTGGGCCTGTCGCCGGTGCGGGCCGGCATCTTCTTCGGCGCCACCATCCACGACGTGGCGCAGGTGGTCGGCGCCGGCTACAGCCTGGGCACCGAGGCCGGCGACGCCGCCACGCTGGTGAAGCTGATGCGGGTGGCGATGCTGCTGCCGGTGATCGTGATGGCCACCGCCATCACGCGCGCGCGCAGCGCCGGCGGCGGGCCGCGGCCGCCGCTGCTGCCCGGCTTCGCGCTCGGCTTCGCGGCGCTGGTGCTGGTCAACAGCACCGGCCTCGTGCCGGCCGCGCTGCAGGGCCTGGGCAACGAAACCTCGCGCTGGTGCCTGGTGGCGGCGATCGCCGGCATCGGCATGAAGACCCAGCTGAAGGAACTGGCCACCGTGGGCTTCAGGCCGGTGGCCCTGATGATCGGCGAGACTGCCTTCCTGGCCGCGCTGGCGCTGCTGCTCATGCGCTGGCTGACCTGACCCTGCACCGGACTCCCGAGATGAATCACCCCTGTCCTTCCCCCCGCCGCCGCCGGCTCGTGACCGGCGCCGCCCTGGCCACGCTGGCGCCGTTCGCGGCGCGCGCGCAGACCTTCCCGGCCAGGCCGCTGCGCATCATCGCCGCCGGTCCGGCCGGCGCCACCGCCGACCTCATCGCCCGCCTGGTCGGCGAGCCGCTGGCCAAGGCGCTGGGCACCACCGCCATCGTCGAGCCCAAGCCCGGCGCCGCCGGCGCGCTCGCGGTGGGCGACCTGGTGCAGGCGCCGCACGACGGCCACACGCTGCTGGTGGGCGTAAACTCGCTCGTGAGCGAGATCCCGCACATCGTGAAGCTCAGGCTGGACATGGGCAAGGAACTCAGGCCCGTGGCCGAACTGGCGCGCGGCGGCCTGGTGCTGGTGGGCCATCCATCGCTGCCGGCGAAGAACCTGCAGGAGCTCGTCGCCTACGTGAAGTCGCGCCCGGGGCAGGTGAGCGTGGCCTCGTACAGCGCCGGCACGCTCAGCCACGTGCTGGGCCTGCTGCTGAACCAGGCCGCCGGCATCGACCTCGTGCACGTGGGCTACAAGGGCTCGACGCCCGCGCTCACCGACGTGATGGGCAACCACGTGCCGCTCATGTTCGACGGTATCGCCACTTCGCTGCCGCTCATCCGCGCCGGCAGGATCAAGGCCTTCGCGGTGAGCACGCCCAGGCGCTCGCCGGTGCTGCCCGACGTGCCCACCTTCACCGAGCTGGGCTACCCGAAGCTGGAGGCGCTGGCCTGGATGGGCCTGTGGTGCCAACCGGACGTGCCGGCGGCCGTGCAGCAGCAGCTGCGCGACGCCACGCTCAAGGTGCTGCAGCAACCCGCCGTGCGCGACCGCCTGCTGGAACTGGGCTTCGACGTCGGTGCCGGGCTCGGCGTGGCCGAGATCAGCGCCGGCCTGAACGCCGACTACGAGCGCGTGGGCGCCGTGCTGCAGTCGATCGCCTTCAAGCCGGAGTGAAGCGTCGGCAGGCGTGCCGCGTCCCCTTGCCCGACCCTCGCGCCACCCGCCCGGCGGCGGGGTCGTGGTCAGGGGGCGGAAGGCCGCGGGCTCCCCGTCCCCCTGAGCAGGAAGTGCGAGAGCGCCGGGATCAGCACCACCGCGCCCACCATGTTCCACAGGAACATGAACGCCAGCAGCAGCCCCATGTCGGCCTGGAACTTGATCGGCGACAGCGCCCAGGTGGCCACCCCCGCGGCCAGCGTCACGCCCACCAGCACCACCACGCGCCCGGTGAACCGCAGCGCACGCCGGTAGGCTTCGCCCAACGGCACGCCCACGCGCTGCTGCGCCAGCTGCACCGAAAGCAGGTACAGCGCGTAGTCGACACCGATGCCCACGCCCAGCGCCACCACCGGCAGGGTGGCGACCTTGACGCCGATGCCCAGGGCCACCATCAGCGCTTCGCACAGCACCGAGGTCACCACCAGCGGCACCACCGCCACCAGCACCGCGCGCCAGCTGCGGAAGGTGACGAAGGCGAGCAGCACCACGGCGGCGTAGACCCACAGCAGCATCTGCACCCAGGCCTTGCGCACCACGATGTTGGTGGCCGCCTCGATGCCGGCCGAGCCGGCCGCCAGCAGGAAGCGGCGGTCCTCGGCGGCGTGGTCGGCGGCGAAGGCGTCGGCGGCCTGCACCACGCGGTCCAGCGTGGCGGCGCGGTGGTCGGCCAGGTAGGCGATGACGGGCATCACCGAGCAGTCGGTGTTGAACAGGTCGGGGTTGTTCACGCTGGCCTGCTGCGCGCCGTAGTTCAGCACGTCCTGGTTGCGCGCGATGGTCAGCCACTTGGGCGCGCCTTCGTTGCTGCCGGCGGTGATCTGGCGCACCGCGTTGGCCAGCGACACCGTGGTCTGCACGCCGGGCAGCTGCTGCAGTGTCCAGGCCAGGCGGTCGGCCTCCACCAGGGTGCGGTACTGCAGGCAACCTTCCCTGGCGGTCTTGACGATGACGGCGAAGGTGTCGCTCGACAGGGTGTAGTGCCCCGTGACGTAGGCGTTGTCGCGGTTGTAGCGCGAGTCGGCGCGCAGTTCGGGCGCGCCGGGGTCCAGGTCGCCGATCTGCAGCCGCGTGCTGGCCGCCCAGCCGCCGGCCAGCAGCAAGGCGGTGACGCCCAGCGCGGCGCGCGCCCGGCGCGGCTCGACGAAGCGCGCCAGCCATTCGAAGCCGCGCTCGAAGGCGCCGCCG